>JBKJRF010000125.1:0-8890 GCA_046594825.1 Methylotenera sp.
CCACCATTACAAGCGCTAAGCACTGAGCTAGCTAATAAGATTAACAATAAAACCAAACCTTTAGGGGCTTTGGGTATGTTAGAGGAGCTTGCTTTAAAAGTAGGCTTAATTCAACAAACACTGACACCACAACTCAAACAACCTACTATGTTAGTGTTTGCAGGCGACCACGGTATTGTGGCGGCTGGCGTGAGCCCATATCCACAAGCAGTGACTGCGCAAATGGTGCTGAATTTTTTGCAGGGTGGGGCGGCAATCAACGTATTTAGCAAGCAAAATAATATGCGTTTACTTGTGATTGATAGCGGCGTGAATTATCAATTTGAGCCGAGTGCAGATTTGATAGACGTAAAAATTGCGTTGGGTACACTTAATTATTTATTAGAACCGGCCATGACTATAGCTCAATGTGAGCAAGCTCTTAATCGCGGTGCAGAAATTGTGAATGCGCAAATTGCTGATGGATGTAATATTTTCGGCTTTGGTGAAATGGGCATTGGTAATACTTCATCTGCGAGTTGTTTGATGAGTGTGCTGTGCAATTTTCCTATTGAGCAGTGCGTTGGCCGCGGTACTGGTTTAGATGATGCTGGATTGGCGCATAAAACGAATATTTTGGCACAGGCAATCTCATTGCATCATTTAGATTCAGCGGATGCGATGCAGGTATTAGCAACTTTTGGCGGCTTTGAAATAGCTATGATGGTTGGTGCCATGTTACAAGCTGCTGAAAAGCAGTGCACCTTGTTAATCGATGGTTTTATTACTACTGCGGCAGTAATTGTGGCGGTGAAATTACAGCCTGAAATTCTGCATTATTGTGTATTTACCCATAGTTCTGATGAGTTTGGCCATCAAAAAATGCTAGATTTTTTGAAAGTGAAACCCTTGCTTAGCATGGGCTTACGCTTAGGTGAAGGCACTGGTGCCGCATTGGCGTATCCATTAGTGTTGGCGGCAGTTAACTTTTTAAATACCATGGCATCGTTTGAATCTGCCAGCGTTTCGCAAGCCAGCATTTAAACAATATGAATGTCATCATCAAGCAACAATGGCGTTATTTTTTAACTGCAGTCATGTTTTTCACACGTATACCCATTCACCTTAACGATTTTGATGAAGCGGACCTGAATAAATCTACGCGATTTTTTCCATTAGTTGGTATTTTTGTTGGGGCTTTAGGCGCACTAATATTTTGGTTGGCCGATATTCTATTGCCTCTAGAAATCGCTGTTTTATTAAGTATGGCCGCGACCATTGTACTCACCGGTGCGTTTCATGAAGATGGTTTAGCCGACGCAGTGGACGGCCTAGGAGGTGGCTGGAGTAAAGAGCAGGTACTCGCCATTATGGTGGATTCACGCATTGGCAGCTACGGGGCAATTGGTTTGGTGATGGTATTGCTGACTAAATATCAGGCGCTTAGTTATCAAACTGCAGCATTAATTCCAGTTTCAATAGTTGCAGGTCATGCACTTAGCCGTTTGTGCGCGGTGTTGGTGATGTTTACACAAAGCTATGTAAAGGTCGAAGGTAAAGCTAAACCACTTGCGACACAATTAAATATTTCTGAACTCACTATTGCCACTTTTTTTGGATTACTGCCAATGGCATTCTTGCCGATGAAATTTTTAGCCGCACTATTGCCAGTGGCGATAGTATGGTTATGGTTCAGTGCAAAAATTAAAGCGCGTATTGGTGGCTATACGGGTGATTGTTTAGGTGCTATGCAGCAACTGACCGAGATTGCTTTTTACCTTGGTTTATTAGCGAGTGCGGCATTTTTTGTAAAAGTATAAATGCCTGAAATAAAATCTAGTACATGAAACGTCGCTTAATAAAATCATAGCTTATGAAACTCACTTTAGTTCGCCATACCTCATTAGATATTGCTTCCAATATTTGCTACGGACAAAGCGATGTGGATGTGTCTGCCCAGTTTGATGCCGAACGGCAAACGCTGCAAACTAAACTGTCAAAATTTGAATTTGATGCAATTTATGCAAGTCCCTTGCAGCGTTGCCATAAGCTTGCACATGCACTATGTGCTGATGCAAGTTTGGGGTTTGTTGCAACTGATATACAAATTGATTCGCGCTTAAAGGAACTACATTTTGGTGACTGGGAAATGAATACATGGGATGCGATTCCGCGTGAGATATTTGATGTCTGGGCGAATGATTACGCTAATTTAGCACCACCCAATGGCGAAACATTTACTCAATTACAGCTACGTGCTAAAGCTTTTATAGAGGATGTAAGTAGTCACTCACATGGTAAGAATATTTTAGTGGTAACCCACGGCGGTTTGATTCGTGCACTGATTGCCGAGGTGTTGCAAATGCCGCTAAAAGGCTTGTTTAGAATAACAATTGATTATGCGAGCGTTACGCAATTAGAATTTAAGGACGAGATACCTAAAGTCCATTTTGTGAATCATTAATTGAAGTTTTGCGGCTTTCATATTTGACTGAAATTATCCAGTGCTACTTCCAATCTTTCCCAGCCATCATCTGGGGGCAAACCAAATCTTAGAGCCGATACTTCGCTAAAGAGGCGGACCCAAATACCTTGTTTAGCAAAATGATGTTGCCATGCAGTGGCTTGCGAAGTCGGCGTGAATTGAAACAGCGCGGTGCCTGCCGCAGGTGCTAAGCCGTATTGAGTGAGTAATTTAGCTAGCCTTTGACTACATTCAGGAAGTAATAGACGCATTTTTTCTTGCCATGCTTTATCCATCAACGCTTGTTTGGCAATCAATCGACTTGGGCCTGTAATTGACCAAGGGCCAATTTCTTCTTGTGCGTTGATGAGTGCCTGCTTTGCACCTAACAAGAAACCGACTCTGGCGCCCGCCAAGCCAAAAAATTTGCCTAGTGAGCGCAGTACAAATAAGCCTTCTAGATATGCGTGCTGGGCGATGCTGTATTGCGGTGTCATATCAATAAAAGCTTCATCAACAATCAGCCAGCCGCCACGTTGGGCTAATTGAGCATACCAATCAAGTAGTTCTGATGGTAAAAACTGTGTTGCAGATGGGTTATTGGGGTTGCATAATAAAACAACATCAACAGTTTTAATGATATTTTCATCTGTGTAAGCATCAAATTTAATCACTTCATGCCCATAGCGCAGCCAGGCGTTTGCATGCTCTTGATACATCAATTGGGGCATCGCAACTTTTGAAGCCTTTCTCAATTGTGGTAGTACCTGTAGGAGAGCCTGCGAGCCAGCAGAGGGTAGTGCAAATTGGCAATCATAATAGGCGCAAGCTGCTTCAATTAGCCCGTCATTATCTAATGGTAGTTTTTGCCAAATGGAAGCTGGAATGTCAGCAGTTGGATAGTTATTTGGATTGATACCAGTTGATAAATCAAGCCACTTTTCTATCGGAATACCGTATTGATTGGCTGCTGCAGCTAAATTACCGCCATGTTCAAGCATGATAAGACGCCACATGGTCAAAATAGGTAAGGATTAAAAATGCCACAAGCCAAAGATAAACCCCATGCCTGACCAATGTAAGGGCACGTTCAATATCGTTGAGAACAGGATGTGCTCCTGCGCCCAGAAGTGGGCGCTGATGCCATTCACCTTGGTAGCGCGCCGCGCCACCAAGCTTGATATTAAGTGCACCAGCACCAGCTGCCATGACTGGCCCTGCGTTTGGGCTTTCCCAAACGGGAGCTTGAGTTTTCCAGCATCGTAATGCTAACTGGGTATTGCCGAGGACAGCATAAGTAAGTGCTGTAAGCCGCGCGGGAATGTAATCCAACACGTCATCTAGCCTTGCCGCTGCCCAGCCAAAATAGAAAAAGCGTGGGGTTTTATATCCCCACATGGCATCCATGGTATTCGCTAACCTAAATGCCAGCGCACCTGTACCGCCGGCAATAAAAAACCAGAACAGCGCGCCAAACACGCCATCGTTACCATTTTCAAGTATTGACTCTACTGTGGCAGGGATAGGTTCTATTGCGGCCGAATCGCGACTGACCATATAAGATGCTGCAATTTTGGCTAAAGTGGCATCATGATTACGCAATGCACTGCTTACGGCACGGGCATGGTCGTGCAAGCTTTTATGACCAATAGCAAAGTAGAGTAATAATGTATTGGCAATTATGCTGATGAGTTGAATGTGACATAGCCAATATGCCAGCATAATGAAAGGAATAAGCAACAAAGCCAGTGCAAATATACCAATAAAACGCTGTGTAGATTTACCTTGAATAATTGCAGGGTTAAACCAAGCTTCAAATTTATCTGCAATCCAGCCAAAACCAACCAAAGGATGATAATGGCGCGGCTCACCTAAAATAAAATCCAGCACCACTGCAGCAATGGCAATGGAGGGCATTATGAGATAATCAGGGTATGAAAACATTGATGATACAAGGCACTACCTCGGATGCTGGCAAAAGTACGCTGGTGGCAGGGCTGTGCCGTGTATTGTATCGTAGGGGCGTCAAGGTTGTGCCATTCAAGCCACAGAATATGGCATTGAATTCGGCAGTCACGACCGATGGTGGCGAGATTGGTCGTGCACAAGCTGTGCAAGCACAAGCGTGTGGTTTAGCACCGCATACCGATATGAACCCTGTGTTACTTAAGCCCAATTCTGATACAGGCTGCCAAGTAATTATTCATGGCAAGGTAGTCTGCAATCTTGAAGCCACTGGTTATCATGCCTATAAGCCAACGGCCATGCGCGCCGTGTTGGAGTCTTACCAACGGCTTAACAGCCAATATGAAAATGTCGTGGTAGAAGGCGCAGGCAGCCCAGCAGAAATCAACCTGCGTGAGGGCGATATCGCTAATATGGGTTTTGCTGAAGCGGTGGATTGTCCAGTGATTCTTATTGCAGATATAGACCGTGGCGGCGTTTTTGCACATATTGTTGGCACGCTGGCGCTATTGTCCGAGACTGAACGTCCGCGTGTAGTAGGTTTTGTGATTAATCGTTTTCGTGGTGACATTGCCTTGTTACAGTCAGGGCTGGATTGGCTAGAAAAAGAAACTGGCAAGCCTGTGCTTGGTGTACTACCGTATTTGCACGATTTACATATAGAAGCCGAAGACGCCGTACCTTATACGCAATCAAATCCAGAGAAAAGTAGTGAAGGCAAACTCCGCATTATCGTCCCAATTCTCCCGCATATATCTAATCACACGGATTTTGATGCACTAAGACTGCATCCTCAAGTAGATTTTAAGTTTGTTAAAATCAATGAGGCTATACCTGCTGCGGATTTGATTATTTTGCCTGGCAGTAAAAATGTACGCTGTGATCTTCAGCATCTTCGAGCCAATGGCTGGAGACAAGCGCTGACTAAGCATCTGCGCTATGGCGGTAAAGTACTGGGTATTTGTGGTGGATTCCAGATGATGGGTCAGCTGATTCACGACCCACATGCATTAGAAGGTGAAGCGGGCACTAGTGCTGGTTTTGGTTGGCTGGAAATGGAAACCACGCTAGCACAAGAAAAGCGCCTTGCTCAAGTGAGCGGTAAGCTCTCTTTTGTTAACGCGAGTGTCACTGGCTATGAAATTCATATGGGCATTAGTAGCGGTTCAGCTTTAAATAATCCTGCACTTATCATCAATGGTCAGCCAGAAGGCGCTATTTCACAAGATAACCTAATTGCGGGTACTTATCTACATGGCTTGTTTGATCATCCTGAATCTTGTGCTGCGTGGTTAAGCTGGGCTGGTCTAGCTAATACCGATACGCAATTTGATTATCAGCAGTTGCGTGAGGCAGGGTTAGAGCGCTTGGCTGATTGTTTAGAACAACACCTAAATTGGAATAAGCTTAACGCTTACTTGGGTAGCAATTAGGGTTACTGTTATTTGAGTTTTAAAGGTAAACCAGCTGCTACAAAAGTAACTTGATTGGCTACTGTTGCTACTGCTTGATTCAATCTGCCTTGTTCGTCTTGAAATTGCCGGTTTATTTCACCTAGAGGCACAATGCCCATGCCTACTTCGTTGCTGACCAGAATAATAGTACCAGGTAGCTTTGCTAATATTGTTAAGACCGCCTCACGTTCTGATTGCCAATTTGATTCTTTCGGCGGATTACAGTCTGGGCATATCCACTGAGCAAGCCATAAGGTTAGGCAGTCGACAATCAGGCATTGATTTTCTGCAGCTAAGCGGGTGAGTGTTTGTGCAAGGTAATGAGGTTCTTCTACTAGTGTCCAATCTGCTGGACGTCTATTTTTATGATGTTGCACGCGTGCACCAAATTCGGCATCGTAGATTTGCGCGGTGGCAATACAGCTCACGGCAAGGCCGCTTTCTAACGCAAGCCTTTCTGCGAAAGTACTTTTACCTGAGCGGGCACCACCTAAAACTAAATGTACTGACATAGTGACTCCTACTGCTTTTGTTGAGTATTAAGCATACTCCACTCTTGAATAATTGCTTGTAGTTGCTTCAAGCCGTGTGTGATGAGCGATGGCCCAGGTTGCAAAATATCTGCCGATTTTATTTCGCGCACAAAGCCATTTTTAACTGCAGGGATGTCTCTCCAACCTTCACGTGCTATTACTTGCTCGGGCTGAAATTTCTTACCGCACCATGAGCCGATGATAATATCCGGTTGCCGTTCTGCTACTTGTTGTGCGGTGACAATACGATCTTTTGCACTATGAAAATGTGAAAGTTCAGGAAAACAATCGTCGCCGCCAGCAATCTCGATCAGTTCCATTGCCCAACGTATACTGCACATCATGGGTTCGTCCCACTCTTCAAAATATACTTTCGGTCTTGCGGGTAATTGGCTAGCAATGAGCCGTGCATGTTGAAGTAAATGCTCTAGTTCTGTAATCAGTTTGGCCGCTTTATCTGATGCACCTACTAGTGAGCCTATCGTGGCAATCATGTTCAGCACTTGTGCTATAGAGCGCTGATTAAATATATGTACCTCAATACCTGCGCGAATGAGGGAGGCGGCAATATCTGCCTGCAAATTGGAGAAACCTATCACTAGGTCAGGCTCTAACGCTAAAATTTTATCGATTTTCGCGCTAGTGAAAGCAGAAATCTTCGGTTTTTCTTTTCTGGCAATCGCTGGGTGTGTAGTGTAGCCAGAAATGCCGACGATGCGATCCTGCTCACCTAATAAGTAAAGTACTTCGGTAGGCTCAGTGGTTAAGCAAACTATGCGTTTAGCGTATCTCATTTACTAGGTTGACTCATTTTTCTTTACCCACGTATTTTCCATCACCATGTCGCAAAGTGGTTTTTCTTTTGCCCAACCAGTTTCCACCAGCATTGGTTCTTTGTAAAAACTGCTTACATGGCCTAAACATAGCACGGCAATAGGCTTGGCATCGTCAGGCATGTTGAGTAGTTTGCCTAATTCTATCGGGTCGAAAATTGAAACCCATCCCATGCCCAACCCTTCGGCACGGGCGGCTAGCCACATATTTTGAATGGCACAACTTACAGAAGCAATATCCATTTCTGGCAGAGTTCTGCGTCCAAAAACATGGCCTTCACGTTTATCGCACAAGGCCACTACTAATAATTCGCCGCAGTCTAAAATGCCTTCTACTTTGAGCCGTAAAAACTCTGCCATGCGTGCCGTGTTTTCATATTCACCAATCGCTTGTGCAGTCCTCACACGCTCTTTATCTACCAGTTGATGAATGCTATTGCGTGTGTTTGTATCGGTAATCCTGATAAATCGCCATGGCTGCATTAGTCCAACACTGGGGGCGTGATGCGCTGCTTGCAAAATTTTGGTGAGTATTTCGGGCGCCACCGCCGTAGGCAAAAAATGCCGCATATCCCGTCGCTCAGCGATAGCACGATACACGGCGGCGATTTCAATATCTGAAAATTTATGGTTTTGCATAGCCTAATAATGTCGCTATTGATAATGGATTTGATGGAAAGTAAAAGTGCAAGAAACTCGCGGTTATGCTGCCATGCTGATAAACCGACTCACCAGTGCCATATTTGCTAAGGGCTTGAAATTTAGCAGTCAGTGGTGTGTTGAACTTGCCATAGTGAAAAGTATGTGCGCCAATTTTTTCAATATCACTAGTTTTACCATCAGAGAGAGTGACGTGCTGTGTCCCTATGCCTTGCAGGCGCGGTTTAATTTGGCTATGGCCAGCCAGCAATCCAAATGTTGGCTGCTCGTTAATAGATTCTGATAATGCCATCATGCCGCCACATTCGGCTAGGATGGGTTTATCTGCATGGAAAGCAGCATGGATTGCCTCATGCATGGCGATATTTTCGCTGATTTCCTTGAGATGTAGCTCTGGGTAACCACCTGGTAACCAGTAGGCGTTGGCCTCTGGCAAGGACTTGTCTTGTAAAGGCGAAAAGTATTCAATGGTAGCGCCCATCTCAAGCAAACAATCCACGTTCGCTGGGTAAATAAAGCAAAAAGCAGCATCGCGTGCAATGGCAATAGTTTTACCTGCCAGTAATTTTGGCAATATTGGAGTTACTGGCGTGGTGAATGTGACTGCTGGCGGCAGGGGCAACTGGCTGGAATTAGCCAAGGCGACTGCTGCAGCTTCAATTCGAGCCTCTAAATCTCCAATTTCATCGGCTCTAAACAGGCCTAGATGGCGCTCTGGCAGTGCGTAAGCTTCATCCTCAGGTAACGCGCCCAACCAACTTAAATGCGACGGCAGACTCGCTCGCAGCATATCCGCATGGCCGGTGCTGCCTACTTTGTTGGCTAGTACACCTGCAGAGGTTAATGCTGGGTGGTAACCTAGCAAACCAGAAGCAAGTGCGCCATACGTCTGCGCCATGCCGCTGGCATCAATAGTCAGTATCACTGGCAGGTTATAGCGAGCAGCAATATCCGCAGAAGAGGGCGTGCCATCATATAATCCCATCACACCTTCAACGATAA
>JBKJRF010000013.1:0-4341 GCA_046594825.1 Methylotenera sp.
AGCTCGGCCGCCGCAACAATCGCAGGGTCGGTAATCTCAACACCGTGATGCAATTCATACTTTTCTTGCAAGCCACGCAGAATCGCGATAGTAGCCTCAACGGTAGGCTCATCTACCAATACTTTTTGAAAACGACGCTCCAAAGCCGCGTCTTTTTCAATATATTTGCGATATTCATCTAAAGTGGTCGCGCCTACGCAGTGCAGCTCGCCACGCGCTAAAGCAGGCTTCAACATATTACCTGCATCCATCGCGCCTTCTGCTTTACCGGCGCCTACCATAGTGTGAATTTCATCAATAAATACGATGGTTTGGCCTTCATCTTGTGAGAGTTCTTTCAGCACTGCTTTTAAGCGCTCTTCGAACTCACCACGATATTTAGCACCCGCCAATAAAGCCGCCATATCGAGCGACAACACTTTTTTACCTTTGAGCGACTCTGGCACTTCACCATTCACAATACGTTGCGCCAAGCCTTCTACAATGGCGGTCTTACCCACCCCAGGCTCACCAATCAGTACAGGATTATTTTTAGTACGGCGCATCAATACTTGAATGACCCGGCGGATTTCATCATCACGGCCAATCACAGGATCTAACTTACCTAAACTAGCGCGTTCAGTCAGGTCAACCGTGTATTTTTTTAAGGACTCACGATTACTTTCACCTTCTTGGTCATTCACATGCTCACTACCACGCACAGCCATTACCGCTGCTTCCAGCGCAGTTTTAGTCAGGCCATGTTGTTTAAGCAATTTGCCTGTTTCGCCTTTATCTTCAGCGAGTGCGAGTAAATACATCTCACTGGCAATATAAGCATCGCCACGCTTTTGGGCGAGTTTATCAGTAACATTGAGTAGATTATTGAGGTCGCGCGAAATCGCCACCTCACCATTTTGCGCAGTGGATTTAGGTAAATTGGCAATTGCAGTATTTAAGCTGGTTTTAAGTGGTGCAAGATTAACACCCGCCCGCGCTAATAATGATGACGCCCCGCCGTTATCTTCTTGCAACAATGCAAGTAACAAGTGTTGCGGCTCAATTGCCGTGTTATCTGCACCTACAGCAATGCTTTGCGCATCGCTTAATGCCTGCTGAAATTTAGTCGTGAGTTTATCAAAACGCATTCTCGTATCCCCTTAATTTGTCTAGTTACACAGCGAGTTTATGGCACTAGCTAATAACTTTGATTGATTAGTATCAAGGTGGGGCAAAGTTTACAATTTTCAATTGTTGCCCTTAAAATACAAAAAATGGGTCACTAATTCAATGGCATCAGCTGATAGTCACTTAAAGTATTCCAAGATAAATATACCTGTTTACCTTTACTCAGCAACTGCGGGTAATCAGCTTTGACTAAGCTATTGGCTAGTACTTTTGGGTCATTCCAACTTCTGCCACCATCATCTGAATACATACCAACGATTTTGTAATTTTTAGCTTCAAATTCACGCCATACCAACCACACATTTTCGCCCATGCTTAACAGACTAGGATGCCCTGCTTGATTTGCATTGTTGCCAAATTTTTTAGCTGGTGATGATGCCCACGCTACGCCATCCATACGACTATAGTAAAGCCCAAGTTTAGTATCGTTACCATCAAAATACGCCATGTGGTAACCCCACCAATCCTTACCTTCACCACCTGTCGCAATGGCTGGCCCTTGATGTGGGCAGCCATCTATCTTCCAATGACCGAAAGTAGCGCGTTTTAGCACTGGGACTTGATTTAGTTTAGAAGGGATTTCGGCGATCATATGGTCACGTTCACTACCTTCAAACACATGACGCCACATAGCCACTACAGTACCATCCGGTTTGTTGGTTGTGACAATACGGCAACATTCACAGCTGCTATCGACCAGTTTTTGTTCTACATTAAAAGTTGCACCTTTATTAGTAGAAACAGCGTAATAAATCGCGGCACTGTCATACGCTTTACCCGCAGCTTTAGTAGAGATTAAATCGCGCTTATCTACCCAAAGTACAGTAATGTTGCCATGAGTTCCAATATCAAGTGCATCAAATCGATGTGTAATTTCAGCGCGGTCTTGATGGACAATCATAGGCTTTTCAAAAGTCTTTCCGCCATTGATAGAACGTGCAAACCAAATATAACCCGTAAATGGCTTTGCTAACATTTCTGTCCAAGTGAGATAGATATTACCTTCTGGACCAAAAGCTATTTTTGGTCTTGCCTCCCCCTCTGCCGCTACTTTTTGTGTCACAAGGTTAATTGATAATGGTTTTGTAAAGGTTTTTCCATTATCACTACTTTTATCGACCTGTACAAAACCATCTTTCACACTCGCACGCCATAAATTACCAGCAGCATCAAACGCCACACTGATTGCCAAGTTGCCAGCTTTAGGTTGAGTTTGCTCATGACCTTCATGTGCAAATACATTCAACACAGAAAAAAATACACTTAAAGCAATCATAAAATTGCGCATTACTTTCACTCTCATCACACTCACCTAATAATCCAAACCCGTAATTAAATCAGTAATCAAATTTCATTTGTAAATAGCCCGCACGCTGCGGCTATGGATGAAACACATAGGCTTTATAATTATTTAAATTATCTATACCTAAAGAAGCCGTCCAGCTTTTAGCAAATTTATAATTAGCTTTTACATCCACAATAAAAAACTTACTTGTTCCACCAAAAATATCTGGATTTACATCGCTATTATCCAAAGTATTATATTGGCTACCACTATAACGCGCTGCTACGCTCTAGGTAAGATTATTACCTTGATGGTAAGTTGCTACAGCCTAAAACATTTGCTTAGGAATGCAATGGATTGTTTCCTTCTATAGATGGATTCGCGTCATTACGTAAAATCTCAGCATGAGTGAAAGTCGCATTAGCTATTAAGTCTAGGCCATGAACACCCACATCTTGCCATTCAGTTGATAATTCAATTCCTCGGGTACATACATGGTCAATGTTTTGTAAAAAGCTGCAACCATTGGCAGAAGCACAAGTACCCGTATCAAACGGAATCGCACTGCCCTGACTGCCGAAGCTGTTTGATGATTGCCATTCAATGTTTTATGAGTGCCATACAACTCAAAATTTTGTATGAAAGTCTGCGCACTCGCATGTGCTTCAAACTTCTCTGGCATGCGAGTATTGATATTCACCACGCCGCCAAATGAGTTTCCAGCATACAGGGCTGAAAATGGGCCATATAGAATGCTCACACTTTCAAACTCCTCAGGTGACACCATTCCCCAGCGCGGAGGAAAGCTATATGAATTGCCAAGCAGGTTTGAAAGTAAAACGCCATCAGCATAGCTTCCAGGTTAATTTCTCACCTGGAAGCTAAATGTTTATATAAATGTGGGATTGTTAAAAATGCGGGTTTAGAACGCCGTATTAACACCAAAAGCGACTGACCAATCAGCAGTCAGCTGTGCTCCATTTACATATTGATAGATGGGTTTTTGTAGAAAGCCATACACTTGTGTACCTGATGCAATACGGTAACTAAAACCTGGGCTTAAGTTGATTGAATGGCCTCCAGAATCTGCAGGTTCAGCATTAGCGCCACTATCTTTAGCTTTATGTTGCAGATTAAGTTGTAGCAGCAAGTTTAAGTCTGGCGTGGCACTATAACTCATGCCCAAATCAGCACTCAATTTCCGGCCAGGTATAAAGTCATCTCGCTCATGTACACTTTGCTGCCACATACCTTGCGCAAACCATGCGATGTTGCCTGTGTGGTAATTATAATAAGCGCCTAGCAAAGTATCTAGGCTGCCACTACCTGGTTGCAATGTACGTTCTGCGTCTTCGTCACTATTGCTCTTGTGAATACTGCCCGTAGGCAGTTTTAGGCCGAAACGCAGGCCTGCATTGCTGTCTTTATCTGAATAAAAGCGGTAACGTGCAATGGCTTGCACATCACCTAAGCCAGAGAAATTCCATTTTTCAACTTCAGGGTCAGTACCGCCTAAGCCATCGTCAGCATTAAAAATATGCTTGTGCGCACGACTTACCAGTGGCACCTTGAAGGTTACACCCCAAGTTGGGTTGATGTTCCAATCTAGCGTCGTTAACAGATTACGATTGATAGTACGTACTTCATCATGCTCATCCACCTCGCCTGCTGGCTTAGCTTTATCAGTTCCGTGACGCAATTGGTCTAAATCAATAAATTCTGCACGTACATCTAAACGTATACCTGGTTTACTGGCAATACCTTGCACGTCCCAATCGGTACTTAAATTACAAAATGCACCACCGCAACTGGCATGTGCTGAATAATTCACTAAAGACAAAGTAGTGAGCAATAGACTCGCAAGCAAGCCTATTTTTTTTAAAGATTTC
>JBKJRF010000087.1:0-13821 GCA_046594825.1 Methylotenera sp.
GAAAATCGGCAATTGCTGCCACGATGCCTTTACGATCTGGACAAGTAATTAACAATGTAGCTGTATTTTTAGTAACTACGCTTTTATCAGCGATATTTTTCATATTTTTAAGTATGCCTTGATTTTAAGCATGTCCGAATTTGAGTTAATATACGCATTATACCTTGAGTGAATTTATATGAATAAAAAGTGTGTATGTTAGACCTTGACTTAAACAAACCAGCAATTGATGTTTTATTAGCGAATCCGCGCGGCTTTTGTGCGGGCGTAGATCGCGCAATTATTATTGTTGAGCAAGCCCTTGAGAAATTTGGCGCTCCAATTTATGTACGTCACGAAGTAGTCCACAACAAATTTGTCGTGGATGAATTGCGCAACAAAGGTGCAGTATTTGTAGAAGAGCTGGATGAGATCCCAACCGGTAGCACGGTGATTTTTAGTGCACATGGTGTTTCAAAGGCAATTCGCGCTGAGGCTGATGCGCGCGGTTTAACGGCCTATGATGCGACCTGTCCGTTAGTGACCAAAGTACATATAGAAGTAGCCAAAATGCGTGCAGCAAGCATGGAAATTGTGATGATAGGCCACAAAGGTCACCCGGAAGTTGAAGGTACTATGGGTCAAAGTGAAGCAAGTGAAAATAATGACAGCCAAACTAACACAGGCATGTATTTGGTAGAAACGCCTGAAGATGTGGCAACGCTCAGTGTAAAGAATCCGCTTAAACTTGCCTATGTAACACAAACCACACTTTCCATAGATGATGCAGCGTTGGTTATTGCCGCGCTGAAGACGAGGTTTCCTGAGATTCAGGCGCCTAAAAGTGATGATATTTGTTACGCCACGCAAAATCGCCAAGATGCAGTAAAAATCATGGCGAGAGATTGCGATTTAGTGATTATTGTTGGCTCGCCCAATAGTTCGAACTCTAACCGTTTGCGTGAAGTCGCTGAACACCAAGGCATTGAAGCCTATATGGTAGATAATGCCAGTTATTTAAAAGCTGAATGGTTAATTGGTAAGAATAAAATTGGTGTTTCTGCAGGAGCTTCAGCGCCTGAAGTCCTAGTTCAAGAAGTGATTGCAAAATTGCAGGAATTGGGCGCAAACAGTGTGCAAGAGTTACAAGGTGTGATTGAAAGTGTAGTCTTTCAGTTGCCCAAAAATTTGACTAATGCCAAGAATTTAACCAATACTTGAAGCCTAGCCAGAAAATATCTATCTTTACGTATGGCACTAGGTCGCCTAATTTAGGTCTGAAATAATTCGTTAGTGATTGATAAATTTGCCTATATTCAAAACACCAATCTCAGCGTTAATCCTTATTCACACGGTAGACTTACAAGTGCTCATTATGGAGCGTGCAGATAAGGCAGGTTATTGGCAGTCTGTGACTGGTAGTTTAGAAAATGGCGAAACGCCGCTACATGCGGCTATTCGTGAAGTGCATGAAGAAACTGGCTTAAATGCTATACAATATAACTTGCAAGATTGGCAAATGTCGAATGTATATGAAATTTATGAGCATTGGCGGCATCGTTATGCGCCAGGCGTAATTCACAACACTGAGCATCTATTTGCCTTAGAGTTACCAAAGACTTTACCAATAAAACTAGCACCTGATGAGCATGTAAGATATGAATGGGTAGATTGGCGTGAGGCTGCGAAACGCGTTTTTTCGTGGACAAATGTTGAGGCATTACGCAAGTTAGGTGAGCGTCACGGACTCACTTTATAAACTTAAACCAAGAAAACTACACTAAGTAATTTCAACTAAAGAAATTGGACGTAGTAAACTATTAATTTGAAGTTAATTAGTTATTGTAATCATGCAAACAGATACTATTTTAAATAAGCCCAAGCAAAGTATTCCAATCAAATTTGAGCGCTTTCAGGCAGTAGACGATGCAGACTGTCAGCGTCGCATTATTGCGGCCAAAGAAAAACTCGGCGAAAGCTTGGTAATTTTAGGTCATCATTATCAAAATGAAGGCGTATATCGCCATGCCGACTATACTGGCGACTCATTAAAACTATCGCGCTACACGGAAAATTTAGATGCCGAATTCATCGTATTCCTAGGCGTGCACTTCATGGCGGAAGTGGCGGATATTTTAAGCCGCGCAGAGCAAATTGTCGTACTGCCTGATCTTGCCGCAGGTTGTTCAATGGCTGACATGGCGAACCTTGCGAAAGTTGAACGTAGTTACCGTGAACTAAATAAAGTGCTTGATTTTGATACTGAGATTACGCCCATTACTTACATTAACTCAGCTGCAGACCTAAAAGCATTTTGCGGCGAGCACGGCGGCATTGTTTGCACAAGCACCAACGCTACAAAGATTATTGAATGGGGCTTTAAGCAACGAGAAAAAGTATTATTTTTCCCAGACCAAAACCTAGGTCGCTGGAGCGGTCATAAAATGGGTATTCCACTTGAGCAAATGCCAATTTGGGATCCAGATCAGCCAATGGGCGGATTAACCGTCGAGCAAATCAAGAATGCAAAAATCCTGCTTTGGAAGGGCCATTGTGCAGTACATCAAATGTTTCGCTTGCAAAATATCACCAAATTCCGCACAGAGCATCCTGATGGCTTCGTGATTTCGCACCCTGAAGCACCTTTTGAAGTGTGCTTAAATTCAGATTATGTAGGTTCTACTGAATATATTCTAAAAACAGTCAGTGACGCGCCAGCGAATACTAAATGGCTTGTAGGTACTGAACTGAATCTGGTAAATCGCTTGGCTGACAACATGAAATCCCAAGGCAAGCTGGTACAGTTTATGAGCCATGTAGTTTGCGAATGCTCCACTATGGCACGCATAGACCCGCAGCACTTGGCTTGGACATTAGAGAACTTGGCTGAAGGTAATGTTGTGAATCAAATCAAAGTACCTGCCCACGAAGCCAAGCTCGCTAAATTAACTTTAGAGCGCATGTTGGCAGCTTCATAAAGTGAGTCTAAATGAAGCTTGCGCACTATGCGCCCCTCAAACCAACACACTACTTTGGCAAGATGACTTTTGTCGTGTAGTGTTATTGAACGATGCTGATTACCCCACTTATTGCCGCGTTGAATTACTAGCGCATGTCAAAGAAATGAGTGACTTACCACCACCTCAACGTGCACGAATGATGAAGACGGTATTTGCAGTTGAATTAGCATTGAGAGAGATTTTCAATCCAGATAAAATCAATTTAGCCAGTTTAGGCAACAAAACACCCCATATACATTGGCATGTGATTCCACGCTTTGAAAATGACAGGCATTTTCCGAATTCACATTGGGGCGAGATAGTTCGAGATGGCAGCGCTGTTGCCCTTGATGAAAAAACTATAGATTCTCTTAATGAGAAAATTACAGCGCATATAGAATGCGCTTTAAATTCGGCTTCCAGCTAAATCTGTTACAAACCTCAATAGTCAACTAAACGAGTAGCCGTTCAACCACTTTGCCACTCACTAGATGGCTATCAATAATCTCATCAATATCCTCATTGTCTACAAACGTATACCAAATTGCTTGCGGATAAATCACTAAAAGTGGCCCTTCAGCACAGCGATCAAAACAACCCGCACGGTTAATACGCACTTTATCCTTACCATTTAAACCTAATTTCTTCACGCGTGATTTCATGTGATTAAACGCAGACTCTGCGCCTTTGTCCATACAGCAAGACTCACCATCTTCACGTTGGTTTAAACAAAAAAATACATGATGCTGAAAGTGATTGGTCATTTTAAATATCTTATTATTAAATCTATTGGTGATTCATTAAAAGCATAAATGCTACTTCGAAATCTTTGTAGTCAAGAAGGGTAATAGAACATAGTACTCTTAATACGATGGTGATTATAAGTGGCGAAACTGACGCAAAACATTACGATTTCCAAGCATAATCATTCGCCCGTGGCCAGATTGTCTTCTTTAGTAAAGGTCCATGTCCTCGTAATACTTAATATATCGATTTCCTTTCGTACATCATCAGGAAATTTTGCATACGGCGCAGCCAGCTCCACAATATGTTTAGCCGCTTCATCTAATACTTTATGCCCAGAACTGCGATTCAACTCGATGTTTTCTATACTGCCATCAGCTTTAATTGATACAGTCAATTGTAATTGACCGTACAATTTCAGATCTTTAGCGGCTTCAGGGTAATTGAGATTACCTACTTTCTCGACCTTTTGTCGCCAAGCATCGACATAAAGCGCATAACGATACTCTTTAGTTCGTGCCCCTATAAATTTGCGTTTAGGGCGTTTTTGATAGTCATCTGTTTGTTTAGAAATCAGCGCTTCTAAGCGATCCATTTCCAGCGCCGCCGCTGTCAGATCATGCAATTTGAGCTCTTTACTAGGCGACTCTTGGTTACCAGAATCAGATTCTTTTGCCGTAGCTTTTTGTACTGTTTGAGAATCTATTTTTGTTGATGATTTCATTTGTGTCATCAACTCTTGCGCTTCCTTTTCAAGCGTTGCCACGCGTTTTTGTTCTTGTGTTTCTTCTGCGAGTTGTTGCGCGGCTTTTGCCCCAGATTTGGCTTCCGCCATAGGCTTAACTGTGAATTCGGAGGTTTGCTGCTTTAATGCAGGTAATGCAGTTTTCATCTTACGATTTTGATCAGTGTTACCACCACGATCTAGATTAGCCTGTGCAAAAGTATCGGCATTATCTGGCTTAGTATTTGTTTTAGCATTCACCAACATGACGTCTAAAATAGGCAGATTGTCGGTAAATTTTTTAAGCTCGGGTTCAAAATGAATACTTAGAACAGCCGTATGTATTGCCAGTGAGACCCAAATAGCAATACTCATCACACTCATTGATTTCAACTTGAGCATAGGCGCAATAAACGCATTAGCTTGAGTCTGTTTAAGTACTTTAGCCATGTTTTAACTCAAGAGCATCTAGTATCTTCTGATGCACACCACCAAAGCCACCGTTACTCATCACTAACACTTGGTCGCCAGATTGAGCTATTTTAGTTATTGCTGTGATCATTTCTGTCAAATCATCGTATACATTGGCTTTAGCGGCTATGGGTGCAAGAGCCTCAGCGGCATCCCAACCTAGGTTTGCGCCATAACAAAACACTAAATCTGCTTCTTTTAGGCTAGCGGGCAGGGCGTTTTTCATGACCCCCAACTTCATGGTGTTGGAGCGTGGCTCCAACACCGCTAATATGCGGGCATTATGACCCACTTTAGCGCGCAGACCCGCCACTGTAGTTTCAATCGCGGTTGGGTGATGCGCAAAATCGTCATACACGGTTACACCTTTTACTTCGCCACGTATCTCCATACGACGTTTTACGTTTTTGAATTCTCCTAGTGCCGCAATACTAACTTCTACTGACACACCAACGTGCCTAGCGGCTGCAATGCTAGCCAAGGCATTCATACGGTTATGTTCACCGAGCAAATCCCACTGCACTCGCCCTTGTGTCTTACCTGCAAATATCACATCAAAACTACCATTACCTTGCGGATTGGCGGCTTGCCAGTCGGCATCTGTGCCAAACTGCTCCACAGGGCTCCAACAACCTTTATTAATCACTCTTTTCAAACTTGCTTCTTTACCATTGCTAACAATCAAACCATTTTGCGGAACAGTTCTTACTAAATGATGGAATTGTTTTTCAATTGCAGCCAAGTCTTCAAATATATCGGCGTGGTCAAACTCCAAATTATTCAAAACTGCAGTGCGTGGTCGGTAATGGACGAATTTAGAACGTTTATCAAAAAAAGCCGTGTCATATTCATCCGCTTCAATAACAAAGAACGGGGAGATGCTCTTGACATCTTGTTGAGGCGCTTGTGGTAAACGTGCAGAAACTTCAAAGTTTTGTGGCACGCCACCAATCAGGAAACCAGGGGCTAGCCCGGCATATTCCAAAATCCAGGCTAACATTGAAGAGGTGGTGGTTTTGCCGTGTGTTCCCGCCACCGCCAATACCCACTTACCTTGTAGTACATTCTCGGCCAGCCACTGGGGCCCTGATATATATGGTAAACCTTGATTAAGAATCTCTTCCATCAACGGGGTACCACGCGACACCACATTACCTATCACGTAAATATCTGGATTCAGCGAAGTTTGCGATGGGTCAAAACCTTCAATAAGCTCGATACCTTGCGCTTCGAGCTGGGTGCTCATGGGTGGGTAAACATTGGCATCACAACCAGTGACTTTGTGGCCTTCAGCTTTCGCTAGAACTGCAATGCCACCCATGAATGTGCCACAAATACCTAAGATATGAATATGCATATTAAACTAAAGTGTTAAGTTAACTAATTTTAGCAAATACATAGTTTATAAGCACTTTTTATTTTTACATATGCATTTTCTTAATATAGTCGTTAAGAAAGATTAGGCGCTAACCATCTTTCTAAATACTCTTTTGTTAAACCTCGACGATTCGCCATGTCTAGCAACTGGTCTTCACCGATTTTATCGACACTAAAATACTTAGAATCTGCATGTGAAAAATAAAAGCCTGACACTGCCGCACCTGGGCTCATAGCAAATGATTCAGTAAGTTGCATATCAATCGCTTCTGCCTGTAACTCCTTAAACATATCTGGCTTAACAGTATGGTCAGGACAAGCTGGGTAGCCAGGCGCAGGGCGAATTCCTTGATATTGTTCTTTAATGAGCGCTTCTTTGCTCAAGCTTTCATTCGCGGCGTAACCCCAAAAATCTAGCCGTACACGTTCGTGCATATATTCTGCAAAAGCTTCCGCTAGTCTATCCGCAAGTGCTTTTAACATGATGCTACTATAATCATCGTGCGCGTCTTCGAATTTTTTCACATGCTTTTCGATGCCTAACCCAGCAGTTACTGCAAACATACCAATGTAATCTGGGACTGTATTATTTTCTTGACCTTTTGGCGCAATAAAATCTGCTAAACACTGGTTAGGACGAGCAACGCCATCAATCACTGGCTTCACTGTTTGCTGGCGCATGCCATAGTAAGTAAACGCAACTTGGCTACGCGTGTCATCTGTGTAGATTTCAATATCATCGTCATTTACTGTATTAGCAGGAAACATTGCCACTACACCGTTAGCAGTCAGCCATCGCCCATCAACGATTTTTTTCAGCATGGCTTGTGCTTCGGCGAATAACTTGGTCGCTGCATCACCGACCACCTCATCTTTCAAAATGGCGGGGTAAAAACCTGCTAAATCCCAAGTTTGGAAGAACGGCGTCCAATCGATATATTGCGCGATGATGCTTAAATCTGCATTTTTAATTTCACGTCGACCAATGAACTTAGGCTTCACAGGCGCATTTTCACCAGTAAATGAAAGTTTGGCTTTATTTGCACGTGCCTGAGCAATAGTGAGCATTGGCGTGCCCTTTTTATTGGCGTGTTGCGTGCGTGCTTTTTCGTAATCGATAGCAACTTCAGCGATATAGGCATCACGACTTTCAGGCGTGAGTAATGATTGCATGACTGATACCGAGCGTGATGCATCTGCCACATAAATAATGGGTCCATCATAATGTGGCGCAATCTTAACAGCAGTATGCGCACGTGATGTAGTTGCACCCCCAATCAACAAAGGCATTTTTAGGCCCTTGAAGTAGGGGTCACGCTGCATTTCTTTGGCAATATGGGCCATCTCTTCAAGCGATGGCGTGATCAAGCCAGATAAGCCAATAATATCGGCATTCTCTGCTTTTGCCATAGCCAAAATCTCAGAAGCTGGCACCATCACGCCCATGTTTACCACTTCAAAATTGTTACATTGCAACACTACCGATACGATATTTTTACCAATATCATGCACATCACCTTTAACTGTAGCGATGACCATTTTGCCCTTAGGTTTAGCGACAATACCAGTGCGCTTTTCATCGGCGGCTTTTTCAGCTTCAATGAATGGAATCAGATGTGCCACAGCGGACTTCATCACACGGGCGGATTTCACCACTTGCGGCAAAAACATTTTGCCTTGCCCAAACAAGTCACCAACGATATTCATACCGTTCATCAGCGGGCCTTCAATCACATGAATAGGCCTACCACCGTTTTTCTCAACTGCAGCCCGCGCCTCTTCAGTATCATCTACTATGAATTCGGTAATACCATGCACCATGGCGAAACTCAGGCGTTTTTCTACTGGCATTGGCGCTTCAGCCGTACCACGCCATTCTAGTGTTGCGGCTTCCTTTTTACCGCCTGCAACTAGCGTGCCGGCAATTTCAATCATGCGCTCGGTAGCGGCCAATGGGTTGCTCGGATCAATAATACGATTCAAGACCACGTCTTCTACACGTTCTTTTAGTTCAGGTGCTAAGTCGTCATACACACCCATCATGCCAGCATTGACGATACCCATGGTCATACCAGCTTTAATGGCATGATAAAGGAACACAGTATGTATCGCTTCACGTGCCGGGTCATTACCCCTAAAACTGAAGCTAACATTAGAAACGCCCCCTGAAATTTTGGCGTAAGGTAAGTTTTCTTTAATCCAACGAGTGGCATTAATAAAATCTACCGCGTAATTATTATGTTCTTCAATCCCTGTAGCAATGGCAAAAATATTAGGATCAAAAATGATATCTTCTGGCGGGAATTCTACTTTTTCTACTAATAAATCATAAGCACGTTTGCAGATTTCAATCTTGCGCTCAAAGGTATCAGCCTGACCTTTTTCATCAAACGCCATCACGATGGCTGCCGCGCCGTAGCGTTTACAGAGCGTTGCTTGACGAATGAACTCCGCTTCGCCTTCTTTCATCGAAATGGAATTGACAATTGCCTTGCCTTGCACACACTTCAACCCAGCTTGGATGACGCTCCATTTGCTCGAATCAATCATAATCGGCACGCGTGCAATATCTGGCTCAGAGGCGATTAAATTCAAGAAATGTGTCATGGCTTTTATGGCATCTAACATGCCTTCATCCATGTTGATGTCAATCACTTGTGCACCGTTTTCAACTTGCTGGCGTGCTACAGTAAGAGCTTCATCGTATTGCTCGTTAATAATCAACCGTGCAAAAGCTTTTGAACCGGTAACATTAGTACGTTCGCCTACGTTTACAAATAACGAATCATCATCAATCACAAATGGTTCTAAGCCAGCAAGCTTCATGGTATGCGGCAGTACTGGCGGCATGCGTGGTGGCAGATATTTTATCTCATTATAAATCGCGTGAATGTGGTCTGGCGTGGTGCCGCAACAACCGCCAGCCATATTCAAAAAGCCACTTTCCGCAAATTCTTTGAGTAGGCTTGAAGTTACATCGGGGGTTTCATCAAAGCCTGTGTCAGACATTGGATTAGGCAAACCCGCATTCGGGTAAATACAAACAAACGTATCAGCGATTTTTGAGAGTTCTTCTACATAAGGACGCATCAATGTGGCGCCTAAAGCACAATTGAGCCCAATGGTAAGTGGTTTAGCATGACGCACTGAATTCCAGAATGCAGTCACAGTTTGACCAGATAAAATACGACCTGAAGCATCAGTTACCGTGCCTGAAAGCATAATTGGTAAACGCTTTTGTGTTTCAGCAAAATATGTATCAATCGCGAATAAAGCCGCCTTACAATTGAGTGTGTCAAAAATTGTTTCCACCATTAGAATATCCGCGCCACCATCAACCAAGCCTCGCGTTTGCTCTAAGTAAGCACCTACTAAATGGTCAAAACTCACGTTGCGCGCTGCAGGGTCATTCACATCAGGAGAAATGCTGGCAGTTTTAGGTGTTGGGCCTAACGCACCTGCAACAAAACGTGGCTTATCTGGCGTACTATATTTAATACAGGCAGCTTTTGCTAACTTTGCGGCGGCTACGTTCATCTCATATGCAAGATGCCCCATGTGGTAATCGTCTTGCGCAACAGTGGTTGCTCCAAAAGTATTGGTTTCAATAATATCCGCACCCGCTGCTAGATATTTTTCATGAATCTCTGAAATCACTTGCGGTTGAGTGAGTGTAAGTAACTCGTTATTACCTTTTACAAATAACTCGCGCTCACCAGCTGGTGCGGCGAAATCTGCAAAACGCATCCCTCTATAATCTGCCTCTGTCAGCTTATACTGCTGAATCATCGTACCCATCGCACCATCTAAAATTAAGATACGTTGCGCTAACAATTCGCGGAGGATTTTTTCAGTAGCAGAGTGGGTTATTTGGGACATAAACAGCTTTTATAAAATTTATTTCAATAGCAAATTATAGCATTTGCTTAAACGCTCAATGTTTAAACCTAATTGCTTGAACCAGATGCTTAAACATCATGCCTTCTGTACTGAATAGCTTCAGCAATATGTGCAGGCTGTATGCTTATTTCATCGCTCAAATCGCAAATGGTACGTGCCACTTTTAATATGCGGTGATAGGCTCTTGCTGATAAGTTGAGGCGGGCAATAGCCGTTTTCAAGAGATTTAAACCTGCTTCATCTGGAATGCAGTGAATATCTATTTCTTTAGTGCCCAACAAATTATTAGGCTTACTTTGTCTGCTCAATTGTTTGGCCCGCGCCTTTTCAACACGGGCTTTAATAACCTGTGAGTGCTCACTTACACTCGATTTAATCAACTCATCTTCTTTCAGTGCAGGTACTTCAATATGCAGGTCAATTCTATCCAACAAGGGTCCGGAAATTTTCGCTTTGTAGCGCGACACTTGGTCTGGCGTACAACGGCATTTATTATTGTGATGTCCTAGATAACCGTAAGGACATGGATTCATCGCGGCTATTAGCTGAAAGTTTGCCGGGAAATCTGCTTGGCGCGCAGCACGAGAAATTGTGATGCGCCCACTTTCTAGCGGCTCACGTAATACCTCTAAAACCTTACGATCAAACTCGGGTAATTCATCTAAAAACAACACGCCATGATGTGCCAAACTAATTTCACCTGGCCGAGGAATACCTCCACCACCCACTAAGGCTACACCAGAGGCAGTATGATGCGGCGCCCGATAAGATCTACGCTTCCAGTTTTCTAGTTTGTAACTACCATTCAAAGATTGTATCGCGGCTGATTCTAACGCTTCAGTCTCTGTCATTGTTGGCAAAATACCTACAAAGCGCGATGCCAACATGCTTTTCCCTGTGCCAGGTGGGCCGCTCATAATCACACTATGACCGCCAGCTGCAGCAATTTCCAAAGCACGCTTAGCCATGCTTTGCGCTTTAACATCATTAAAATCTGGGTAAGTGACTTCTGAAATATAATCGGTAGTTTCTAATCGCCTAAGTGCGGTATGCCCACTCAAATGCGCACAAACTTCGAGTAATGAATTGGCGGGATAAATAATCGCCTCGCGAACTAGTGCCGCTTCTGCCGCACTATTTTGGGGCAAGATAAATGCACGTTTTTGTTGCACGGCATTTAATTTGTTATCAACAACGTCTCGCTTCATGCTGGAAGTCATTGCCAGCGCACCACGAATCGGACGCAACTCACCGGTCAGTGCTAACTCACCAGCAAACTCATAGCGGCTTAATGGCTCAGTAGGAATCTGCCCAGAAGCCGCCAGTATGCCTAATGCAATAGGTAAATCGTAACGCCCACTCTCTTTAGGTAAATCCGCGGGGGCAAGGTTAACAGTAATGCGCCGTGCAGGAAATTCAAACTGTGCAGTTTGCAAGGCAGCGCGCACGCGGTCCTTACTTTCTTTAACTTCGGCCTCAGGTAAGCCCACAATAGTAAAACTCGGCAGGCCGTTGGCAAGATGCACCTCAACGATGACTTCAGGCGCATCCATGCCGCTAAGTGCGCGGCTGTAGAGTACAGCCAAGCTCATGATTTTTGGCTCATTGATTTATTCTTATTTTATTGTTGTTTATTTAATTTGAGACTCTAGTTCAATCAGTTTTTTCTCTAGCAAAGTAAGCTTTTCACGCGTGTTACGTAACACCTCGGCTTGAATATCAAACTCCTCACGCGTAACAAGCTCCATTTTGGTGAGCGCGCCCTTTATTAGTGCATTAATGTTTTTTTCAACATCGGCAATGGGCGAACCACTTACTATCTCTCTGATTTTATTAGATATTTCATTTATTTTATCTGAACTAAACATACTGTTTCCTTATTTTAGATTTCAGTTTATCAGGTTTTAATGCACAAATACAATTGAGCCCAACAATTAAAACATGATTATGTCATTGATTATAAACATATATTATGTTGGCACATGCTTTGCTTATGCTTGCATACTAAATATTTTCTTGTCATTTTTACTTTTAGGAGTTTAGCAACATGCGTAATTCACTATTACTAACGGCGGTATTAGGTGCACTTGCAATGCCAGCATTATCATTCGCGGAAGATGCAGCCACGCCTGCAGCTCCAGTTGCTGCAGAACCAGCATCACCCAATACATTTACTTACAATATTGGTTTATACAGTCAGTATGTATTCCGCGGTTTAACGCAAACAGCACAACGCCCAGCTATACAGGGTGGCGCTGATTATTCACATTCAAGTGGATTGTATGCAGGTACTTGGGCATCTAACATCAACTGGTTAGAAGATGGTGGTAACTGGCATTCTGGAAGTATGGAATGGGATATCTATGGTGGTTTTCGTAATACGATCGGTAGTACTGGCATTGGTTACGACGTAGGTTTATTAAATTACGTTTATCCTGGCACTAAAACTGCAGCTGCAAAAGGAACCAACTTTGTTGATCCATACACACTAGAATTGTATGCAGCACTTTCTTATCAGTGGCTACAGGCTAAAATTTCTTACTCAGCAACAGACACTTTTGGTGTTAAAAACAGCGATGGTACATACTATGCTGAACTAAACGCGAACTATCCAATTGGTGATACTGGTTATACAGTAATGGGCCACGTAGGTCGCCAAGTGTTTGATGGCAAATCAAACACTGTTGTTACAGGTTCGGCTGATAATGATAAACTTTACAGCTATACGGATTATAAACTTGGTGCAAGCAAAACTTGGGCTAATGGTGTTGTACTAGGAGGTTACTATACTGCCACTACAGCACGTGATGCTGGATACACTATTAACAAACATAATATTGGTGATGATCAATTCACAGTATTCGTTCAAAAAACGTTCTAATATTTTTTTAGTACGTATTATTCGTAAGATTACGGCCGTTGTTTAATTAACTTCTGCCGTATGATTACACTCACTAGGGGGCACTCATGAAATTTGTATCTGCAATTATCAAGCCATTTAAGCTTGACGAGGTTCGTGAAGCGCTGTCCGCCATTGGCGTGCAGGGCATTACGGTGACTGAAGTGAAAGGTTTTGGCCGCCAAAAAGGCCACACCGAGTTGTATCGCGGTGCTGAGTACGTGGTAGATTTTTTACCTAAAGTAAAATTAGAAGTCGCAATTAAAGATGATTTGCTAGACCAAGTTGTGGACGCGATTGAAAAATCAGCTGCCACAGGCAAAATTGGTGATGGCAAAATTTTTGTCTTTAATCTCGAACAAGTTTATCGCATTCGTACCGGTGAAACCGGTATCGAAGCTTTATAAGGGGATCACGATGAAAAAAATACTCTCGATACTGGCTTTAGTCACTACATTAGGCTTAGGTTTCAGTTTTATTGGTAATACCTATGCTGAAGATAGTGCGCCAGCGGCGGAAGCAGCACCTGCAGCTGAAATGGCAAAAGCTCCAGAGGCGGCAGCGGCTCCAGCTGCAACAGAAGCGGCTCCGGCAGCTACTGTTGCACCTGCACCAGTTCCAAATAAAGGCGATATTGCTTGGATGATTGTGGCAACAGTATTAGTGCTAATGATGTGCGTACCTGGTTTGGGTTTGTTTTACGGCGGTATGGTGCGTCAGAAAAACAT
>JBKJRF010000145.1:0-3030 GCA_046594825.1 Methylotenera sp.
GTTAATTTGCCCTGAATCATATAAACACTAAGCGCATACTGAATGATTTTAAGAAAAATGTAAACTTTTTTGCGCCACTTTTTAGTGCAAAACTCTCTTTAATAGTGCATAAATTAAATGAAAGTTAAGTGATAACTAAAGCAAGAAGATGTTGATACAAGCTTGAAGGATCAATTAATGAAAGGAGATTAGTTATAGATATTTTTTGGCGCGCGATCTAGCGTTTTTGGTGCAAACTCGGCATAGTTCGGTTGGTAATTCCACTGTCTGCGCCAAGCACCCAGCACCAAATTTGGATACTGTGGCTGACCCAAACTACCGTTGTAACGGCCTAATGCTCGATACAAATCGCCATGTTCAACATCTATGTAGTGCCTCAGGATAGTACAACCATAGCGTAAATTAAGTCGCAAATGAAACAGGTTATGCTCTTTATTCCCGATGCTATTTACCCAAAAAGGCATTACCTGCATAAAACCACGCGCGCCAACCGATGATAATGCGTATTTTTTAAAGCCACTTTCTACTTGAATGAGGCCCAATACCATTTGCGGATCTAGTCCTGCGCGAGTCGCTTCATAGTGCACAGTTCGCAATAAATCTGCACGATACTGGTCATCAGGAATTCTCTTTTTGAGGCGTTGTGACATTTCATTCAACCATGCCTGACCTTCTTGCGGTGTATCAAAAGTCAGCGTAGGCACGGCTTTATCACTAATACTGCGTTGCATTAAGGCTTTTACACTATTCGATAACGGCTCTTCAACCTGCGAGCCTGCGTAACTAAGGCTAGCTGTTAAAGCTGTAGCCAAAGTAAAAACTAATAAATTAATATGAAATGATTTAAGCACGAATAAGATTTTGCACAAATTCAACTAAGTTAGTCAATGGGATTGATTGCGCTTCGGCTGTAGTTCGAGCTTTATACTCAACCATTCCTTCCGCTAAGCCACGCTCACCGATGACTAAACGATGTGGCACTCCCATTAAATCAGCTTCTGCAAACATGACACCTGGACGCTCACCCCTATCATCAAGCAATACATCTATACCAGTAGTTAATAATTCATCATGCAGCTTATTGGCTGCTAATTTAACTGCCTCTGATTTATCATAGCCAATCGGGCAAATAGCTATTATGAACGGCGCCATGCTACTTGGGAAAATAATACCGCGTTCATCGTTACCTTGCTCTATAGCTGCACCGACTATACGTGAAACCCCAATACCATAACAACCCATTTCCATGACTTGTGTTTGGCCGTTTTCATCTAGGTAAGTTGCATTCATTGCTTCTGAATACTTGGTACGTAACTGAAAAATATGCCCTACTTCAATACCGCGGCAAAGTGACAATGTACCTTTGCCATCCGGGCTAGCGTCGCCCTCAACCACGTTACGAATATCTGCAACCAAACTTGGTTCTGGTAAATCCCGGCCAAAACTCACACCGCTTAAGTGATATTTAGGCTTATTAGCACCACAGACAAAATCGCTCATCGCTGCCACAGTTCTATCTGCAATTACTTTAACATGTGAGCCGACGCCCACGGGCCCAATAAACCCAGGCGGACAATTCAAATTAGCACGCACTTCCTCTTCTGTAGCAAACCTGAACTCTTTTAAACCATCTAGCTTATTCACTTTAATTTCATTCAAGCGATGGTCGCCACGTATCAGCAATAAATTAAACTGTGCACTACCATCGTCCAGCGTGCCGATTAAAGCCATCGCTTTGATAGTGCGATCTAAACCAATATTAAGTAGTGCGGCCACTTGTTCGCAGGAAGTTTGTTTAGGTGTTTCAACATCCTGCATCAACTCTTTTGGCGTATTGCGTGATGCAGGTGCTACAGCCTCTGCCAACTCCACGTTAGCCGCATAATCAGAACTATCACAGTAAGCTAAACCATCTTCACCAGAGTCAGCCAATACATGAAACTCGTGAGAACCATCACCACCAATTGCACCTGTATCAGCTTTTACTGCACGAAATTTCAAGCCAAGCCGAGTAAACACTCGGCCATATGTTTGAAACATCGTTTGATAAGTTTGTTCTAACGATTCTAAATTTGTATGAAATGAATACGCATCTTTCATCATGAATTCGCGCGCGCGCATTACACCAAACCGAGGGCGAATCTCGTCTCTGAACTTGGTTTGAATTTGGTAGAAATTAAGTGGTAACTGCTTGTAGCTACGAATTTCTTTACGTGCGATATCAGTAATGACTTCTTCATGTGTAGGGCCGAAGCAGAATTCACGCTCATGTCTATCCGTGATTTTAAGCATCTGTGCCCCAAACACTGCCCAGCGACCTGTTTCTTCCCATAATTCTTTGGGTTGCACCGCTGGCATTAGCAGTTCAAGCGCACCTGCTTTATTCATTTCATCACGCACTATCGCTTCGACTTTACGTAACACACGCAGGCCAAGGGGCATCCAACTATAGAGGCCTGAACCTAAGCGCTTTATAAGCCCTGCTCGTATCATAAGGATATGGCTAGCTAATTCAGCATCGTTAGGGGCTTCTTTTTGGGTGTTGAAGAAAAATTGTGAGGCGCGCATGGTGTAATCAAATCTATGCAAAAGTCAAAGACCGAATTTTACATATAATCAGTCATTTAGTCAGTAATAGTTATATATCAAACTGAACTATTAGATTTAAATGTTTAAGATTCTTGTAAATAGCTATTCCTCAGACTGTAGTGCGTGACTTGTATGGTTAAGTGGGCTATCAGCAGGAATATAACCCGATTTCCATACTTCAAGTGGCACGATGGTAGCTGGTATGCCATTATCGTAAAACCAGCTATCTACCGCGTAGCGCTTGGCAGTTGCTATTTCATGTATCACCGCAGTAGTATGCGGCCAACCTGTAAAAAAGAAATTACGAGTACGCAAATCTTCAACCTCATGCAGTTTAATCAAGCCGTAACGACGCATCAAATGCATATAGGTAGTGCTGTTAATGGCTTGATTAAACTGCATGAGGTTGAAGATTTGCGTACTCGTAATTTCTTTTTTACA
>JBKJRF010000119.1:0-8923 GCA_046594825.1 Methylotenera sp.
TTTCCGTGCCGTGCAAATGGAAAAACGCGTGATGTTCATTATCTTAACGTTGATAGTGGCAGTGGCCGCGTTTAATATCGTCTCTACTCTAGTGATGGCAGTGACAGACAAACGCGCCGATATTGCCATAATGCGCACGTTTGGAGCTAGTCCTAGCAGCATTATGATTATTTTTATTATCCAAGGTGCGCTAATCGGCATTATTGGTACAGTCATCGGTGCGTTCTTTGGTATTTTTATTGCGCTGAATATCGGAACGATTATTCCATTTATTGAAGGCTTATTTCACGTACAGTTTTTAGCGAAAGATGTGTATTACATCAGCGATTTACCATCAGACTTGATATGGTCAGATGTCATTACTATTATCGTGATGTCATTTATATTAAGTTTGATCGCAACGTTATACCCTAGCTGGCGCGCCAGTAAAATCAACCCTGCTGAGGCATTACGTTATGAGTAATTTGGTGAGTAATGTAGTGAATAGTTCAGTCTCTAATAGTTCAGCTTCGAATCAGATAGTCTCTTGCAAGGATTTATATAAAACCTATCAAGGTTTAGACGTCGCTGTGCTCAACGGCATTGATTTATGTGTGCATGCAGGCGAGCAGGTGGCGATTGTCGGTACTTCAGGTTCAGGAAAAAGTACGTTATTGCATTTGCTCGGTGGCTTGGATGCACCTAGCAGTGGCGAAGTGCGCATCCTTAACCAAGATTTAGTAAGCATGAGTGAGACCAGAAAAGGTGATTTAAGGAATCAGTCATTAGGGTTTGTATACCAGTTTCACCATCTATTGCCAGAATTCACCGCGCTGGAAAATGTTGCCATGCCGCTGTTTATTCGCCGTATGCCGCGCGAGCAAGCGCTTACATTAGCAAGTGAAACGCTGGCCAAAGTCGGTTTAAAACATCGGCTAGAACACATGCCTGGTGAACTTTCCGGCGGTGAGCGGCAACGTGCTGCAGTCGCACGTGCATTGGTAACTCAACCACAATGTATATTAGCCGATGAGCCTACAGGTAATTTGGATCGTCTTACTGCCCACGCTGTTTTTGATTTGCTGTTGGAAATGAACCAAACCCAGCAATTAAGCTTGGTAGTGGTGACACATGATTCTGAGTTAGCGCAAAAAATGCAACGTCAATACAGGTTGGTTGACGGTAAGTTGCAAGCACTTTAAGACGCTTTAAGCTTTTATTTACTAGCCTAGACATGATTCTTGCAGCACTAATGTTTGTTTTTGGTGCTTGGAACGTGCAACAGTTAGCACAATTGCCAAATTTTTACTGGTTGTTGTGTGCTTTGATTACTTCAATACTGATATTTTTTACTCAATATCATCCGCGTAATGCAACGTCTTTTTATACTCCAAAATTTTTACGATTCCTTTTACTGAATTTAGCTGCATTTCTATTCGGCATATGTTGGGCCAGTAGTTTTGCCTTGTGGCGCATGAGCGACGAGCTACCACACGCGTGGGAGCAAAAAACCATAGCGATTGTGGGTGTGGTGGCAAGTGTGCCAGAAGCCACCGAGCATGGAACGCGATTTCGGTTTGATGTGGAAAAAGTAATCACTAAAGAGGCTGTTGTGCCTCACCATGTTGGTCTTAATCAATACAGTGTAAGCCAATATGGCGGCAGTAAATATGGCTCAACATCTAAAAAGCTACCAATAGATAATGATGCAACAGAATTAGAAGCGCAATCTGACCAATTCAAAGCAGGCGAGCGTTGGCAGCTTTCTGTGAGATTAAAGCGACCCCATGGCACAGCAAATCCGCACGGTTTTGATTTTGAATCATGGGCGTTAAGTGAAAATATACGTGCCATGGGCAGTATCAAAAGTAAAGCTGGTCTCAAAAAACTTGATGATTTTGTATGGCAACCAAAATATGTGGTTGAGCATGTTAGGGAAATGGTTAAGCAGCGCATAGCCAAAGTGCTAGTTAATAAGCCTTATCTTGGTGTTATTCAAGCATTGGTAATGGGTGATGATAGTCAAATTATGGTAGAAGATTGGCAAGTTTTTTTACGCACAGGCGTTAGCCATTTAGTCTCTATATCAGGCTTGCATATCACCATGTTAGCGGGTTTGGCATTTGGATTGGTCAGTTTTTGCTGGCGGCGTAGCCCCAAACTTGTGATGAAACTGCCTACTCGTAAAGCGGCGACTATTGCCGGTGTGATAACTGCCTTGCTATATACGTTAATCGCAGGCTTTGCGGTGCCGTCACAGCGTACTTTCTATATGCTATTAGTGTTCGCGATGGCATTGTGGTCCGAGCGGCAGTTGGTTCTTTCCCAAGTGCTAGCGATGGCTTTATTCATTGTAGTGCTGTTGGATCCTTGGGCTGTTAATGCCCCTGGCTTTTGGTTGTCATTCGGTGCTGTTGCAATGCTTAGTTATGGGCTAGGTGCGCGCATAGGCCAAATTCACTGGTTCAAAGCGGCGCTACAAACACAATGGGCAGTTACTATTGGTATGTTGCCTTTATTGTTAGTGATGTTTGGCCAGACCTCTATTGTCTCGCCCATTGCAAATGCTTTCGCCATACCGTTGATTAGCTTTGTGGTGACGCCGTTGGCATTGTTAGGTAGCTTTCTACCGTTTGATACGCCACTCAATCTATCGTATCAAGCCCTAGATGTTTGCATGGTTGCGCTTAAATGGCTGAATCAATTGCCTTTGGCTACTTGGCAACAACATGCGCCGGCGACTTGGACATTGTTACCTGCATTGTTAGGCGTTCTGTGGCTTTTGCTACCGCGTGGTTTTCCTGTGCGTTGGTTAGGGCTCATAGGTTTTCTGCCGATGTTGCTTATTGTTCCAGCCAGACCAGCCTTGGGTGATATGAAAGTGACCGTATTAGATGTTGGCCAAGGATTAAGTGTCGTAGTGCAAACGGCAACACATACCATGTTATATGACGCAGGGCCAAAATATACTGAACAAAGTGATGCAGGCAGCCGTATCGTAGTGCCGCTCTTACATGCTGAGGGTGTGAAAGAGTTAGATGGCTTTGTGGTGAGCCATAATGATATAGACCACAGCGGCGGCATGCCGTCCGTGCTGGCATTAATGCCAGTTAAGTGGCTTGATAGCTCATTTACGCCTGAGATAGAAACCGCAGCAACATTAAATAAAATACCGTGTTTTACAGGGCAATCATGGGTTTGGGATAACGTGCGATTTGAAATGCTGCATCCTACTTTTGAAAGTCACGATAATGAGACGCTAAAAGATAACAACCGTAGTTGTGTACTCAAAATTACTAGTCAAGCAGGTAGCATGCTACTTACTGGTGACATTGAAAAAGAAGCCGAGCGAGATTTAATCAATATAGATGCAGAAAAGCTAAAAAGTGACGTGATGACCGTGCCGCATCACGGCAGTAAAACCTCCTCAACGCCTGATTTCATTGCCGCCGTGCAACCTAGTGTCAGTGTTTTTACCACGGGGTACTTAAATCGCTTTGGGCATCCTAAGCCAGTAATAGTAGAACGCTATGAAGTAGCTAATAGCATGATGTATCGCTCTGATTACGACGGTGCCTTAGAAATCAGTTTTGTAAATAATAGGAGCCATAAAAATGAAATTAAGCTGACAAGTTGGCGCAGTCAATATAAACGTTATTGGCAAGATGACTTTGCAAAAGATAAAGATGTAAGCGAGTAGTTAAACGGAATATGTTAGCGTTGTAAATGATGTAAGAACATGTAAATTTTCAAATCAAAAGCAGTAGTAGCTTGCCCAAAACCTGACTACAAGCTAAAGTAACGCTCAGATAAGTTTGATGCATTCTACAGCGAACTTTTAACATTAAAGACATTTCAACTAATTTTAAGGAGTTGCACTGTGTGGCAAATCATTTTAGCAGCGGGCTGGCCAATTTGGCCGCTTATCTTTGCATCAGTAGTAGCATTGGCGATTATAGGCGAACGCTTTTTTGCATTGCGTGAGGGTACTGTTGCACCTAAAAACTTATTGCCAGAAGTACAAACTTGGCTCACTAAGGGCGGCGTTACTAAAGAAACGATCAGCCGCTTAGAGCAGCACTCTTTGTTAGGTCAAGTTTTTGCTAGCGCCCTAGCTAGCAGCAAAAGCTCACGTGAAGTGACTAAAGAAGCTATTGAAGAAACCGGTCGCGCCGTAGCGCATACCCTTGAAAAATATCTTTCTACCCTAGGTACTATTGCAACCGTTGCGCCTTTGCTGGGTTTATTAGGTACGGTCATTGGTATGGTGGAGTTGTTTGGTGCCTTCACAAGCTCTGGTCATGATATTGCGCAGTTTGCACGCGGTATTTCGGTGGCCTTATATAACACTGCGGCAGGTATTGTCGTCGCGGTGCCAGCAATGATTGCTTATCGCTATTTCCGGTCAAAAGTAGATGGCTTATTGGTTGATATGGAACAACAAGCGATTAAGTTAGTTGAAATTATTCATGGTGAGCGCAAGTAACTGGTTTACTTAGTTATTAGCCAAATTCAAAGGAACCCATATGAATTTTCAACGTGGAAAGCGCCATGAAGATCTAGAGATGAACCTCGTGCCGCTGATTGATGTGCTGCTGGTGATTATTATTTTCTTAGTCGTCAGTGCAACATTCTCCCGCACCAGTGAACTACAGATCAATCTGCCAACAGCAGAAGCAAATGCGCCGCAAGAAAAACCTTCAACGATTGAGGTGGGTGTTGATGCAACTGGTAAATATACTATCAATAACAAAGCCTTGGCTGATAAGTCTGTAGAGGCTATAGGCGCGGCTTTGCAAGCTGCAGCTACGGCTGGCAAAGAGCCCACTATCATTATCAATGCAGATGCGAATACTACGCATCAATCTGTGGTAAATGTAATGGAAGCTTCTCGTATTGCTGGTTACACGCACATTACATTTGCTACCCAAGCAAAATCGGGCTCTTAAGATTCTTAATTTTTTTCAATTCCATTCAATAAAAATCAACTCTGTTCGATTCCAAAGTCGACGTTAATTTATGTCGAAATCAAAATCATTAAAAGCATCTCAACCACATGTAGCAAACGTAAAGTTGTTATATTTACGTTTGCTCAAGTACGCATGGCGATACAAGCTGGTGTTTGCCAGCAGTATCATTGCCATGATTGTATTGTCAGCCACTAACACTGGCTTCTTAGCAACCATTAAGCATGTGACTGACGATGGCTTTGTTAATCATAATCCAGATCAAGTGAGCTATTTACCATTCCTGTTATTCGGCTTATTGGTTGTACGAGCGACATCAGGATTTGTTGCTAACTTTGCCATGCGCTGGGTATCACGGCGCGTGGTAGAAAACCTGCGTATGGACGCATTTACAAGTTTAATGAAATTGCCGGTGAGCTTTTTTGATGCGACTTCTGTAGGGGTAGTTACCTCTAAACTTACTTATGATGCTGAGCAAATGGCTAAAGCATCTACCAATGCGGCCGTAAGTATGGTGCGCGATTCGCTCACCATTTTAGGGATGGTGGGGTACATGCTCTATCTTGATTGGCGATTAACGTTAATATTCATTGTGATGGCGCCTTTTATGGCGCTTTATTTGCAAAGAATGACACCTAAAGTACGTGCTGCAGGTAAGTTCGTACAACAATCTGTAGGTGATATGACTAAGGTTTCAGAGGAAGCACTTTCTGGCCAGCGTATGGTGAAAATCTTTGCTGGTGCAGACTATGAAAATCAACGTTTTGCGCGTGTATTGGGTCAGAATCGACACATGCAAATACGTCTTGCCCGTATTTCTGGCCTAAGTAGTTTAGTTGTTGAAGTGCTGGCCGCTTTGGCATTAGGGCTTGTGGTTTATTATTCAGTAGGTAAATTTAGTGCAGGTGAGTTCGCTGCTTTTATTGGCGCACTGCTCATGATCATTTCCCCAATAAAAAGCCTAACCAACTTGAATGAAGATTTGCAAGTGGGTTTAGCAGCTGCACAAAGTGTATTTAGCTTGATTGATGCGGCACCGCAGATTGATGAAGGCAGTAAAGAAATTCAACGTGCCAAAGGTGAAATTGAGTTTCGTAGCGTGGGCCTACGATATGACAATGCAAAGCGTGCAGCATTAAATAATGTGAGTTTTATTGTTAAGCCAGGTGAGAAAATCGCTTTAGTGGGTAGGTCTGGTGGCGGTAAAACTACGCTAGTGAATTTGCTGCCGCGTTTCTATGAATTACAACAGGGTTTGGTGATGCTGGATGGTGTGGATGTCCGTGCGCTAAGCCTACAAAACTTACGTCAACAATTTGCGTTAGTAAGTCAGGATGTTATTTTGTTTAATGACACAGTGTTTAATAATATTGCTTACGGGTCGCTCCGTAACTCTACCGAAGCAGAAGTCATAGCAGCCGCAAAAGCCGCTCATGCTTGGGAGTTCATAGAGCAATTACCTGCAGGTTTGCAAAACGAAATTGGAGATCGCGGTGTTAGGTTATCTGGCGGTCAACGTCAACGTTTAGCAATTGCTCGAGCCATTCTTAAGGATGCGCCGATTTTATTGCTAGACGAGGCAACTTCAGCGCTAGATACTGAATCTGAGCAGCATGTACAAGCCGCACTAGATACACTTATGCAAAATCGCACCAGTATTGTCATTGCACATCGACTCAGTACCATAGAAAATGCAGACCGCATAATGGTGATGGAGCAAGGGGAGATTGTTGAAAGTGGCACGCACGAAGCGTTGATTAAGCAAAATGGCCATTATGCTAAGTTGTATCGAAAAGAATTTAGTTAGCATTTTAAATTATCATGGCTAATTGGCTACAAAAGCAGTGGCAACACTACAGCTTGTGGCATCTCTTGTTAATCCCACTGTCTTGGCTTTTCGGTGGCATTACTAGCATCAGAAAATTGCTCTACCAAATAGGCTGGTTGAAAAGTGTACGTTTACCAGTCCCTGTTATTATTGTTGGTAATATCAATGTTGGCGGTACGGGTAAAACACCTCTAGTCATTTGGCTTGCAGAGCAGCTTCAGTTGGCTGGATATAAGCCTGGCATTATCAGTCGCGGTTACGGCGGGAATGTGAAAGGTGTACAAGCGGTATTGGCTAGCAGTACTCCGCAACAAGTGGGTGACGAGCCAGTATTAATTGCAAAGCGTACCCAACGCCCTGTGTTTGTCAGTGATAACCGTATTGAAGCAGGTCAAGCCTTGCTGCAAGCGCATCCAGAATGTGATGTCATTATTAGTGATGATGGTTTGCAGCATTACTGTTTGCAGCGTGAGGTTGAAATTGTCGTATTTGATAGTTTAAAGGGTTTTGGTAATGGTGCGCTGCTCCCAGCAGGGCCGTTACGCGAATCACAAGCAAGGCTCAAAACTGTAGATGTGATTGTAAGTAACGGTAAATTTTCAGGCAGTAATAAGCATTTAAAGGTTGATGGGTTGCAATTAACTCAAATGAACCTCGAGTCAGGCGATTTTTATAATCTCTCAGATACTAGCAAACGGTGCGATGCCAGTGCGTTTTTCAATCAAAAAATCTTAGCAATCGCTGGTATAGGTAATCCAGAACGTTTTTTCCAGCAACTACGTCATTTAGGTTTAAACTTTCAGGCACGTAGTTATGATGATCATCATGCATTTCAATCTCAAGACTTTGAATCAGTAGTGGCTGATATTGTGCTAATGACAGAAAAAGATGCAGTAAAGTGCCATGCGTTTGCACGGCCTAATTTTTGGGTATTGCCAGTGCATGCTGTAATAAATAGTGATTTAATAACTATAGTGATGAACAAATTGAACGCGAGAAAATAAAATGGATACAAAACTTTTACAGATTTTAGTTTGCCCTGTTACCAAGGGTCCGCTTACCTATAATAAAGCAACTAACGAGCTTATTTCTAAATCAGCGCGCTTGGCTTACCCTATTAAAGACGGTATTCCTGTCATGCTGGAAGATGAAGCGCGCAAATTGGCGGATGATGAAGAGGTTGCTTAACTTGAATCTGGACCTTTCAAAGAATACTGAATTGTCAAAAAGTATAGAATCGCCTGAATTTTATGTCGTGATACCTGCGCGTTATGCCAGCACTAGATTACCAGGGAAGCCGCTATTAGATATTGCTGGCAAGCCCATGGTGGTATGGGTGGCGGAGCGCGCTAGCCAAAGCGGTGCTAAGCAAATTGTAGTAGCAACAGATGATGAGCGTATTTTAGACTCAGTTGCAAGGCACGGACATCAGGCAGTGATGACAAGGGCAAATCATGCAAGTGGGACGGACCGTATTGCTGAGGTTGCTTTACATCAAGGCTGGCAAGATGACGCTATCGTCGTCAATGTGCAAGGCGATGAACCCTTGATTGAGGCCTCATTGATTGTTGAAGTCGCTACGACGCTGGCTAATAATCAACAAGCGGTAATGGCAACAGCTTGCCATGCTATACATACCAAAGCAGATTTTTTAAATCCTAATATAGTCAAAGTAGTATTAGATGCGCAAGGTTGTGCGCTCTATTTTAGCCGAGCGCCTATCCCATATCCGAGAGATGTATTCGCTGCTAATGCTGATTTACCGACTGATATGCCTGCTTATCGTCATATTGGTATCTACGCCTATCGTACAAAGTTCTTAAAGCAATATGCCAGTATTCGGCCAGTCGCCATTGAGCAGTACGAATGTTTAGAGCAGCTGCGGGTATTGCATCAAGGCTATAAAATAGCGGTGGCCATAAGCAAAAATGCGCCTGCTGCTGGCGTAGATACTGAAGATGACCTCGCCTATGTTCGTAGCTTAATGGGCTAAATTTTTAGCCAGACGTTTTCTTGAGCGTCATCTGCTCGCCATTTTCTTCTGAAATTTACAATAAAAACGCCGAATGTCCTTGCAGTAGATAGCAAGGTTTGCTATAGTCCCACCTCTCGACGCAACATATGTCGAATCGGACGCGGGATGGAGCAG
>JBKJRF010000143.1:0-7728 GCA_046594825.1 Methylotenera sp.
CTAAGCCATCATTAATATGTCTATGTAGGTTCTCTGTAAGGGTTTAAAAATGCGCTATGTACCAGCTTTAGATGGATTAAGGGCAATATCTGTATTTGGCGTGCTGATTTCACATTACCAGTTCAATGGAGGTCTTAAATTCTTAGCAGATATTTTGCCTTGGGGACAAATAGGCGTGAGGTTTTTTTTCGTATTAAGTGGCTTCTTAATAACCTCAATTTTAATAAACTCTAGAAATCTCGCCGAAAAAGAAGGCTTATCTCCCTTGCTGTTATTACGACAATTTTATTACCGGAGATTTTTAAGGATATTCCCTCTCTATTATGCAGTAATATTTTTTGCATATATCTTTGATGTTGGGAATATCAGGGAGGTTGCAGTTTTTCATATATTTTATCTTTCCAATACTAGTAGTGCATTGACAGGTACATTAGCAGGTTACCCGCCCCTCATTGACCCAACGACATCTCACTTTTGGTCATTAGCTGTAGAGGAGCAGTTTTATCTTTTTTGGCCATTTATGGTTCTATTTATATCTAGAAAAAAACTTCCGAACTTATTGATATTCATTATTATCCTAGCCCCATTACTAAGATTGCTATGGTTTATATTAGGCTATCAATTTATGTATTCATACTTGCCTCTTTGTGTTGATACGCTTGGGTTTGGAGCTTTTCTTGCGCTCTATCGAAATGGGGAGTTTCAAGGACTATTACGGCGACCAATTATTTTAAAATATATATTCTATTTTTCTCTAATGATGCTGCTAGGTTCATATATGCTGCATGCACTAAATATTTGGTATAGACCTAAAATTATAGTGATGGACTTTTTTGAAGGTATTGTCTTTACTTTTTTAATTAATCTCATTCTTACTGGGCGATTTAAAAGGCTTAACTCGCTGCTAGAAAATCGCTCTCTGAGTTATATTGGCACTATTAGTTACGGCATATACATATTGCATGCCTTTGTCCCACATATAATTAATCATGTATTTTCTATAGAACAGAATCACAGTCTCATGATGTTCTTAGTAAATACATCTGTGACTATTCTAATTGCTGCAGTAACTTATAAAGTTTATGAGGATCCGTTAAATAAATTGAAGAAAAATTATCCCTATGATTATCGTAAGGCTCATTACCAAATTGGGAATGTAATGGAGCGGTAGCATTCATACAACTTAACTAACATAGCTCTGAATCAAGCTGCTTCGATTTCTAGATAATCTTAAGGATAAATCAACAACATTTGCTGATGATCTATGTATTTAAACCACAAACTGTGCAACGCCATCCCTGAACGACCAGTCAATGTCGTGGTTCTCAGTAATAGTAATTAATACATTTCCAGGTTGAATACCTGGGTTATGTGATAAATTTTCCACTACCTTTTTGTAGAAAGCCTGCTTAGACTTATTTGAGCGTCCTGCTCGCATCACAAGATGCATCATTACCCGATCTTCTTCTCGGGTTTGCAATTGTAAGCACTCAGGATCAAGTTGATGAATTACCTGATAGCGATCATCATCTGGAAACGCCATAGTCTCAATAACAGCGGAATTAACCCCATCAGCTATTGCTTTAATATATTCTGGGCTTTTGCCTTTAAGTATAGAAATGGTTACTAGCGGCATGCATTGTCCTTTAATATCAATAAAATAATCTCTGAATCACTATAGCAATATATTAGATTTCACCAAATAAAAATAAATCTTCTAAATTGTTACTTTGAATTAATATTACTAAACATTTAAACCTGAAAGCAAACTGAAAATGTTTACGTTACCTTCAATGTGGAACCTGATTATCTCCACCATCGTGTTTTTCATTTCGGCTTGGTATATACACCGTTATCTGGATGATATGTCTATTCCCAAAGGCCTTACACGTGGCATACTTGTATTCACACTGGCCTCGCTGGTGTCATGGGGTGTTGGAGATTTAGTGGATTGGGCGCAATATAAAATAGAAGGGCCACAACCAGTGGCACAAACGCCCGCTGATTTGACACAACTTCTTAAAGCAATCAATCAATCACAACCATAAGTCAATTTTAAATCAGTGGGTCTGCAAAATACATTAACTGGTTTAGATGTCTAAATGTAAAGTGAAGTTGCCTAGTGATTACATGCTTATTCTATGGTTTCCCATGCATTAATAGTTTGATCGAGTGCTAAATGGGTGTAATGGTAATGACGCCCACCTAACCATAAGCAGAGTCCTATCAGCGCGAATGCAAGCTGTCCAGTGGCTAGCCAAAGTACGGAGTGCACAAGGAATGGCGCGACCAAACCAGAAACCACGGCACCTAGCATAGTTTGGGTGAACGATTGGCAAGAAGCAACAGTGCCGCGAATATTCGGAAACAAGTCCATTACCAGTAATGTCAACACAGGCGCCACGAGTGACATGCCAAGCGTATAAAAGAATAAAGGAATGACCGACCAGGGAATAGCGGGTGGGAAAAAGAGGTGGTAAGTAACATTAGCCAGTGCCGCACCAATTAAGAAAAAGTAGCCTATAAACATTAATTTAGGAATAGAGATTTTGCCGACAAGGCGGTTAGCTGCAAATGCGCCTAAAAAGATGCCGCCAACCGCTGGTATGAATTGCCATGCGAACTGGTCAGGTCCTAAACCAAGTTGTTTGGTAATGAATACTGGTGCTGCCGCTACGTAAAGAAACAAGCCTGCAAAATTAAAGGCAATTGCACCAGACTTCATCTGGAATATGGGTGAGCGGAATATTTGCTTGTAGCTAAATGCCAAAAAGTGTGGATTAAATGGCGTGCGTTTTGCAATTGGTAAGGTCTCAGGTAATTTTTTATAGCAATACCATAGCAGTAACGTTGTGTAGGCAAATAGCGTTAGGAAAATGGTACGCCAATCATAGAGTTTGACTATCCAACCGCCTAGAATAGGTGCGATAGCTGGAGCGATAGAAAATATCATGGTAACAAGTGATAGTAGCCGAGCTGCAAGGACATCTGAATAGACATCGCGGATGATAGCTCTACCCACTACAACGCCAGCACCAGCAGATAGTCCTTGTAGCATTCTAAATGCCCACAAATACTCTACGCTGTGAGCCGCTGCACAGCCTAGAGTAGCAACGGCAAATACTGCAAGTGATATCAAGATGATATTGCGTCTACCAAAAGCATCTGACAGAGAACCATGCCATAAAATCATGATGGCAAATGAAAACATGTACGCCGTTAATGTTTGCTGTACCTCTATCAGGCTTGCGCCCAAAGAAGCTTCTATATTTGGAAAGGCTGGTAGGTAAGTATCTACTGAAAATGGCCCAAGCATGGCTAGACCGGCAAGCATTAGAGCCAGCTTATTGCTGGAAGGAAGCGCAACTACCCCAGATTTCGCAGTGGACATTTTTACAGGGTTAGTGGACATTGTTATCCGTGCCTTATATTCTTAACGGTTGAAATCAAGCCCTGCTGTAAATGAAAAACTTTGGCTGTAATTAATACCTAACTTTAAGATTTGATTTTGATTAATCACTCAAAAGATGACCCAATTTTACTTGTTTGGTTTGCAGGTATTTATGGTTTTCCTCATTAGGGTCGGTTCTTAATGGTACTAAGCTGTTGACCGCTATGCCTGTATCTCTCAAGGCGCTATATTTATCAGGGTTATTACTCAGCAGCCTAATTGAATTTACCTTTAAATCACGGAGTATTTCAGCGGCAGCTTCAAATCTACGTTTATCTATAGGAAGGCCGAGTGCAACGTTAGCTTCAACTGTATCAAGGCCTCCATCTTGTAACGCATATGCCCGAATTTTATTAGTCAAGCCAATGCCTCTGCCTTCATGGTCACGCAGATAGATGATGATGCCAGTACCTTGTTCTGCGATTATTTGTTGGGCAAGTGTTAATTGTTCACCACAATCGCAGCGTTTCGATGAGAAAATATCACCAGTCAAGCATTCAGAATGTACACGTGTCAGTACATTCTCTTGTGAAACGACATCACCCATCACTAATGCCACATGCTCTATAGAGGTTCTGGTATCTTGATAGATATGTATTAAATAATCTCCAAACGCTGTTGGTAGTTTGGAAGTGGAAACTCTGGTTATATTGCTCATTAATAGTCTTTATCTTAACGCGTTAACTGCGTCCATTTTGATTGGTTTTACACAGGTATTATTTTAATTACCATACCGTAATTTTGTTGGTTTACTTGATAGCTTGTATTGAGTTGTTATAGCAATAATTATATGCCCCCTTCAGTATCATGTCTTCAGCATGTACATAAAGATTCCCTCAACCACCTTAAATATCCTAATTAAAACTATTCTCAACGCCATAGAACTCTTGGATTGAGTAGTTATCCAATCAGTCTGTAAGGATTAGGTTATTCCTCCGACATATAGGTATGTTATTTGTGGCGTTTATGCCTTGCATTTACTTTAGGATAGGGAGGCAATATGAAAGCAGTGAATCAATTGAAAGACAAGCCGTTAGAAAGCGTATCAACAACTAGACGTACTTTTCTTAAATACGGTGCGGCTGCCTTAGTGGTTAATTCAGCGTTAGGTCGAGCAATGGCTGCTACGCTTAAGCAAGGTCAGGGTGTATTGATTGAAAAATTTTCAGCTACTGGAAAAAGTGAGGGAATGATGCGGATACCTAAAGTAATCAAAAGCGATACCGAATGGCATAACCAGCTGCCTTACGAATCTTACCAAGTGACTCGGCATGCAGGAACGGAAGCGCCGTTCACAGGTAAATATTGGAACAATCATGCAAATGGCATATATCGCTGCATTTGTTGTGATACCCCATTATTTGATGCTAAAACCAAGTTTGAGTCTGGAACTGGGTGGCCGAGCTTTTGGCAACCGATATCGCCACAAAATGTTACTAAGAGTGTTGATAATAGCTTAGGTATGCAGCGCGATGAGGTCACTTGTAGTGTATGCGATGCGCATCTGGGTCATGTGTTTAATGATGGTCCCAAACCAACTGGTTTGCGCTATTGCATGAACTCGGTTGCGTTAAGTTTCATACCTCACGCTTAACGACATTTATGATTGAAAGAAGAACGCTATGTTAATTCCAAAAATACAATTATTTGCGCAGGTACGTTCCGTCAGCCAGTATTTTTTTGCCTTATTATTAGGTGCAATATGCATCCTATGGCAACCGTTTATAAATGCTGCCGAGGTGCCGACTGTTATTGTGCCACCCGCATTTGATGCACCAAAAGCAGCGACGGGTAAGCTACAAACTGCTGTAATTGCTGGAGGCTGTTTTTGGGGTGTGCAGGGTGTATTTGAACATGTTAAGGGCGTACGAAAAGTCTTATCTGGATATTCTGGTGGTGACAAGTCAACGGCTGACTATGAGAAAGTTAGTACCGGTACAACTGGTCATGCTGAATCGGTGCAGATTACATTTGATCCTGCAGAGGTTTCTTATGGGAAATTGCTGCAAATCTATTTTTCAGTGGCGCATGACCCAACAAAGCTAAATAGGCAAGGCCCAGATACTGGTACTCAATATCGATCAGCGATTTTTTATACTGACGATACTCAGAAAAGTATAGCTCAGGCTTATATCCAACAATTGAACAAATCACATGCGTTCTCGCATGAAATAGTCACTCGTGTTGACCCATTCAAAGCCTTTTACCCAGCTGAAGACTACCATCAGGATTTTTTGGTGCGCAATCCAACCCACTTGTATATTTTAATTAACGATTTGCCAAAAGTCGAAAATCTAAAACATGTATTTCCCAGCAATTATCGCGTACAGCCAGTGACGGTAAGTGGTAATAGTACATCTTAAATAAATTTCAATTTTAATCAGTAACAAAATCCAGCTTTTTAGGCTGGATTTTTTTGATGGCTGGTAGGTATTAGGCTATAATATCGCTTGATGTAAATTAACTAGTGATTAACCAGCGCCTTAACTGACCTAAGGTATTCGGCTAGAGAAGTGCTAAATGTTAGTCTAGTAAAAGCAGTAATGTAATAACAACGTAATACAAATCTTGTAAAAACAAAGCATTATTGTCAATTAAACTTTTAACTGATATTTTTGGTAATTCAGTTTGGGGCTAGTAAGTGTTAGAAAATTACTTTCCGATATTGTTGTTTATCCTCGTGGGCTTAGCGGTCGGCGTAGGCCCTCTTGTGTTAGGTAGGCTGGTTTCTCCTCATAAGCCAGATGCGGCAAAAAACTCCCCCTATGAATGTGGTTTTGAGGCGTTTGAAGACGCCCGTATGAAATTTGATGTGCGCTATTATCTAGTAGCTATTCTATTCATTTTGTTTGATTTGGAAATAGCTTTTTTATTTCCGTGGGCGGTTGTGCTTAAAGAAATCGGCCTATTTGGTTTTATTGCCATGATGATATTTTTAGGTGTGCTAGTTATTGGATTCATTTACGAATGGATGAAAGGCGCCCTAGAATGGGACTAGGCCTTAAAGTGAGATTAAACCAGTCATGAGTATTGAAGGTGTTTTAGAAAAAGGTTTTGTTACCACAACATTAGATACGGTCATCAATTACACCCGTACAGGGTCGCTGTGGCCAATGACGTTTGGTTTAGCTTGCTGTGCAGTTGAAATGATGCACGCAGGTGCGTCACGATATGACTTGGATCGATTTGGTATTGTGTTTCGTCCAAGCCCTCGTCAATCTGATGTGATGATTGTTGCCGGTACGCTAGTGAATAAAATGGCGCCAGCGCTACGTAAGGTTTATGACCAAATGGCTGAGCCACGCTGGGTAATCTCAATGGGTTCTTGTGCCAATGGCGGTGGTTATTACCATTACTCCTATGCGGTAGTTCGCGGTTGTGATCGCATCGTACCAGTAGATGTTTATGTGCCGGGCTGCCCACCAACAGCTGAAGCGCTGCTCTACGGCATTATTCAATTGCAAAATAAAATTAAACGTACGAATACGATTGCTCGTTAAGACGGTATTCAATAAGTCACTACTAAAAAAATAAACCAGCAAATTACATGTCAGCTAAATTAGATCAATTACTCCTCAGTTTGCAAGCAGCGCTAGGCACAAAAATCACAAAGCAAATTCTTGCGTTTGAAGAAATTACTATTGAGTGTGCCGCGGCAGATTATCTGGCGGTGTGTCAAATATTACGTGATGATGCCAGCTTGAAATTTGAGCAGTTAATTGATTTATGTGGCGTGGATTATCAAGAATATGGTGACAATAATTTTGAGCGACGTAATCACTTTAGTGAATTGCGCTACGCAGTAGTCTGTCACTTTCTATCAGTCACACTTAATCATCGTGTGCGTTTGCGCGTGTTTGCACAAAATGAAGCTTTCCCAATTCTGCCAACATTGGTTGACTTGTGGCCAGTGGCTAACTGGTTTGAGCGTGAAGCGTTCGACCTATATGGCCTGATGTTTGAGAATCATCCCGATTTACGTAGATTACTCACGGATTATGGCTTTGTTGGCCACCCATTCCGTAAAGATTTCCCCATGATTGGTAATGTAGAAATGCGTTATGACCCTGAACAGCAGCGCGTGATTTATCAGCCCGTTTCTATTGAAGATCGTAATAACGTGCCTAGAATCATTAGAGATGATGGAGCGCATCATGGCTGAAATTAGAAATTACACCATGAACTTTGGTCCACAGCATCCTGCTGCCCATGGCGTTTTGCGCTTGGTGCTAGAGTTGGATGGTGAAGTCATTCAGCGTGCAGATCCCCATATTGGC
>JBKJRF010000166.1:0-2573 GCA_046594825.1 Methylotenera sp.
CCACCACGCATTCCTTTACGTATCCAGCAGAAGCCCCGCCTAAAAAATCACCTGTATCGCCGTTAATTTTTAGCAAGCCACCGGCCATGTTGCAAGCGGAAAAAGCTTCCGCATTTCCGTGGCAATGGATTTCGCCTTGTTTCAGAGCAAAGCCAAGATAAGCACCCACATTGCCTTCTATGCGTATGCTGCCAGACGCCATATTAGCACCTAGATAATCTAGTCGATTTGTAGCGTTCTTGAAGTGAATACTTTGAGTATCACTGCCAGTAATGTCGAATACCTCATCTACACGCAGCTGAGTCTTTCCATATTGCAGAGCAGTGCTTGCGATTTCAGCGATAGATTTGCTTGCTAAATTACTTGGTGTAAGCGCTACACAATTTAATGAATGTAGCAGCGTTTTTTTGAGCGTGAAAGTGAGCGCGTTCATGATGCAGACTTGCCCATAATTTGGTGTAATTTAAAATGATGCGGACCTAACTTACCACCATAATTACCTGCTGAAATGCGTTTCACACCGCTGTTCTCGCCTAAGTCACATATAGCTTGGATGCCAACCTGCATGGATTTAGCAATGTCTTCAAAAGCCAGGCCATCAATCACGATTTCCATTACGCTTTCAATTTCTGGTGAAAGTTCGGTATTGGTTGCGCCTTTTAATGTAGGGCAAAACGCATCATTGGTTGAAGCAAACATTTTTGGGTATTTGCTACCTACTTTAGAGCCAGAACGCACAACGCCGCCAGGGAAAGGCATGATGACATTGCGTATTTTTTTCATCGCTTCAATCGCAGTTTCTGCCGCATGCAGGGCAGCAGGTTGTGATGTGGCTAAAATCAAGAAATTACCACCGCCAATGGCACGCACCATGCCCGTGGTTTCTTCAGTAAGGAATTCGCCATCCATCACTGGAATGCGCCAGTAACGTCTGCCTGAAATCAATTTAGACGTTTGATAGCCATCGCCGAAAAACCTTAGATGTTTACCTAGGCTAATTTGGTCTTCACTTTCTATGCCTGCAAATGCTGCAGCAGTAGGGCAAGTCAGTATGCATTGCCCCATGCGGGTTTCCAGTTGTTGCATCAATACTTTGCTGCCCATGGCGAACATCAAAATACTGACACCAGGTCTGCCATCGGGTGTTTCGTCGACAGATAATTCACGTTCTATGCCAGCCTCTACGCCGCAGCCAATCACGGAAGTTGCAAAGCCAGTCATCGCATTGGCAGCGTGATAAGCCCATTTGAGGTTTTGCGCAGTAATAAGTACCCGCGTGCCACGCATATTGAATGCTTCGGCAAAAGTGTCATCAATGATGATGTCGTTAATAATCATGATCGACCTTGATGTGTAATGACACCACCGCGACCATCTTCAGCAATTTCATCATCAGATATCTTGAAGTTATCTAATTGAATAGTGTGGTATTTATCAAAGTATTGTTTTAAGTCTTGTTCTACACCAATATCAAAAGCAGGTTTTGCCGTATGTGTTTTACCCCAAGTGACTTTGACTACTTTGCCGTCTTTTACAACAAGCTCACCATTTTTAAATACATAATCTGGCTTGGCAAACATGGCTTCACGGTCTGGCTGGTCAGTGTAGATGGTAATGTCAGCCGCAGCGCCGTTAGCTAAATGCCCACTATCATTCAAACCTATCAGTTTTGCAGCGCCTGCGCGGGTCATGATGGCAATTTCATATAAACTATATTCACGATTCAAACTGCTTAAATTACTCATCGCTTGAGCATCTAAATTTAATTTGGCAAACGCTTCGTTCCTGAAGCTTTTGTCCATCAACAAACGAATCAGGTGCGGATAGCTAGTAAACGGTGCACCATTGGGGTGGTCTGTTGTTAAGAAAATACGCCATGGATCTTCGACTGATAAGAAAATCTCTAAGCCTATTGCCCATTGCAAGGCATTAACATAATTTTGGTCGCGATATTTGAATGGCACCACACCGCAGCCTGCGTCACATTCAATATCCATAATCACGGATTTTTTTGGGTTAGCATGTTTGGCGTTTAGTTGCTGCATCATGCTGTCACCAGAAGCCGTGACAGTTTGCCCAAATAGAATTTGCCCCACATCAGCAGTAATGTGTTTGTTTTTATTAAGTGCCTCAGAGATTTGTGCCGCAGCAGATGAGAATTTTTTATCACCTTCTGTGCCGTAACTATGAAACTGGATATGCGTGAGGTGCATAGGCACACCATCAGAAGCGCCCATGGTATTCAAAGTCGTTTCAAAATTACCTGCCGCGCCTAAATTATTGCAATGTACATGCAAAGGTTTAGCGATGCCTAACTGATTCACGGCTGTGCTTAGGCTTTTTAGAATCTCACGTGGGCTAACTTGGTAGTAACTATGATTTTCGTCTAAATCTAACCGGCGTTGATTAAACTTGAATGCGCTAATGCCGCCAGGGTTAACCACTTTGATCCCGATAGCTTGTGTGGCATGCAGTATCCATGCGACATAATCATTAATGGATTTTTGGTCTTTTTTTGCAGCCAACATACGCAAAAAATAATCATCATTGCCCAGCATGGCATAGCCGCCTTT
>JBKJRF010000216.1:0-6492 GCA_046594825.1 Methylotenera sp.
TGTAGCACTTTGTGTCACATTTGCTTTAACAACACTACCGCTGCCAGCTTTATGGCTAGACATATATGCAAGCGTCAAACTAGTGGTAAAAAATACCAACACAAAACCTGCAGTGGCGCGACTCATAAAGTTAGATGAGCCTGTAACACCAAACAAACTGCCAGATGCACCGCTACCGAATGATGCTCCCATATCAGCACCTTTACCATGCTGTAAAAGTACCAAACCAATCACGCCTAATGCAGCTAATACATGAATTACTAATACTAATTTTTCCATTTTTTACCTTAATGCCAATTGCACCTTAAGCCCACACTAGGCAGCAGCACGACATATTTTCTCAAATTCTTGCGCGTTTAATGAACACTTGCCGATAAGACCACCGTCAATATCCTGCATAACTAATAATTGTACCGCATTTTGAGGGTTTACGCTCCCTCCGTAAAGGATTTTCAGGCTAGTTGCGGCTGATTTATCTAGCGCCGCAACCTTCCCGCGAATAAACTCGTGCATGCTTTGTGCCTGTTCATCACTCGCTGCCAACCCCGTACCTATTGCCCAAATAGGTTCATAAGACACCACAGCATCTGCAAACACACCTGCACCATAAGTGTTAATAATGGCATCTAATTGCTTGCCCACCACCATTTGCATTACACCAGCCTCACGCTCAATAAGCGTTTCACCTACACACAAAATTGGCGTTAAACCATAGGTTTTGGCTTGCATAAATTTCACAGCAATATTCTCGTCTGACTCACAATATGCCGTTGCACGTTCAGAGTGACCGATAATTACATAACTAGCACCAAAATCCTTCAACATGGTGGCACTTACTTCACCTGTAAATGCGCCTACAGGATCTTTACTCAGGTTTTGTGCGCCCCAAGCAATATTAGTGTTTTTCAACAAGGTCTGCGATTGGGCAAGGTATGGATATGGTACACAAACCACAACATCAATATTGGTAAGCGAGGTTAATTTTTGAATGTAAGCTGTAAAAAGCTGTTCATTTGAAGCTAAGTTGCCATGCATCTTCCAATTGGCAACCACTAGTTTTCGACGCATTTTAACCTTATGTTGTATTGATGACTTATTTACCAAGGGTAAATTTTAGCTTCTGCAAACTACTAGAGTCAATTTACTTATTAATTTTGTAGTGCAATTCATCTAAGTCTCTTATAAAAGCTGTTGCATCATACGACATAACAGCATTGCTGGATTTTGTGGCTGCTTTATTAAGCGAATAGGAAAATCATAGTGCACTCATTGCTTACTTAGAGTTACTTGTTTATCGCACCAAACACTTTTTTCAATAAACTACTGGTTTGTCCCACTGGGTCTTTACGGATGGCGGCCTCTTCTTTTGCCATCATTAAATACACACCATCTAAGGTTTTTTGGGTAACGTATTGCTCTAAATTCACTTGGTCTTTTTTAACTACACCAAATTTATTGCCCATTTCGGCAAATTTATTATATTGCTGCGCAAGTTGTACATTTTCGGTAGCTTTTTTAACAATAGGCAAAAACTTTTCTGCCATAGGGCCAGAAGTAGTTTTTTTGAAATATTGGGTAGCGGCATCATCGCCACCAGTCAAAATTGTTTTGGCATCTGTCACGCTCATTTTTTTCACTGAGTCAACTAACAAAGCTTTGGCTTCTGGTACCGCCGCTTCTGCGGCGCGGTTCATTTTTAGCACCAACTCATCCGCTTGCTTACTCATACCGAACATACGCATGACTTTTTCAGCTTTTTTCATAGTATCTGGTAATGGAATTTTGACTTCTTTATTACCAAAAAAACCATCTACTGCGCTTAATTGACTGACTGCTTTACCAGCGCCTTGAATTAACGCTTCTTTTAGGCCACCGCTTGCTTCTGTGTTACTTAAATCACCCAAACTGAGTGCATTGGCATGTGTAGCAAACAAAATAAAACTTAAAGCCATCATTAACAGACGCATGTTTTTCTCCAGTTATTAAGCTAATAAATTATTAAGTTAATTAAACAATAATTTAAGCTTAGCGTAAATTATTGTTTTTGTATCAATGCTATTAACATTTTACTTTAAAGTTAATTGCTTAAAGTGACTTAAGAAAAACTCTACACAGACAAAAGTCACCTGCCCCAATTAGCTTATTAACGCAAGCTTATATGGTTTAGATGACTTTTTATTGACTATCTGTTTGCAATCTATAACTACCTTTACAAACAATTTATTAATTGCTATTTCTTAGGTTTATCTGGCTTGTTGCTCGGCTTAGATTTATTAGGCGTTACGTGCCATATATTTTTAGCATAATCGCTAATCGCACGATCACTAGAAAACTTGGCCATACTCGCCACATTTAAAACGGCTTTACGCACCCACTCATCTTGATTTTTGTACAACTTTGCTACTTTTTCTTGCGCTTCAATGTAACTTGCATAATCGGCCAGTAGCAAGTATTGATCGCCCCTATCAAGTAAATTCTCTACGATTGCTTGATAACGATTTGGCTCATCGACTGAGAAGTAACCGCAGCTAATCATATCTAACACTTGTTTTAGATCTGCATTGTTGTTGTAGTAATCGCGCGGGTCATAGCCACTAGCCTTTGTTTGTGCCACCTGCTCGGTAGTTAGGCCAAAAATAAAGATATTCTCATCGCCTACTTCTTCTTTAATTTCAACGTTTGCACCATCTAGTGTGCCAATGGTTAGCGCACCATTCAGTGCCATTTTCATGTTGCCAGTACCGCTTGCTTCAGTACCTGCAGTTGAAATTTGCTCAGATAAATCACTACCTGGGAATAAGATTTCAGCCGCAGAAACCTCATAATTTGGGTAGTACACAACTTTGAGTTGATCACCTACGGCAATATCATTATTTACAATCTCAGCTACGTCGTTAATCAAACGGATAATTTGTTTTGCCATCCAGTAACCTGGTGCAGCTTTACCACCAAATATCACGGTACGCGGCGTTATGCCTTGCTCGCCATTACGAATACGGTTATACAAGGTAATCACATGTAACACATTAAGCAGTTGGCGCTTGTATTCATGAATACGCTTAATTTGCACATCAAATAAGCTATTTACGTTGAGTTTTATGCCTGTCAAATGCTCAATTCTGCTAGCCAAGCGAGCTTTGTTACCTAGTTTGACTGCCGCAAAGGCTTTTCTGAAATCAATGTCATCTGCTAGAGGGGTGATCTTTTTGATTTGAGTGAGGTCTTTTTTGAAACCATCACCAATTGCTGTTTCAATCAAACTGGTAAGCGCCGGATTTGCTTGGTTCAACCAGCGGCGCGGTGTAATGCCATTGGTGACATTGGTCAGCTTGCCTGGATAAATACGGTTAAAATCGGCAAATAATGTTTTCTTAAGTAGCTCGCTGTGTAAAGCTGCAACCCCATTTACTGCATGGCTACCAACAACGGCCAAATGTGCCATCCGCACACGGCGACCATGTGTTTCATCAATAATTGAAACACGTGTTAGTAAATCGGTATCACCTGGAAAGTGATGATTCACCATGTGTAAAAACTCTTGATTGATTTGATAAATAATCTCTAAATGTCGCGGCAATAAACGACTAAATAACTCAACAGACCATGTTTCTAATGCTTCAGGCATTAATGTATGGTTAGTGTAAGCAAAAATCTTAACGACCATTTGCCATGCTTTATCCCAAGGTAAATGATGGTGATCTACCAGTTGATACATCATTTCCGCTACCGCAATTGCTGGATGGGTGTCATTTAACTGAATGGCAACTTTCTCGGGTAGTAAATCCCAATCCGATAGTGTTTTAATTTCATGTACATATAAATAGCGGCGCAAGATATCTTGTATAGATGCTGATACAAAGAAATACTGCTGCTTCAGGCGTAGCTCTTTGCCTAGAACGGAAGTGTCATTTGGATAAAGTACTTTTGAGATACTTTCTGTCTCATTGCGTTCTTCTACAGCTTTTTCATAATTGCCGTCATTGAAATGGCGTAAATCAAATTCACGCGTCGCTTTTGCAGACCACAGGCGGAGATTATTTACAGTATCCGTACCATAACCTGGGACAGGCACATCGTAAGCCATTGCCACTACATGTTCAGAGTCTACCCAATGTTGTACTGCAGGCTGAATCGTGCCATCAACGGCATCAAAGCTTGCTGGATGTTTAACCACATGCCCATAAAACTTAATAATATATGTAGCTTCTGGCCGCTGAAATTCCCACACATTGCCATAGCGCAGCCAATTATCTGGATTTTCTATTTGCTGGCCATGCTCAATGGATTGTTTGAACATGCCGTATTCATATCGTATGCCATAACCTGCTGCAGGAATATCCATCGTTGCCATAGAATCTAAAAAGCATGCTGCCAGACGACCTAAGCCTCCATTACCTAACGCAGCATCTGGTTCCATTTCTACGGCGTTTTCTAAATCACGCCCTAATGTAGCCATCCCTTCTTTTAATTCATCTTTTATGCCCAAATTTAGTGCAGCATTGGTAAGCATGCGCCCGATTAAGAACTCAAGTGATAAATAATAAACACGTTTTGGATCATCGCGAAAATAAGATTCAGCTGTCTTCACCCAACGTTCCACCACATGGTCACGCACAGTGTAACTTGCTGTGTGATACCAGTCTCTTGGCGTCGCCACCTCGCTGGTCTTGAAGCTAGAGAAAATTAAATGATTTTGTAAAGCTTGATGGATAGGCGTGAGCTTAGGAATTGCAACGACTTTAGGCTTAGCATTTTTCTTTGGTTTTTCTGATGAAGTATCTGTAATGCTGATAGTAGTTTTCATTTGCTGAGGCCAGTTAATAATCTTAACTTGTATTCTAGCAAATAATGCGCCACCTTTAATGACGGCTAGATGATAATCAAATAATTAGCTCAAGGTTTAATGCAAATCTAATTTATCATACTCAAAGTTTGGAGAAACTTTAATGGCTTTCAATACCGACAATTTCATTGCAGCCTGACCTAATACTGCTTGTAAGTTGTGTAATGCATTCAACTCCAAACGCACACTAATTGCGCCCAGTTCCAACTCTGCAACACCACAGCCTTCACAAAACACAATACGGCAGCCATCTGCACCTGCTAACAATACTCTTCTACATGCTTCATCTTTTCTCATCACTACACCTTTTTACAAAAAAGTTTTCGTCAACATAAGTTAAAAAAGTGACCGGCTTATGTGAGTAAATTCAATGCGGTCACAAAGGTAATGCAAGGAGATGCATGTTGCCATGCAGTTACAACATCACAACGCTTTATTACACCCTTAGATACAAGTCCAGCAGTGTATTTAAGTCCTGTGTTAGGCAGGACATAAATTCGGTTTACAGCTTGAATTTTTAGTTTTAAAAAATTTATTATCCGTCTTCACACTCATTTGTGCATTGCCAACTGAGCCTGAAATTTTGCATCAGCCAACGCATTTAGCGTCTGGTGTAATTCAGTTTGCATCACAAGTTTGGCAGCCGCTTTGCGCATCATTTCGTTCATCATAAAAAAATTTGATGCTGCAAACCTCAGTGAAGTACCTCCCACCTCAAGTTCAACCATATCTTTAGTTTTGTTATAAAGCACTTTGCACTTTTCGTTACCTGCCAATTTAGCTTGGCTAATGATTAATTGCCTGCTCATGATTAATCCTAAATTAAACAATGTATACAAATGATAATGATTCTCATTTGTATTGTCAAGCGTTTATCTGGGATATATTAAATACAAATAATAACTTCAAAATTAACACTAATAAAAAAACCCACTAAGTTTGCACTCAGCGGGTTCTTTTATTACTAAATAATGATTAACTAATTAAGCTATTCATACGCTTCACAAAGCTAGCTGGATCATTCAGCGTACCGCCTTCAGCCAACAATGCTTGGTCAAATAGCACGTAAGCTAAATCACTAAACACTAAATCAGCTGTTTCAGCCTCAAGACGTTTCACCAGCTTATGTGCTGGGTTAATCTCTAAAATCGGCTTGGCTTCCGGCGCATGTTGCCCAGCAGCTTTTAACATACGGGCCAAGTTGCCAGATAAATCATTTGCATCGCTCACCAAACACGCCGGTGAATCAGTTAAGCGGTGTGTAACTCGCACATCTTTAACTTGGTCACCTAGAGAACTTTTAATCTTCTCAACCAATGTTTTAGCTTCTTCTTCGATTTTCTTTTGAATCTCTTTTTCAGTATCAGATTCAAGCTTACCTAAATCTAAATCACCCTTGGCAATAGACTGTAGTTTTTTACCATCAAATTCGGTCAAACTGCCTAATAACCACTCATCAACACGGTCAGACATCAACAATACTTCGATGCCTTTTTTGCGGAAAATCTCCAAATGCGGACTATGTTGCGCGGCGGCAAAACTGTCAGCTGTGATGTAATAAATCACATCCTGCTCTGGTTGCATACGTACTAAGTAATCTTTAAGTGACACTTCTTGCACATCAGTATCCGCTTTAGTTGAAGCGAACC
>JBKJRF010000238.1:0-5183 GCA_046594825.1 Methylotenera sp.
CTTAAATGACCCTAGATTTAGATCCAACGTATTTAGAAACAATGAAACTCGCATTAGTAGATGCAATTGAAGATATAAAAGGCTTTGATATTACAGTGATGGATGTGCGCAAGCTTACCAGCATGACTAGTTATATGATTGTTGCTTCAGCAACTTCTAGCCGCCAAGCTAAAGCTGTGGCAGATAACGTACGCGAAAAACTTAAAGAAAAAGGTTACGCCATTCGCGGTACTGAAGGCGAAAAAGAGGGTGAATGGGTATTAGTAGATTTAAACGATATCGTCGTACATATTATGGTGCCAACTACCCGCGCATACTATATCCTTGACCAATTATGGGGCGAGGCTGAATCACGCCGCGGTCATATCAAGGCAGAATAAACCAGCCTGCAATAATATCCACAGAGGTATAGTTGAAGCTACGTATTATCTCTGTCGGCCACAAAATGCCCAATTGGGTTGAAACGGCATGCGCTGAGTACATCAAGCGCATGCCGCGTGAAGCAAGTATTGAAGTCATCGACATCAAACCTGAGAAGCGCGCTGCAGGTAATAGTACAGAAAATATCCAACTCATTGAAGCTAAGCGTATTTTAGAGGCGATTGGTAAGGATTACTGTATAGCCTTGGACGAGCGCGGGCAAGAAGTAACCACCCTACAACTTGCTGAAAAGTTTAAAGGCTGGCAAAACGGCGAAATCACTGGCGGTCGAGATGTGGCACTTGTGATTGGTGGTGCTGATGGTTTGCACAGTTCAGTAAAACAAAAAGCCGACTGGCTTTGGGGGTTATCCAAACTCACGCTACCTCATGCGATGGTCCGTGTAATGTTAACTGAGCAACTTTATCGTGCTCATACAGTCATTACTAATCATCCTTATCATCGTGAATAAGCCTGCAACTCTCTTTTATGCAATATCAAAGATCTTTAGTATGGTTTAGACGCGATTTACGTGATTACGACCACGCAGCTTTATATCATGCGCTTAAAACCTCAAATGAAGCATATTGTGTGTTTGTGTTTGATACCGACATTCTCGATCATCTGCATGACAAATCTGACCGACGCGTAGAGTTTATTTGGGAAAGTGTACGCGAGCTTAAAGCAGCGCTACTAGCCAAAGGGGGCGATTTAATTGTGCTGCATGGCAACGCACAACATGAAATTCCAAAACTAGCACATAAATTACAGACGCAAGCAGTGTTTGCGAATCACGATTACGAACCTAGTGCCATTGCCCGTGATGCCCACATCGCAACACACCTTAAGCAAAATAACATCTCATTTCATCATTATAAAGACCATGTGATTTTTGAGAAAGATGAGGTGCTAACTATGGCAGGTACACCTTATGGTGTGTTTACACCTTACAAAAACATGTGGCTTAAGACGGTCAATGATTTTTACATCAAGCCCTACCCCGTTGATAGCTATAACAAGCATTTAGCCAAAGGCACGATCACTGAAATGCCAAGCCTAGCCAGCATGGGGTTTAAAACAACTAATTTATCTAGCATGCGCCTACCAACAGGCATGCAAGGGGGATTAACGTTATTTAACGACTTTAAAGCACGTATAATTCGCTATAAAGATGCGCGTGATTTTCCTGCAGTAAAAGGCGTGTCATATTTATCCGTGCATCTGCGTTTTGGCACAATCTCAATCCGCCATTTAGTAGGCGAAGCCATGCAAGCGGCGAATACAGGTGCGCAGACTTGGCTAAGCGAACTGATATGGCGTGATTTCTACGTACAAATTTTGCACCATCATCCACGCGTAGCCATGGGTAATGCCTATAAGGCCGAATATGAGTCGATACTATTTCCAAACAATAAAATACTATTTCAAGCATGGTGCAGCGGCACTACAGGGTATCCTTTAGTTGATGCTGCAATGCGCCAACTTAACACTACGGGCTTTATGCACAACCGCTTACGCATGGTGGCTGCCAGTTTTTTAGTGAAAGATTTACTGATTGACTGGCGTTGGGGCGAGCGGTATTTTGCAGATAAATTGATAGATTTTGACCTAAGTGCTAATAACGGCGGATGGCAATGGGCAGCCAGCACAGGCTGTGATGCACAACCTTGGTTCAGGATTTTTAACCCCATTACGCAAAGCGAGCGTTTTGATGCACAAGGTAAATTTATTCGTAAATATGTACCTGAATTAACCACATGTAATGACAAAGAAATACATGCGCCATGGTTGATACCGCCGCTACGCTTGCAATCACTTAACTTAGTGATAGGCAAAGATTACCCCGTGCCTATCGTTGATCATGCAACACAGAGGACGCTGGCATTGGGCTTATACAAAGACACTATTGGCAGTCAAAATATTAGTAACGTTAATGAATAAGTAATTAGAATATGTAACTAATTACTTATTTTTGTAATATCAACAGATTAATTTTTGTTGTATTTATACAACAAGCTGTACTGGCGTACTTGCTAAGCAATTTATATCAGTAGACAGAAATTGCTTAGTCCTGAATAATCAATATTGAGTGTAATCACGTTAAAAGAACTAAAAATGCATATAAGAAAATCAAATTTAATCATTGCAATAATATTGGCATTCAGTGTTTCTGGCTGTGCTTCGCAGTCAAGCAAAGATCCGCTTGAAGGCATGAACCGTGGCATCTATAAATTTAACGATGTCGCAGACAAAGCAGTAATCAAACCAGTTGCCAAAGCATATAAATTCGTAGCACCCACGCCAGTGCGTATTGGGATCAATAACTTCTTCAGCAACCTAACTTCAATTACCACTGTCTTTAACGATTTATTACAATTCAAATTTGCAAACGCATTTACTGACACTGGTCGTTTTGTCATTAACAGCACCTTTGGTATAGCTGGTTTTATTGACGTAGCTAGTAAGGATAATATTGCAAAACATAAAGAAGACTTTGGTCAAACACTAGGTTACTGGGGTGTGGGTAATGGTGCGTATTTAGTGTTGCCATTGCTTGGCCCATCTAGCTTGCGGGATGCAACTGGCTTAGTATTCGATACCGCAACTACCGATCCAATAACTTATACGCGTAATATTGGCCAGATTAGACTACATAACCAAATACGTATCGCACAATTTATAGATAAACGTACAGAGTTGCTGACTGCGACAGACTTGGTTGATGAAGCCTCTTTAGATCCTTACGCTTTCACGCGCGATGCTTATTTGCAAAGACGTGCTAGCCTAGTGCAAGATGGCATAGTACCAGATGAGTTTATCAAAGATGATTTTGAAGATGCAGATCCTGCCGCAAAAACCACCCCACAAACAAATCAATAATTAGTTTAATTTACATATAATGTTTTAAATAAAAAAAGCCTCAGTTATTGAGGCTTTTTTTATTACTCAAATCTTGTAGTAGTTTAAATCGTTCAATGAAACTGATTTATTAACACGCCTAAACCGCTAGGGTCTTGCCCGTGGAATATATCTACTGAAGCAGATTATTCACACGCCACAGTCATGCGCTCAATCAGTATAGAGCCTACTTGTTTTGAGCCTTGGACAACAATATCGTTGCCTATACCTATAATCATTTTCAACATATCGGCCATATTGCTAGCAATGGTGATTTCTTCCACTGGATGAAGTATTACGCCATTTTCAACCCAAAAACCTGCTGCACCTCTTGAGTAGTCACCAGTCACCATATTGATGCCACTACCTAACAACTCAGTCACCAACAAGCCTGTGCCCATTTGCTTAAGTAAGCCAGACAAATTATTTGCACCAGACTGCACGATTAAATTATGATTGCCGCCCGCGTTCCCCGTGGTTTGCATGCCCAATTTACGCGCTGAATAGCTGCCCAATACATAGCCTTGCAACACACCATCTTTCACTAACTGACGCGCATTAGAAGCTACGCCTTCATTATCAAATGGACAACTTGCTAAACCCTTCTTCACATGCGGATTTTCATAAATATTCAATAAAGGGCTAGCGACTTGCTTGCCCAAACTATCTAATAAAAATGATGATTTACGGTATAGATTACCACCTGAGATAGCACTAATGAGTGATGAAATCAAGCCGCTAGCTAATGGCGCCTCAAATAAAACAGGCACTTGGCAAGTTTTGATTTTTTTGGCATTCAAGCGCCGCACAGTACGTTCACCGGCTAGCTTACCTATATCAGCAGCAGCTTCTAAATCTGCCGCAGCACGGGCAGTGCTGTACCAGTAATCGCGCTGCATGCTGTCTTCAGACTCAGCAATCACTGAACAGCTTATGCCATGACGTGAACTTGGGTATCCGCCAGTAAAACCATGGCTGTTACTATAAGCAAAATAGCCAGAGCTCATGGAAACGCTAGCGCCTTCAGAATTGGTAATACGCGCATCGACGCCTAGAGCAGCAGCTTCACATTCACGAGCGATGGCTATTGCATCATCTACCGAGATATTCCAGGGATGATGCAGATCTAAATCGAGAATGTCTTTTGCCATTAAATTGGCATCAGCTAAACCGCAGAACTCATCCTTTGCGGTATATTTTGCAATGTTACAAGCCGCTGCAACGGTGTCTTTAAGCGCTTGCGGACTTAAGTCAGAAGTACTGGCGTGGCCTTTCTGCTGTCCAAAATATACGGTGACCGACATGCCTTTGTCACGGTTATACTCTATGTTTTCAACCTCATTCAAACGTACAGACACATTTTGACCTATACTCAGACTCAACTCTGTCTCTGCCGCACTCGCGCCATGTGTTTTTGCTACTTTAAGCACGTCTTCCGACATTTGCTTAATTTCATCTAACGTATAACTAAACCCTGAATCTGCCATTACTTTTTCATCTCTCACATAGCACCCAAAACGTGAGTGCTAAAAATAGTTACTAAAAAATGCTATCATACCGCAGCATGAAACCTAAAAAGACAAATACCGGCATTGATTTTAGTTATGATGCCAATTTAAGCGCCAAGCTTGAAGCTGAAGAGCCGATTAGCAAAACCAAACTCAAAGCTGAAGCAGACGCGCAGCAAGCGCTTGGTGTGCGGCTATCTGAATTACCTAAAGACAAACTATTAAAGTTAGACTTACCAGATGCAGTCCTGACTGCGGTACTCGAGACTAAAAAAATTACTGCTAATGGTGCTATCAGGCGCCATCGCCAATATTTAGGCCGCTTGATGCGCGAGATAGATAACGCACCGATCTTAG
>JBKJRF010000002.1:0-7350 GCA_046594825.1 Methylotenera sp.
ATCAATGACTACAGTGTGTGTACCACATGGGGTATTAAGGAAAAGAAGATCTATTTGCTTAATGTCTGGCGTAAACGTGCAGAGTTTCCTGATTTAAAGCGTGCTGTCATTGAACTCTATAGCGAGTACAAACCTTCCAAGATTCTGATTGAAGATAAGTCATCCGGTATTGCGCTGATACAAGATTTGAAAGCATCTGGCATTTATGCTGCTAAAGCCTATAAACCGGAAGGCGATAAAAAGATGCGGCTACATCAGCAGTCTATTCTGTTTGAAAATGGTCAAATCTTTTTACCAGAAAAGGCTCTGTGGCTGAGTGATTACGTACATGAAATTACATCGTTTCCGACAGGTAAGCATGATGATCAGGTAGATTCAACCACCCAAGGGCTAGCACTGATTCGAGAAGAAATGGATGAGCCTGGCATAATTGGGTATTATCGTATGCTGCTTGAGGAGGGAAATAGGGGCATCAATAACTAAGCTATTTAAAGCTGATTTTGTAGATCTAGATTGGCGGGCGAGAATCTTTATCTTTGCCCGCTAGTTCATGGTCAATCATAAATCTGATTACATCTGACCTTCTCAAAAGTCCCCATTCCTGTGATTCACTTAAAATTTACTCCAGTCAAATCTGTAGGCTTGATCAACTAAAAAACAATCCTTTCACTCATTGCATAATGATCGCAAATTCCCTGCTAAAAAATCAAGCGTAGTAGAAAAAGAACGAGAGTCCAATGCTGGAACTGCTAAAGGAAATCCAGCTCAGCCATCAGAACCTGAACAAGGCACTCCAGCCGCAAATTAAATTACTTTTTGGAAAGTTTGCTTAATTAAAGTTTTTAATATTAGGAGAAGTTTATTAAAATCACAAATAATGGTTCACACTTTTCATTAGAATCAGCACTATTGATTGCTGCAAGTTGTTTATCTCTAAGCAGTCCTGCATTTGCAGACGAAGAATTTTATGGAACGGTTGAAAGTCGACCTACTGAAAACCTTGGTATTTGGATAGTTAGTGGTCAGCAAGTTGAGGTAACAGATAAAACTAAAATAGAAAATGATAACGGTCCTTTGGTTGTAGGTTCATGTGTTGAAGTTGAACATAAAAAAGGAGTTGTAAAGGAAATTGAATCAGCAAAACCATTTAAATGTGATAAAAAATAAATAAGTCGTTTATAAATAAGCGATCTTTTGAGGAGTGATATATTTGGATCTTATGTATCACTTCTCAGGTTTTTCTGTCTTACAATTGACAGTATTATTTCCGAGACATTTATTCAAATTTCTTACAATTGAGATTTAAAAAGCGCTGCTAGCTTCTCTATTACTTTTTCTTTTAAAGGTCTATTAATCCACTCTAGATATGTTATCTGACCAGCGTTGGACCAATCTTCCTCAAATATCTCCTTCTGCTTCTTTGCAAATGCCTCATCTAGAACGTTCAAGTTTGCCTCATCATTCAATCTGAATGAGCGGTTGTCAAAATTTGTAGAGCCAACTGATACTAATAGCGAATCAACGATAAAAATTTTACAGTGATACATGGTGGGTTGATATTCAGCTATTTCAATTTCGCATTTCAAAAATTCACCCCAGCTAGCTTTTGACGCTTTTCTAACAAGTTCAGTATCAATATGTATGCCTAGAGTAGATGAAAGTGCACAGCAACAGGATTTGTATGGCTATTCAGCGAATGATTTAGAAAATACGAATTTAATGTCTACGATGGACCGGTAATCCCCCCCAGAAAAAGATTGCATTTATAAGTAGAATTTTCTTATGATGAATTAAGGAATTTTTACATGAAGATATCAAGATTTACCGACAGTCAGATTATGCAGATTTTGAAACAAGCAGAAGCTGGCATCTCAGCCCCTGAGCTATGCCGCGAACATGGCATGAGTTCTGCCACGTTCTATAAATGGCGAGCTAAGTATGGCGGCATGGACGCTTCAATGGTGGCACGATTAAAAGAACTGGAAGACGAAAACCGTCGCTTAAAAAAGATGTATGCCGAGGTGCAATTACAAGCCGACGTACTCAAGGAGGCCATGGCAAAAAAGTGGTGAAGCCGTTTTCGCGTCGAGAGATGGCTTTATCTGTTGTACAGGCATCACACTTAAGCATTCGTGCTGCCTGCGTTGCATTTAGTATCTCTGAGACGTGTTATCGGTACAAGCCCAAGCACTCGTCAGAGAATGACGACATTGCCGACTGGCTTATCCGTTTAACGCACAATCAGCGCAACTGGGGCTTTGGCTTATGTTTCCTGTACCTGCGCAATGTGAAGAAATTTGGTTGGAACCACAAACGTGTGTATAGAATTTACCGTGAGTTGTGATTGAACCTACGCATCAAGCCAAGGAAACGGCTAGTACGCAGTAAACCGCAAGCACTGGCGGTGCCAGAACAGATGAACAAAGTGTGGTCGATGGATTTTATGCATGACCAGTTATCTGACGGTCGTTCTATCAGGCTATTTAACGTGATTGACGACTTTAACCGCGAAGGTCTGTGTATTGATGTTGATTTCTCATTGCCGTCTGAGCGTGTGATTCGGTCGCTGGATCAAATCATTGAATGGCGTGGCATACCGACCGCAATTCGCTGTGACAATGGCCCTGAATACATCAGTTCCACCACAGCGGAGTGGGCTAAAAAGCGCGGCATCAGGATTGATTTCATTCAGCCTGGTAATCCACAACAGAATGCTTATGTGGAAAGATATAATCGAACCGTGCGTTATGATTGGTTAGCGCATCACTTGTTTGATAGTGTTGCTGAAGTACAGCAATTTGCAACAGATTGGCTCTGGACATACAATCACGAACGTCCCAACATGGCATTGGGCGGCATGACCCCGAGGCAAAAGTTAGCCTTGGCAGCTTAGTTTCTACTTTTAGCTGCAATTAATAATGGGGGGATTACCGACCCTATTTACAAGAAGTGCGCGAAAGGCACCATTAAAATCGCTTCTGAAGGCGCTGATAAAATCTGGGCGATGCGTAGAAGTTTTAAGAGCTCAAACTATACGACTGACTGGCATGAGTTGCCAGAGTTAAATTAACTAGATTGTACTGACTTAATAACGATTAAATATCTATTTCCACTTTTACTGGCCTTGGTTACTATTAATACCAACGCTGAAACTCACCATGGTCAAAAAGCAAAGTGACGAAGTGATCAAGCATATGTTTGTTGATGGTAGAATAGGTGCCGCAGTGGGCACTGTAATTGGTTGGCTTGCTGCAGTTGCACGGTCGGAGTTTTCGTGTGACTTTTCGTCATATTGGATGGACAACTATCTCGTTATTAATTCAGATTCTGAATCTGTAAACTCATCATGCTGTCGCGAACACCAATGACCGCATCTGTATTCTTTCTGCTTCACTGGGTAATGCCGTATCTATAATGGCGTGGGCGGCGTGCAAATCCATGCACCCTTTGTCATTGAACACCAACCATTGGTATGTTTCATTCACCACTTCTGCGGTTGTGAGGCCATCCATGCGTACAAACCAATCGGCCAGCCGCACCGCGCGTCCAGACAGTTCCGGGGCAGTTAACTCACCATGCGCAAGGGCTGTAAATCTCTGATGTGCAAGTGGTTTGACTTCCTGCGATTCAATGAGAATAAAAAGATAGGGCTTGTGGTGTGGCTGCAACTTATTGCGTCTGCGCCTATATTCAGTCAACAGTGAGGCAACTTGGCTCAGGGTTTCGTCCAGCACCTCGAGTCCTGATTCACCGGCAATCTCATCCCTTTGCAGTTCCATCTGCTCGCGCAACAAGTCCAGTACCTCCAGCGCACCGGCGAGGCGATCCAGTTCTTTTTGCATGTCATTGCTCCTTTAAGGTAAAACGTGTTTCAAGATATTGCTGCAGATAGTAAGTGAAGGAAATGATTCCATGATCTTCATGCCTCTCACAGATCCTATAAGTAAGACAGAGCCTTCAACAATGCCTTGGCAGATGGCTCAGACGATGCAGGATTTTGCCCGGTAATCAACAAGCCGTCGGTTAAAACATAGGGTTGCCAGTCAGCGCCTTTGGAATAATTGCCGCCATTTTTCGTGAGCATGTCCTCCACCAGAAACGGTACAACCTCGGTTAATCCGACTGCTGCTTCCTCTGTGTTGGTGAAGCCTGTCACCGCTTTGCCGTAGACCACAGATTTGCCATCAAAAGCCTTGGGATGGCGCAGCACCCCAGGCGCATGACACACGGCGGCAACCGGTTTGCCCGCAGTCAGCATAGCTTCAATCAGGGCGATGGATGATGAGTCTTCAGCCAGATCCCATAGCGGGCCGTGGCCACCTGGGTAAAACACGGCATCAAAATCACCAGCGACAACTGTGTTCAGTTTCTGTGTATTCGCCAAGAGCACTTGGGCTGCGGGGTCAGCTTTAAATCGATGTGTGGCATCCGTTTGCGAGGTTGGGTCGTCGCTCTTGGGATCAATTGGTGGCTGACCACCCAGTGGAGATGCGAGCGTGATGTTAACTCCAGCTTCTTTAAAAAGGTAGTAAGGTGCGGCGAATTCTTCCAGCCAAAATCCAGTTTTCGCACCAGTATTGCCAAGTTGGTCGTGCGAGGTCAAAACCATGAGTATCTTTTTCATATTACTTCTTTCCTGGTGTGTGAACTGATATGTGTGATTGTGGGTGATGATGTGGATCAGTCGCTTGCAACGCGAATGATCAACTTGCCAAAGTTCTTGCCTTCGAGCAGTCCGATAAAGGCTTGTGGGGCGTTCTCCAGGCCATCGACAATGTCTTCGCGGAATTTGATCTGCCCGCTCGCAAGCCACAGGCTCATGTTCTTGGCAAACTCGGGGTAGCGTTGACCGTAATAGTCAGAGTTGATGAAGCCCTGCATGCGGATGCGCTTGGTTAGTAAGGTTCGCATAAGTACTGGTATGCGATCTGGACCTTCTGGCAGAGCTGTAGCGTTGTAGTAGGCGATCAGCCCGCATACCGGCACGCGGGCTGCGGTATTCAGTAGGGGCAGCACAGCATCGAACACCTTGCCACCTACGTTTTCAAAATAGACATCAATGCCCTGAGGACAGGCCGACATAAGCAGCGCGACCAATTCTGGACTATGGTGGTCAACACAGACATCGAAGCCCAGTTCTTCCACAGCCGAGCGGCACTTGTCAGCACCACCCGCAATGCCTACCACGCGACAGCCCTTGAGCTTAGCGATTTGCCCCACTACCGAGCCTACGGCACCAGTGGCGGCGGCCACCACGATGGTTTCACCCGCTTTGGGGGCACCAATATCCAGCAGACCTATGTAGGCGGTGAAACCCGGCATGCCTAGCACGCCCAAGGAGTAAGAGGGATGTGCCATGGCTGGATCCAGTTTGGTCAATCCGGTGCCATCGGAAACGGCATAGTCTTGCCAGCCGGTATAAGCCAGTACCCAATCACCGGTGGCAAAGTCGGGGTGTTGACTGGTATGCACGCGGCAAACGGTCGCCCCCACCATGGTGGTACCAACAGTGATTGAGGATGCATAGCTGGCGGCGTCGCTCATGCGGCCCCTCATGTAGGGGTCGAGTGATAAATACACTGTGCGCAGTAGTATCTGACCTGACCCAGCAATGGGAATAGTAGAGCTAAAAAGGTGAAAGTTGGCTGAGGTGGGCGCGCCAACTGGGCGCGAGGTCAGTTGTATCTGACGATTAAGGGTAATACTCTGAGTCTGTGGCATGCGAGTTGCTCTCAAGAAAAATGGGTCCTAGTAGTTTAAGTGCGGCTCCTAGCAATCTGTGCGGAGTTACATCATTACAAAAATACAAACAACATCGCCCACTTAGCTACTTCATACATCGTTTCAAGCTGCAATGCAAAGCATCTAACATATAACCAACCAGCTTTCAAATTGCACCACAAAACTCCAATAGGATGAACTGTCCCATTGATCACCTTGCGAGCTCATTCACGGTTAAATATTGCTCCGGATTAATTCAACTTTGATAACAAAACTGCAATTGCATTCTCTAATTCAGTCACGTCCAACTTTAAACTGAAAGCGTTTTCTTTTGCAGCTTGGGGATAAACTATTAATTCAGCAAAGGCATTCATAGAATGTATAAATTTGATTCTTTTTTTATATGCACACCTAGCGCGAAATTTTGCATCACCCATAACTGCACTTCATCTCATTTTATTTAAGCTGGCAGTCAAAAGAGGAAATACCGGCCTCTGTTAGATTACTTAGCAGAACAACCGCAGGCGGTAGTAGACTGTTTACTCGCAGTCTCGCAACAACCCATGGCTTTACTCGATGATGTCTTGGCTTCTTCAACATTATTCTTTTCGTGCTGCTCTGCCGCCATTGTATGGTGCTTAGCACACTCCTGATGATCACTTGCAGCTTTCTTATGTGCGTTACTCGCTTCTATGTTTGACATGATTTATCCTAATTTAAGTTAAAGACTAATTTCCTCAGATTTTAAGACAGCACTATTTAGTGCAATCTTTAAAGTCAAAAATATAATATTCCCTATTACCCACATCCATCTGTACGCCAACAAACATAAAGTTGAATTAAGTTGAAAAAATGATTGTTAGATTCAAGGTATTTAATTTAATAAAAAATGCCCACGTCTTAGGTGGGTTATGTTTAGAATTACGCTAATTCTTGTTTTTGTCGCTTCAGCAATATAAGCATCTCTTTTAACAATCTACTCATGCCAAACTTATAAGCATTCTGACTGGATTTCGTTTTGCCTACATGAGTTATTTTGCCAGTAAATTTAGTCCAAGGTTGCCACTGCTTTATCTTGTTGTTTGCGTTTGTTGAGATAAAGTAATGTTGTAACAAGGCTAAATCGAGTTTGGATGACACCCTTATTGAATTGTCAAAATTGTAAGTGTCTTGTGTGCGTTAACGTACTAAGTATTAATTTATTAGATGTTAATGTAGGTCAAGCCATTAGAAAAAAAGGTCTATATGCCATTACAATTGAATCCAATAAATCATTTAGAGCCTTTTGATTAAAAGGAAAAATTAAGCACTCCTCACGATCCCTAACAGAATGCTATTCTGGCCGAGATACCTCAATCCGACTTTAAACGTATATCATCCTATCTAGAATTGGTACCAATGCCTGCAGGTCTGGTTTTATACGAATCTGGAGTGAAAATGCAATATGTGTATTTCCCCACGACCTCTGTGCTTTTGTTGGTTTATGTTCTTGAGAATGGCTCTCCAATTGAAATTGCAGGTGTCGGTTGTGAAGGAATGCTTGGTGTTTCATTGTTTCTTGGCGGATTGACTACAAATAGTCGGGCGGTCGTTCAGATTGCAGGCTTTGGCTATCGCCTCAATACCCGA
>JBKJRF010000004.1:0-2755 GCA_046594825.1 Methylotenera sp.
TGGCATTTTCGGTCACACGAAGCGCCATGACTTCTACATTTTCTTGCCAGTGCTCACTCACATCATTTTTATGACACTCGTTATACACAAGCTCTTTGAATAGTTTTACGACCTGCAGATTTGCGCCTATATCTGGAGAAGGCTCAGTTATTTCAGCATTACTTTCATCGCTATTTTCAACCTTGGTAACATTGTCATTAGCGACATCCTGACAATGATTATCTTTACCTAAACAATCAAGAATTTGTAGCAACTTTTCTAAGCGAGCAATTTGCTGCGCCATGCGCTGTAACAAATATGTGAGATGAATGCTGGTGCCAACCTGTGCGCTATTACGGCGAATTTTGGCAATAATAGCTTTACATTGGTCAAGCATCACCAAAATATGTTTAATGTCAGCCTGATTGCTGATTGAATTAAAATGATCGGTATCAGTATCGGGAGAAGCCAGAAACTCTGCCAGCTCTACTTGCTGTGTAATAAACGGTGAAGTATGTTGCTCAAGTTCAGGGTGATTGCGAAGTAGCTCAGGCTCTAAGCCCAGCGCCGCAATACGATAGGAAAGCACTTGCGTGGCGGCTAATAAATTTTGACGGCAAGGCTCGGTTATCTCAACAGGTGCCTCATCAAAGTGGATCGCAACGATAAGCTCTTCCCATACTGAATCGGGTACTGCTGAAACCCATAACTCGTCACTTTCTTGAGTGAAAAATAGCGCGAACAAATCAATTAAATAAGAGCTATCAATCGCTTCAGGTAAAAATTTATGTGCAATGCGGCGGCGCATTTCGGTAAAAAAACCAGTGAATACTGAATGACGCGCCAATAAGAATAATGAAATCGGCTTGTGCTCACTCAACAACTGCAGTATTGCATCGCGCAATAACCCTGCTTTTTCCGGATCACTGTTTAACAAGTAACAAAGGGCTTGAATAGCTTTGACTGCTACATCTACTTGCTGTGGCTTAGGAGGCCTGATTTGAGCAATTAACTCTGCAATTAAATGAGGGGCATAATGTGCGGGCAAACCCTTATCTTTAGTGTTGTCGCGATCAGCAGCTTTATTAGCAATGGCTTTAGAAGAGTCTGCCGCATATTTTTCAAACACATCTTCTATCATTTATTTGCACTTTTTTAAATTGCCTGCAGATGAATACAGGCAATTACTTAAGATAAAAACATTATTTAAGCTACCAAATTACTTATTTTAACTATCAAGTGACTTGAAAGTAACTTGGTGTTCTAAAGTCACTTGGGTGTTCTAAGGGCATCGGTCAGGTGTGGGCTTAGGGTTTGCAGCATCTGCGAAAATATTTTTGGATTTGCCGCAACGATATTCCCTGTTTTCAGCCAAGACTCATTGCCTTCAAAATCGCCTACAATACCACCGGCTTCTTGCACGATTAAACCACCAGCAGCAATGTCCCATGTTGACAAATCAATTTCCCAAAAACCGTCATACCAGCCTGCAGCAACATATGCTAGGTCTAGTGCGGCTGAACCTGGTCGTCGAATACCAGTAGTTTTTTTAATCATGTCTTTCAACATATCTAAATAAGTATCTAAATGCGTAAAGTCACGGAAAGGGAAACCTGTTCCTACTAAAGCATCTTGCAATTTGGTGCGTTGTGTCACACGAATGCGCTTGTCATTCAAAAATGCCCCGCGACCTTTAGTCGCAGTAAATAAATCATTTTTATTTGGGTCGTACACTACAGCGTGTGTCAATACACCACGTTCCTGAAGTGCGATTGAAATACAGTATTGGGGTAAGCCATGTAAGAAGTTAGTCGTACCATCAAGCGGGTCAATAATCCAAATAAAATCTGATTCAATATTAGATTCACCACTCTCTTCACCCAAAAATCCGTGTGTTGGATATAACTCTTTTAGCGTATCAATAATCGCATGTTCTGCAGCTTTGTCTACTTCAGTCACAAAATCGTTATAGGTTTTGGTTTGAATTTTGAGTGAGCCAATGTCTTCAGAGGCCCGTGTAATAATGTTGCCAGCACGGCGAGCAGCTTTCACTGCGTTGGATAGCATAGGATGCATATTTTCTCGAATCTAATAAGTGTTCGGTTTTTTAACACATGAAAACCCTACATACCAATATTTGTATGTAAAAACTAAATTAAGGGCGTGTTAAAGAACTGATAAAATAACATTTTAACGGTTATTGCCTACACTTCAAAATTTCATTGTAAAAATTTGATTTTCTTAGAGATAAGGCACCTGAACATATGTCTTCAAAATTAGATTCTACAAATTTACATACACTACAGAATTTTCGTGTAATTCATTGCCAAACCAGCCATCCTGGCAACATAGGGTCGGCTGCGCGCGCCATGAAAACCATGGGCTTGCAGCATCTATATTTAGTTAAACCTGATAGTTTTCCAGATGCGCATGCCACAGCGTTATCTACCGGTGCTGCAGATTTGCTTGAAAATGCAATTGTGACTGAAACTTTAGCCGAAGCGCTTACAGGCTGCGCCTATGCCATAGGTTTAAGTGCACGTAAACGTAGCCTCTCGCATGAGTTAGTGAGTGTGCGCACTGCAGCTAGCAAAGCCATTGAAATTGCAGTATCGCAACCAGTTGCCTTGGTATTTGGTACCGAAATGAGCGGCTTATCCAATTCGGAGCTTGACCATTGCCAAATGTTGGCGATGATTCCTGCCAACCCAGATTACACCTCGCTGAACTTGGCCGCCGCCGTACAAATTATGTGTTACGAACTTAGAATGGCAGT
>JBKJRF010000084.1:0-7205 GCA_046594825.1 Methylotenera sp.
ATAAATTATTTAGCAGCGATTGCTTCAATTTTAATTTCAGTAAAACTTTGGCGATGGCCTTGTGTTTTACGATAATGTTTACGACGACGGAATTTGAAAATCATTACCTTGTCACCACGGCCATGTGAAAGCACAGTTGCTTTAACAGTAGCACCTTTAATAATAGGTGAGCCGATGGTTGTTTTTTCGCCATCTGAAACCATTAAGATTTGATCTAGCGTAACAATACCGCCAACTTCAACCTCAAGCTTCTCAACTTTTAATCTCTCGCCTGCGATTACGCGATATTGCTTACCACCAGTTTTGATTACTGCATACATGATTATGCCTTTAACTCATACTTCAGAAGAATCGCGCATTATACGCAAATAATCACGCAAAGCAAACCATAATCGCAAGCTAAATCAAAAAATTCTAGAGGTTACTTTGATGCACCATTATCGCACCATTTATACACAAACAGTTTAAGCAGATGCAATCAGTGAAAGCTGGCTGTGATAAAATAATTATTACTTTTATAGGTTCATTATTGTGACGCAAAGCTCCAGCCAACTACACGCCATTCAATCCTGCATTTCCAACGATATTGTAGCCGTGAATACGGTGATTCAGCACTCACTGCACTCTGATGTCACCCTAGTTAACCAAGTAGCTCATTACATTATTAATAGCGGTGGCAAAAGGCTACGCCCAATGCTAGTACTGCTTTCAGCTGGGTTATTTGGTGAAATTAAGCCACAACATCACCAGCTTGCGGCTGTGGTGGAGTTTATACATACCGCTACTTTGCTGCATGACGATGTAGTCGATGAATCATCAAAACGTCGTGGTCAGAATACAGCTAACGCTGTATTTGGGAATGCTGCCAGCGTACTGGTAGGCGACTTCGTTTACTCTCGAGCTTTTCAAATGATGGTGGCCGTACAAAATATGCGTGTAATGGAGGTGCTTAGTAATGCCACCAACGTGATTGCTGAAGGTGAGGTATTACAGCTACTTAATGTACACAATGCTGCAATTAGCGACGAGGCTTATCTCAAAGTGATCCATTATAAAACCGCTAAATTATTTGAAGCGGCAACGCGTTTAGGAGCAATTATCAGCAATGCCTCACAAAGAGACGAAGAAGCACTTAGCCAATACGGCATGCATATTGGTACTGCATTTCAACTGATTGATGACGTGTTAGATTTAAGCGGCAATGTAGCTGAAATAGGTAAAAACTTAGGCGACGATTTGAGTGAAGGCAAGCCTACCTTGCCATTACTGTATGCGATGCGCAATGGTTCTACTGCAGAAGCCACCGCCATCAAACATGCCATTGAGCATGGCGGCTTGGATGATTTACCAACGGTATTGAAAGCAGTAGAGCGAACTGGGGCACTACAACACGTACATAAAGTGGCAGAACGCGAAGCTGAGCTGGCTTGTACTGCAATTGCACATTTTGCAGATTCAAGTTACAAGCAAGCCATGCTAACTTTAGCGAAATTTGCCGTTTCCAGAAGTTACTAAAAAGCTAGAAACTGGTCATAGCGCACTTCTAAATTCTACTTTTCTACTTAAAATCCTTTTAGCTAAAACCCTGTGATTTAGTTTAGCGTTATTTTCTCGCCACTATCCGCATGATAATAAGTCAGGTGCGCACAATTGCTGGTACCCGATGTGAGTGAACCATCAAACAAAAAGCTACCGTCCACATCAACTAAAGCATAACCATTGTGATACAAAGTGACTTCAGCTAATCTTGGAGCAAGCTCGGTAGATATCTCTGAGGTAACTTTAGCATTATCGATTGAAATTTGAGCAGAACTTTGGCGCATAGCAAAGCTTATGCAGGTTTCCTCTTCATCCTCTGCATATACCTCCCAATCGTGGCCACCCGCTAATTGCGACAACCATGCAGGCAAATCCACCTCAACGCGACAAACAATAGGCTCATCCCATTCTGGATGAGTAAAATCTGCGTGGGCAAACTTCGCTTTATTTGATTGGTTGCTGGTTTCTGTCATCATATTTCCTTATTGCTTAGTACGATTATAATATTTACTCTAAATCTAATTGCGGGTTGCTCATGTAAATTTCAAGAGGCTTTGCATTACGGTATAGTTATTTAAGCATTGTTTGCTACAAACAATTAACGATGCGATGATGCGTTTAGTTTACATGTGGCTTAAGAAAACTGGTTAATTTAATGCCCAAATACAAGAAAAAATATAAGGATCGTTATGCCGAATGCATTGATTGAAATCTCTGATTTACTGCAGCAAAATAGCACTATTTTTATCGTTGTATCCTCCATATTGGGCTTAATGGTCGGCAGCTTCCTCAACGTGGTAATTCATAGATTACCCAAAATGATGGAGCGCGAATGGCATAACAACTGCCTTGAACTCCAAGGCAAAGAAATCCCAGCAGCAACCAAATATACCCTAGCCAACCCAAGGTCTGCTTGCCCATCATGTGGTCACAAAATTTCTGCGTTAGAAAATATCCCTGTCATAAGCTATTTATTCTTAATGGGTAAATGCAGAGGCTGTAAAGCCGCAATTAGTATACGCTATCCATTTATTGAGGCATTAACTGGGATTTTAATTGGTTTGGTTAGCTGGAAATTTGGTTACAGTAGCGCCACTTTATTTGCTTGGTTATTTGTATTTTCGCTTGTTGCATTGACGTTCATTGACTTTGACACGCAGTTATTACCCGATGACATTACCCTGCCACTATTGTGGTTAGGTTTGCTATTCAATTTGAATACCGGCTTCACTGATATCAAATCAGCAGTTATTGGCGCTATAGCGGGCTACCTTATTTTATGGTCTATTTATTGGCTGTTTAAGCTTGCCACAGGCAAAGAGGGCATGGGCTATGGCGACTTTAAACTTCTCGCAGCAATTGGCGCTTGGTTTGGCTGGCAATTGCTGCCTGCAGTGATATTGTTATCGTCGGTATTAGGCGCAGCTATCGGTATCAGCTTAATTGTATTCACCAAACGTGGCCGCGAAATACCTATGCCGTTTGGCCCATTTTTAGCGATTGGTGGTATTGCTGCATTATTTTTAGGGCAACAACTTGCTAGCTACTATTTAGCCTAAATATTAAAACGAAAAAATTTACATGCTTATTATTGCACTCACTGGCGGAATAGGTTCTGGCAAGAGCGAAGCAGCAAAGCAGTTTGGTTTGCTGGGTGTACCTATCGTTGATACGGATATCATTTCTCACGAACTGACTGCTGTGGGTCAATCAATATTAGCCGAGATTGGCAGTGCATTTGGAGCAGACTTTTTATTGGCTGATGGCGCACTCAATCGCGCAAAACTACGTGCTCATGTATTTGAGAATAAAGAAGAACGCCTGAAGCTTGAAGAAATATTGCACCCCGCTATACGCGCCCAAGCGCTAAAACAACTGGCAGAAAATGAAAGTAAACTACAGCCTAATTATCAAATTTTAGTACTGCCGTTATTATTCGAAAATGATCGTTACGCATCAATTGCGCATAAAGTATTGGTAATTGATTGTGATGAAAGCCTACAAATTAAGCGTGCGATGGCGCGTAGCCAATTAACTGAAACGCAAGTAAAAGCCATTATGGATGCACAAGTTTCCAGAGCAACTAGATTAGCGCTTGCCGATGAAGTGATTGAAAATAATGGCACACTTACGGAACTTATAGAAAAAGTAGCTTATATTAATAAAAAGTTCATTAAAACTTGCATAGTTAGCAAATAAATTTGATAATTCAGTTCAACTTTTTCATCAATAAGTTTAACTTTGAATTTGATCCTAATTTTATTCTTAATTAAGCAACATTTAGGCTAATACGTTAATAGTGTAAAAAATGGCTAGCTACGATTATCCTTTTAATGAACGCATACGCACATTACTACGTGTTGAAGACTTGTTCGCCAAAGTTTTACACAATGTAGAAGCTGGTCATGAAGTGCATCATCACTGCGCATTACTCACATTGCTACAAATTCTAGATGTTGTAGACCGTGCAGAGTTGAAATTAGATTTGCTGCAAGAGCTTGATCGCCAAAAATCGGTGATGTTATTGCTAAAAGGCAACCCAGCCATCGCCCCAAAAAAACTTGATGGCATTCTTGATGACATTAACAAAGCCTCAGAGGCCTTACGTGCCGAAACCACCAAACTTGGCCAAACACTACGTGCCAATGAATGGCTGATGAGCATTAAACAGCGTGCCGGCATTCCTGGTGGCGTCTGTGAGTTTGATGTGCCGTCATATCATTACTGGCTTGGTTTAGGTGAAGCAAGGCGCAGGGAAGACTTCAAAACATGGCTAGCCCCGTTGCTACATATGTACAGCGCCATAGGTATTATTCTGCACATACTGCGCGGTAGCGGTGCCACAACCAAACTAATCGCTGAAAATGGCGCATATCAACAAATGCTAGGTGGTGCTAAACCAGCACAAATGTTGAGAATTGAAGTAGCTGATGACCTCACCTGTTTCCCTGAAGTAAGTGCTAACAAGTATGCGATTAACATACGATTTAACTCACTAGATTCTATACAAAAACCTCAAAAATGTGATTTAGATGTTAAGTTTGAATTAACGCTTTGCAATTTGTAAGGTTAAGCACTTTACTTTTCGAGCAACACATTCAGTAGTAAAATATTCAGCAATCTCAAATCTAGCAGTAATATTCAATTTATATGACTATCTCGAAAAAACGCATGGTTGCGTGCCCCAATTGTAAAAGTTTATCTGAATTTGCACCTAGCAATGCTTTTAGACCTTTTTGTAGCGAGCGCTGCAAACTCATTGACTTAGGGGTGTGGGCTAGTGAAGGTTATGCTATTCCTGTCGCTATCAAGCCTGAAGATTTAGCAGATGAGTTTTCGGACGACTCTTTGAATCATTGAATTTATTGTGCCATCCATAGTCTCAACCCTACATTCTTAAAAGAAAATAATTTAATAATGCATAAACTTTCACTTCAAAAGAGTTTACTTGGTCTAATGTCTTTATCATTGGCCATATGTTTATGTGTATCTCAGGCATATGCTGAAAAACTCGACACAACTAAAACAGTTCAGCCTAATAAAGAGCTGGTTTCTGTTCAAAACGCCTGGGTACGCCCAACCAATGCTGGACAAGACGTGGGCGCGGCCTACATGACGCTCACCAGCACACAAGATATTATGCTGGTAGGTATTGAAAGTGACATTACTAAAAGTGTGGAAATTCATAGCATGTCGATGGAAGGCGGCATCATGAAAATGCGTATGCTGGAAACGCTACCGCTTACCGCTGGCAAGCCCTATATACTTGCACCTAGAGGCTTTCACTTGATGTTGTTCGACCTTAAAAATCCGCTTAATGTGGGGGATCAGGTCAATTTTGTACTGCACTTTAAAACTAATGACGGTAAGTCTAAAGATATCAAACAAAACGTTAAAGCTATGGTGCAATCTTCAGCTGGCACTAGCGACGTAAAAGGTACTGCCAAATAATCCCTATATCTAATAATCGCTGTATTCACTTAAAAACCATAAGTCCAAATATATCGCTGCATGGCAATACCATGTGCTCCATGCAACCTAGCATTATGCAAATCGGCAGCTTTCATGCCGCCTAGTGCATATACTGGCAATGTATAACCCGCAATCAAATCACTAAAATTATCCCAACCTAAGGGCTCTGCATCTGCATGACTGCGTGTTGCTTGCACAGGCGATAGCAGCACATAATCAAAACCAAGCTTTACGGCTTGGGCCAACTCATCGCTATTATGGCAAGATGCTCCACATAATATGCCTTGTGGCTTAACAGACAATTGCATTAAATCTTGCCCCGTGAAATGCACACCAACTGCTTGTAATTTTTTCGCTAAATCAATATCTGAATGAATGAATACTTTGGCTTCGTACGGACCTGCTATTTCTATTACGCGCTCGGCAAACATCAATAAATCTTCTGTTGCAAGTTGCTTTTCTCGCACAAGAATCATCGTTAAGCCATTGTCTAAAGCGATTTTTAATCGCTCAAAAAACATCTCTTCACCCAATTCACTTAAGTTAGTAATCCCATATATAGCAGATAAACTCAAGGCACTTAAAATGGGTGAGTTTGCCGGCAACAAAGGTCCAACTGTTACTTTCTCAGGATTTTGCCAACTGATCGTTTGTTTTTCCAGGCCAAATGGTTCGCCTTGCCAGTTCACCACAATGAAAAAATGCAGCTTCACAGTTTTTTCGGGAGATTCTAACCTACCTTCCGTATCATACTTAGCTTGATAATCAAACGTTCGTGTGAGCCAAGGGTAAAGTGTAGTTACCTCAATATCAAGCTCCTCTTTTAACTCACGCTTTAAAGCTTGTTCTGGCGTTTCGTCGGCTTCTATCTTACCACCAGGAAACTCCCAATAACCTGCCCAAGGCTTGCCAATTGGCCGCTCAGCAAGTAGCACCAACCCATTATTATGCATAACTACGCCTACTGCGGCATGTGTGATAGTGGTTTCGGTTTGACCCATTGTTATTGATGTTTTGCCAATGAGCTTTTACCCGCATAATCCCGCGCAAACTGATACGCAGCACGACCGCTACGTGAACCGCGTGTGTGCGACCACTGCAATGCGGCGCGACTGGCATCTTCATTGAACTCTTGAATACCATAATGACGCAACCATTGTGCTGCTATCGTTAAATATTCTTCTTGGTCAAACGAATAAAATGACAACCACATACCAAAACGGTCAGACAATGAGGTTTTCTCTTCCACCGTATCACCTGGGCGAATCTCACCACCCAAATGCTGTGTTTCGAGATTTTCAGCCATAAACTCTGGCAATAAATGACGGCGATTAGAAGTGGCATACACCAAAATATTATCCGAAGTAACCGCCATAGAACCATCTAATACGACTTTAAGTGCCTTATAGCCACCTTCACCAGCCTCAAAAGAAAGATCATCACAAAACACAATAAAACGCTCAGCACGTGCACGCAACAATGCAGTTATTTGTGGTAAATCAGTCAAATCTTGCTTATCTACTTCAACGATTCGCAAACCATCTTGCGCAAATTGGCTTAATAAGGCTTTGACCACAGAAGACTTACCTGTTCCACGCGCCCCTGTCAGTAGTACGTTATTTGCGGTAAAGCCATTTACGAATTGAGCAGTGTTACGGACGATTTCGGCTTTTTGTGCATCTATATTATGCAAA
>JBKJRF010000226.1:0-3381 GCA_046594825.1 Methylotenera sp.
GTTACTTCAAAGCCAAAACGCATTTCAGTAGCTGCTGGAGTTGTCCACATGGTAAATTTCCTTTAAGTTAAGTAAGTAAATTCGTTGCTAACTATTCATTATTGCTTATTTGATTAGTGCTACAACGTAATATGAATTCTGCGCCTGATTGTGAATTAGCAATACCGCAAAGATACCGAATACTTGCTAAGTAAATTCATGATGCCAACGTCACAAAATGCACAGCTATTAAAGGGCCTAGGGCACAATTAAATTCTGCCGTAGCATGGCTTGTAATTAAAGTTTGATAGTGATAGATTTTGGTCAATCCATTATCACCTATCAACTTATTACTAAATTCAGTTGCAACTAATTCTCGTCGTTAAGACGTTTTTGACGACGTGCACGCACTGAGTTAGCCAGCACTTCTAAGAGTTCAACTGTATCTTCCCAGCCCAAACAAGCATCAGTAATTGATTTACCGTACTCTAACTCACAGCCTGGAATGTGTTCCTGACGGCCTTCATTTAGGTGAGACTCTACCATCATACCAATAATGCGAGCATCACCTTGACTAAGCTGCGCAGCAACATCTCGTGCAACTTCCTTTTGCAGCTGATATTGTTTTTGACTATTAGCGTGGCTGCAATCAATCATCAATCTAGGCGCCAGACCTGCAGATGCTAAACTAATACAGGCTGCATCCACGCTAGCTGCATCGTAGTTAGGCATTTTTCCACCACGCAGAATCACATGGCAATCCTCATTACCAGTCGTTGAGATAATGGCAGATTGGCCTTCTTTAGTGACTGAAAGAAAATGGTGTGGACTAGCTGCGGTTTTAATCGCATCAATAGCTACTCGCACACTACCATCTGTTCCGTTCTTAAACCCTATAGGACATGATAAACCTGAAGCGAGCTCACGGTGTATTTGCGACTCAGTAGTACGGGCACCAATTGCACCCCAACTGACTAAATCGGCTGTGTATTGTGGTGTAATCGTGTCTAAAAACTCAATACCAGCAGGCATGCCAAGCTCATTAACATCTAAAAGAAATTTTCGCGCCCTCTCCAAGCCATCATTGATACGATAGCTACCATCAAGGTAAGGGTCGTTAATCAGGCCTTTCCAACCTACTGTAGTACGCGGTTTTTCAAAATAAACACGCATCACAATCAACAAGTCTGAACTTAATTTTTTGCGTACTTCCATCAGGCGATGAGCATACTCAATACCCGCTTCGGTATCATGAATGGAACATGGGCCTACAACCACAAGCAAACGGTCATCCACCTGATGTAATATACTGTGAATAGCAGCACGTGTAGCTAATATGTTTTGAGTCGACTCAGCACTTTCTTTTAGACGGCTCAGCAAGGCTAATGGCGTAATCAAATCTTTGATTTCGCGTATACGGACATCATCCGTGGCAAGTTTTTCGTACGCTATTTTTTCATCTATAGTCATTTACTATTACTTTTCAATATTTGTGCTGTTTAATATTTGTTCTAGCACCTGCAGAAACCTGGCATTTTCGCTAAATAACCCAACACTCACTCGCAAATAATCTGGCATCTCATAATTCGCGATGGGGCGTACTATCACACCATTTTCTAATAATTTTTGGTTCACGATGCTAGCATTTTTTACTTTAAAGCTAATAAAATTAGCGAATGATGGTATATATTCCAAGCCCAGCTTATTTAAACCCTGCGTCAATTGCGCCATACCTGCCTGATTTGCGGCGTAACTACGCGCGACAAAGTCATCATCATCTAGAGTCGCTACAGCGGCAGCTTGCGCAATGCTGTTCACGTTGAATGGCTGGCGTACACGATTCATCATATCCGCTATATTGGGATGGCACACACCAAAACCAATACGCAAACCTGCTAATCCATAAGCCTTAGAAAAAGTACGTGAGATAATCAAGCGGTCAAATTCGCTTAACCAACTTATAGCTTCCGACTTATGATCTGCGGAGAGATACTCATCATAAGCTTCATCCAACACTACCAGCAGATGGCTCGGCAATTGCCTTAAAAAGCTCAATAATTCATTTTTAGCCAGCAACGTACCTGTAGGGTTATTAGGGTTTGCGATGAATATGATGCGTGTTTTTGCAGTGATGGCTGCTAACATACCATCCAAATCATGACCGAAATTTTTAGTTGGCACCACTATACCTTTAGCACCAGTCGCTTGTGTCACTAATGGATATACCGCAAAAGCATGTTGGGAGTAAATCGTTTCACATTCGGTAGTTAAAAAAGCACGTGCTGCTAACTCCAGAATATCATTTGAGCCATTACCAAAAACAATTTGCTCAGGTTTAACATTAAATTTTTTGCTCACTGCGTCACGCAAGGCAAAACTATTTCCATCTGGATAGCGTGCAATGTCTAACAAAGCCTCTTGTATAGCAAACTCAGCTTTAGGACTGATACCTAACGGATTTTCATTGGAAGCAAGTTTAACGATATCTTCAATACGTAAACCCATTTCACGGGCAAGCTCAGTAATGGGCTTACCGCCTCGATAAGGTGCAATTGCTTGAATGTATTTTGGCGCTAAATTGGTCATTATTTAAGATTAAGCTAAAATAAAAAAAGCGACCTAAGTCGCATAACATTAATCATTTTAACATGCCTTTTAATATGGTTATATGAATATGTAGAGCCAACTAAACATTAGTAAAGTTCGATACAGTAATACCAGATTTTTCTGCTAACTTTACCTCATACATTGCACGATCTGCCCTATCTATGACATCCAGCGGGGTAATGTGATCATATGGGAACATACAAATCCCAATACTTGCGGACAGCAAAGTTTCTAACTGTTCATCATTCAAGGAATAAGGCAAGCTGATTTGACTCAATAATTTATTACCGAAAACTTTTGCATGTTCTACATTCTGGATATCACGTGCCAATACAAAAAACTCATCCCCCGATAAACGCGCTACGGTATCTGCAGCACGTATGCTCGCCTTTAAGCGTTTAGAAACTTCCATCAGTACAAAATCACCTGTTGCATGGCCATAAATATCGTTGATATTTTTAAAGTTATCCAAATCTAAGTAGAAAGCGGCACACACTTGATTATTTCTAATTGAGTCATGTATAGCTTGCTCAATACGATCGATCAGCAATACACGATTAGGCAAAGTTGTTAAGCTATCATGAGTAGCACGCTCACGTTGCACATATCGTTCTCGATCTAATTCTTTTTCACGTAAAAATAGGGCCCGACCGCGTATTTCAGCCACATAGCTTGAAAATGTGGAGACGCCAAATGCAGAAAATAAAATAAATAAATAACTAATAATTGCATTATATGAGAATTTAAATATTGTGAAAAACGATATTATTGAAGCAAAAACAATCAGTAATGTGC
>JBKJRF010000204.1:0-15485 GCA_046594825.1 Methylotenera sp.
AGACAGCGCGATAGCTAATAAACTAGCCACTAACAAAGTCGCTAAAAATAATACTAGAAATGCGGCTAACACCCGTAAAGGCTCTGTTGGAATGTCAGCAGGCATCATAGGTAAAACCTGACCAGTGTAAGTTTTAGCAGTATAAAACGCAGCTATCCAGCCCAAAATTGCCAGAACCTCTCTTAACAAACCACGCATTACACTGAATATAATTGAGAACGCAATGATGGCCAGTACCGCATAATCAAAAATAGTCATGAGATTTGACGGTTATTACTCATAACTATCAATACTCATGAGCGAGATGCACAAAAAATCAGCATCAGCATTACTCATTGCCGATGACCATGCCAGATAGGCCAGCTGCTTGTATTTTCGTGAGTGCTGAAGCAGCTTCTTGACGAGAAGAAAAATTAGCCGTCTTTATGCGAAATTTTTCTCCTTTAGGCGTATTTAGGTTTTCAACATGCGATTTATAACCCGCTTGTTTTAATTTTTCCTGCAATTGTTTTACATTAGCCATGTCTGAATAGACCCCAACTTGCACAGTAAAACTAGTAGGTGTTTTTGCCTGAGTTTTAGTATCAGCTGTTTTAGTATCTAGAGCTTTTGCTTCAGGCACTTTTGCTTCGATATTTTTTGATTCAGTTTTAGCTTTCACTTTCATTTCTGCATCATTTTTGGCTTGTGCTTTTACTTGAACTTTTTTAGCTTCTTCAGCCACTACATTATTTTTAGCAGTGATGTCTGTAGAAGCCTGTGCGCTTACATCAGTCTCAACTTTTCTTGACTCAACTAGTGTGGGTTCAGCGACTGTAGACTTAACTTCTGGTACTTGAACAGCTAAAACTGGCTCTTTATCTACTGGCGCTGATGATGTTGGCATTGTAATTTTAATCGCTTCTTGCTGCACTAAGGCAGCGCGATCTTGCAATATCATAGGCAACACTATCACCATTAACAGTACCAGTGCAATGGCACCGACTAAGCGACGCCGCGCACGCTTTTTAAGCGCTAATTCTTGATTGTTAGGTAAGTCAGGTGGCATTGCTGCTTCCTTGTAAATTAGTTTTTCGAGTGATGCTCTTAATTCAAGCCATCACTTAACAAGTGCATCACGCTTGAAACTGTGAAAAATGAACCAAACACGACTATTTTATCATTTTCATCAATATCAATACAGGCTTCTATATCAATGCAAGCTTGTAAAAAAGCATCTGCCGCATTATCAAAGGTTTTATAAATCGTATTTGGCATCACATCCGTGATGATTGATGCCAACTCATCTACTGAAGCACCCCGTATATTATCAATGCTAGCTAAATACCATACATCAATATCATGTATAACGGCCTCTATAACACCCTTGACATCTTTATCCGCCAACATTGCGAATACTGCATAAGTTCGGCCAGTATGAGCTTTAGAAGCTTTCAGATTTTCAGCCAGTGCATGTGCAGCATGCGGGTTATGTGCAACATCTAATATCACTTCAGGTGATTTAATAACGCGTGGAAATTTGGTTATGGCCTGGGGAGATACAGTTTGAAAACGCCCAGCCAATGTCACTTCAAGCATTGCACGTGTGAGTGCATCGTTAGTGACTGGTAAAATCGATTGCAAAGCCTCAACGGCTGAAATAGCACATGAGGCATTACTTAGCTGATAACGCCCTTGTAATGCTGGTAAAGGCAGCGTATGCAGAACTTGACCATGCATCCGATATTGCCAAGTAGCCTCTAGCATTACATAATCAAAATCGCGCTGTATGCATTTAAAATCGGCTTGTATGTCTTTTGCGTAAGTAACTAATGTTGATGGTGGGTTTGCATCGCCGCAAATTGCTGGAATTGACTGTCTATAGACCCCCGCTTTCTCAAAACCGATGCTTTCACGTGTCCCGCCCAAGAATTCTTGGTGATCTATGTCTATACTGGTCACGATTGCACAATTAGGCTCAAAGGCATTCACTGCATCTAACCTGCCACCTAAACCAATCTCTAAAATAGCCACATCAATACCAGTCTGCATAAAATGCCACATGGCTGCAAGCGTGCCGACTTCAAAATACGTCAGTTGTATGGCTGCGGCATTTGTCTCTGAATTTGAAGTTTTTAACCTTGCGGCCTCCACAGCAGCAAATGCCAGACAAAGGTCTTCATCGCCAACTTCATTACTATTAATTCGCACACGCTCGTTATAACGCAGTAAATGTGGTGACGTGTAACAGCCTACTTTATAGCCTGCTTGCTTATAGATTTGCTCCAACATAGCACAGGTAGAACCTTTGCCGTTTGTACCAGCAATAGTAATAATAGGGAACGTGGGTTGGATATCGATAGAACTAATCACGCATTTGACGCGCTCCAAACCCATGGCGATGGACTTAGGGTGTAGGCTCTCAATGTAGCTAAGCCAAGCGGCCAAAGTTTTAGGCATGACAAAGGTCTTTAGGCATAGCAAAAATCTTCAGGTAGATATAAATCTTTATTGTATTCATCTTCACTACTTACGATAACCACGTGAGTAGTGAATATTACGCAATTAGGCAACTGCAGGTAACCGCATTAAATTAGCTAATAATGACGCCAACTTATTCCGCATTTCCCGTCTATCAATAATCAAATCAATTGCACCGTGTTCAAGCAAAAATTCAGCTCGCTGGAAACCATCAGGCAAAGTTTCACGTACAGTTTGCTCAATCACGCGTGGGCCAGCAAAACCAATCAAGGCTTGCGGTTCTGCAACAATTAAGTCACCCAACATCGCAAAGCTAGCAGACACACCGCCCATTGTAGGATCAGTAAGCACAGAAATATAAGGCAAACCAGCTTTGCTAAGCTGCGTTAGGGCAGCACTGGTTTTAGCCATTTGCATCAGCGAAAACAAACCTTCCTGCATACGCGCGCCTCCACTGGCAGCGACACAAACAAATGCCATTTTGTTATCAATTGCCGTTTGCACTCCGCGAACAAAACGCTCGCCAACCACAGAGCCCATAGAACCGCCCATATACTTAAACTCAAATGCTGCTACTACTGCTGGTACCCCTTTAATGCTACCTTGCATCACAATCAAAGCATCTTTTTCGCCAACGGCTTTTTGTGACTCTTTAATACGATCCGCATAGCTTTTGCTATCTTTGAATTTAAGCGGGTCTATCGGCTGTACGGATGCACCAATCTCAAATTGACCTTCTGGGTCAAGTAATTTAGATAAACGCTCACGCGCACCTATACGGTTGTGATATGCACATTTTGGACAAACTTCTGCATTATCTTCTAAATCTTTACGATACAAAACAGACTGGCAAGACGGACATTTACTCCATAAACCTTCAGGTACAGTTTTTTTATCCCCACCTACAACACGTTTAATCTTTTGCGGTATTTTATCTAACCAACTCATCCTAATATCCTTTTGGGTATCTTCTTCAACATCTTTTTTAACATCTTTATCGGCGTTCATTTTTTGCAATTACGCGGCATCAACCGCAGTTTTTAATTCAGTCATTAAAGATGCTACATTACTGAGTAAATTGTCTTCATTCGAGGCCTCTATTGCTTGCACCATGCGACTACCAACTACTACAGCATCGGCAATTGCGGCCGTAGCTTTTGCTGTAGCAGCATCACGAATTCCAAAGCCCACACCTACAGGCAAATTAGTTTGCTGGCGAATCTCTGCAACACGCGCCGACACTTCAACAATATCTAGATTGGATGCGCCTGTTACCCCTTTAAGTGACACATAATATACAAAGCCGCTGGCCTGATTTACAATCAATTCAACTCGCTTAGGCTCAGTGGTGGGTGATAGTAAAAACACTGGATCTATATCACGCGAGCGCAGTTCTTGCACAAACTCACCGCACTCTTCGGGTGGATAATCTACGGTAATTACGCCATCCACATCAGCGGCCTTGGCACGATCTGCAAACACCGTAGCACCAATCGCTTCAATCGGATTAGCATAACCCATCAATATAATTGGTGTGGTTTGATTCGTTTGCCTAAACTCTTTCACCATCTCAAGTACAGTTGTTAAACCTACCTTATGTACTAAAGCGCGTTCACTTGCACGCTGAATCACAGGACCATCAGCCATCGGATCAGAGAACGGCACACCTAATTCAATCATATCCGCACCATACTTAACCAATGTATGCATCAAATTAACAGTATGTTTTGGATGTGGGTCACCCGCAGTGATGTAAGGAATTAATGCAGTTTTGTTATTTTTCTTAAGTGTTGCAAATACAGATTGAATACGAGACATGAATGTTACTTTTTATAGAGGTTATATTTTATAGGGTTTTTTATAAACTACAGGGTGATATTAGCAAGCTTAGCGACCGTATTAATGTCTTTATCACCACGACCAGACAAGTTAACTAAGATGATCTGATCTTTGCTCATAGTTTTGGCCATTTTTTCAGCATGCGCTAAAGCATGACTAGACTCTAATGCTGGAATAATACCCTCCGTACGGCATAAGCTATGAAAAGCTGTCATCGCTTCATCATCAGTAATGGCAACATATTCTGCACGTTTAATATCTTTCAACCAAGCATGCTCTGGGCCAACACCTGGGTAATCTAAACCAGCTGAAACCGAATGCGTTTCAATAATATTGCCATCAGTATCTTGCATTAGATAAGTACGATTGCCATGCAATACTCCAACGGGACTATTGGCTGTTAATGGTGCAGCATGCTTGCCAGTATCCATGCCAAGCCCAGCTGCTTCAACACCAATTAAGCGCACATTAGGTACATCAATGTATGGGTAAAAAATACCCATTGCATTCGAGCCACCACCTACGCAAGCCACTACGGCATCGGGTTGACGACCGACTAGCTCTTGCATTTGTATTTTAGCTTCAACACCGATTACAGCTTGAAAGTCACGCACCATCATTGGGTATGGATGTGGGCCTGCAACGGTACCAATAATATAAAACGTGTTGTGTACATTGGTTACCCAATCGCGCATCGCTTCGTTCAATGCATCTTTTAATGTTTTAGAGCCACTTTCCACAGGCACAACAGTTGCTCCGAGCAGTTTCATTCTGAATACATTCGGCGCTTGACGCTTAACATCTTCACTACCCATATAGACCACGCATTCAAGCCCCATACGAGCAGCGATAGTAGCTGTAGCAACACCATGCTGGCCTGCACCAGTCTCTGCGATCACTCGCGGCTTACCCATGCGTTTAGCCAGCAATGCCTGACCAACTGTATTGTTTACCTTGTGCGCACCAGTATGATTCAAGTCCTCACGCTTCAAATAAATCTGTGCACCGCCAACTTTATCTGACCAACGCTTTGCATGGTAAATAGGGCTTGGGCGTCCAACAAAATGCTTTAAATCATGCGCAAACTCAGCTAAAAACACAGGGTCGTAACGATATTTCTCATACATCAAGCGCAATTCATCAAGCGCTTCGACCAATGTTTCTGCTACAAAAGTACCCCCAAATTGACCAAAATGTCCGCGTGAGTCTGGCATATCATAAAGCTGCATATTTAATTCTCCACTCAATACTTATTCTATAAATTGCAATAACGACTATCCATTAATGCTATAAACTTGACCGATAAATGCAGCAACTTTTTCTGTATCTTTAATACCTTTTGAAAGCTCTACTCCGCCGCTTATATCAACTGCATAAGGTCTGACTTGTAAAATAGCCTGCACAACATTATCGGCATTTAACCCGCCGGCTAATATCACAGGCTTAGTCAGCTGTTTTGGAATTAAATTCCAATCAAACACATGGCCTGTACCGCCTATTACACCTTCGGTGTAAGCATCCAGCAACAATCCTTTTGCAGCAACAAACTCTTGTGCATATTGTACCAAATTTGTATCGGACTTTACTCGAACAGCCTTGATAAATGGCAATCCATATTGCGCACATTCCTGAGGTGTTTCATCACCATGAAACTGCAATAAATCTAATTTTACTTGCCCAATAACCTCATTGACAAACCTAGGATCAGCATTAACAAATAAACCAACGACACTCACAAATGCAGGAATATTATTGGCGATTGCTATCGCCTGACTAATCGTTACGCTGCGTGGGCTTTGAGCATAAAATACTAAACCAATTGCATCTGCACCTTGCTCAACCGCATTCAATGCGTCTTCTAAACGTGTGATACCGCAAATTTTAACTCTAACTCTCAAGGAATGGCTCTCGCTAGTGATCGCTTCACAAAACGATATTGTAACGCTTAAATGACTACATGCATGCTGTCTTGATTAGCAAACTGGTTAATAGGTAAGTTCCACTTTGCATCATAACCAACACCTGTTAAATATAGACCACATGGTGAGAAAGTAGGTGGCGACAAGGTACGATCACGCTTTTGCAGTAACTCTTTAATATAAGCAGGTGGATAAGCACCTTTACCCACATAAATCAACGCCCCTATCATGTTGCGCACCTGATGTTGTAAAAACGCATTAGCAGAGAAATCAAATATAAAGTATTGCCCTACAGCCCTCACTTCTGCTTTTTGCATGTGCTTAATTGCCGATTTTGCCTGACACTCAGAAGCTCTAAATGCACTGAAATCATGCTCTCCAAGCAAATAGCCAATAGCTTCGGACATTGCCGCAATATCAAGTGGTAAATGAAACCAGCCAGCTTTAGTTGCCATTAAAGCAGATGCTACTGGTGCGTTATACAATAGATATTGATAACTTCGGCTAAAAGCTGAAAATCTTGCATGAAACGCATCATTCACCTCGCATGCCCATTGTACCCGCACAGTGTCAGGCAAATATGCATTCACGCCACGTACCCAAGCGGACAATGGTCGCACACTATCAGTATCGAAATGCACCACTTGACTCAATGCATGCACACCAGTGTCTGTGCGGCCAGCAGCATGCACCCTGACTGCATGCTGAGCAATAGCGCCAATGGCTGATTCTAGTGAATCCTGAACAGCACATCCCATCGTTTGACTTTGCCAGCCGCAAAAGCCTGTACCTTCGTAAGAAACCCTTAACGCTAATCTCATGGCAGCACCCTATACAGTAATAATCCTAATACACTGCCGATGAAAACTATCATCAGTAATTTATCCATTAATGTAAAAAGTGGCAAGACCAGAACGATCTCTTTTTCAGTGCATGTGTCTTCAGGCGTTGTATAAATATCATCAAGTTGGTGAAAGTTAAATTTGTAATTGTTTTTAACTAGCAAGTCCTCAACATAATCCAAAGTAAGCATCAATCTAGCAGTAAATCTTTCAACGTTGAAACCAAGCAGTTGTAACGGTGAGAGCAGCATATATAAACCCGCCATTAAATTTTCTATAGTACTTGTTGCAAAGAGTATATTTAAGGCAGCCAGTGCAATCAATAGTTTGGCAACTTGTAAAAAACCTAGATTAAGTCCTTCATATGTCGGTGCAAAACTGGTTGAAAACCCTTGAATATACTCACCTGGCGTACTAAATGCATAAATGATCAAGATTGATATAAACAACCATTTGGTGCGCTTTACCACCCGTAAAAATTTCTCAAAATTTAGCTTTGCCGCACAAGAGACTAACAATATGCAAAGCAACCATATTAATGGATTGCTCAAAAAACTTACTAACAGTAAAGTTAAAAGAAAATATAATATTTTTATAGTTGGATGCATAAATTAATTAGCATTCTATCGTTTATTGATTAGAGTTTTCAGCGCAATAATCTCGTAAAAAATATGCAGTGAGGAATTTGAAACTATAAGAATATTCGCAGAGGTTAATGCAGTAACGTTAAATTGACATTAGACTAAACAAAAAAGCCGAGCTTCTAGCTCGGCTTTTTTGTGATGTAAGAAAACTATGCCAAGCTAGCAAGCATTTTCTGTGCTCTTAACTGCTGCTTAGCTCCACCCTCTTTCATCACTTCATCAAGCAATTCCTTAGCACCTTCTTTATCATCCATATCGATATAAGCGGCGACCAAATCAAGTTTAATATCTACATCGGGTGACTCAATAGCACTAGCCTCTGTATTAGATAATTCAGTAGCAGAATCACCTAAATCTAAACTGATAGATGAAAGATCAAAAGTATTCGCTTCAAATTCATTTGGCTGTGCTATTACTGGTGCACTCTCTCCTCGCAGAGGATCATCTGTAGCTGAATCAAAACTTGGTAGATCAAAAGACCTCTCTGAATCTATCGCGGTTACTGGCTCTTCAGATGGCAGGTCAAAATCAAAGACAATATCATTCGCGATGTATTTATCATTTACAGCACTAGGTGTGGTCCCAGCTGACTTATCTAGACTATCAGGTAACTCGTCTAACTTAGGGGGCGTGAAAGCACTAAAATCCATATCGAAATCAAGTGTATTGTTGTCTTCAGCATCGTTTAAAGTAGGCTCAGTTACTGGTAAAGAGTCCACTGATGACAAATTAAATTCAGGCGCAGTAAAATCATGCGTTATCGTGACTGCCTTGTCTAAAGGACTATCTGCTGGCGTAGCATCCATATTAAACTCGCCCAAATCAAAGTCTATTGAGCTATCTGTATCAGAATTAAAGTTAACTGTATTGTCTGTAACTGGATTATTTAAAGCAGCTAAATGAGTCTCTTCAACAGAGCCTAGATCAAACGACGTTTCTTGCTCTAAATTTTGCGGTACTGAAAAACTATGTGTAATGATTGAATTTGCATCATCATGCACGACACCACCTTCAAGCGCAGCGTCATTATCCAGTGAGAAATCTAAATCTGTATTATCAGGCACTTTAGTAAAGTCCGATATATCTAATGATTGAGAAGGTATAGATGATATAGTTGCCGATTTGCTGACATCATATAATGGATTCTCTGGCTCCATATTATGGCCAATTTCGGCAACTTTAACCCAAACAGGGTCATTAACACCTAACGTTGTGTAAAGCTCGCCAGCAATCGCTTCAAATGCTGAAGTATCTTTACGTGTTGCATACATTTCTAGCAACTTTATATGCAACTCATAACGTTTAGGCTCTTTTGAAATAGCGTCTTTCAAAATCTCTTCAGCCTGTGCATCACGACCATAAGCCATGTAAACTTCAGCCTCAGCAATTGGGTCTACATCATTCGTGTCAATCATGCTGCCATCAGCACTTTGTGCGAAATCTGTTAAGAATGAAGTATCTGAATTACTTGCATTACCAGTTGTGTTACCAAAAACGGTATTGGCACGTAAGCCGCCGGAAGTCAGTATGCCACGTTCAAAACTATCTAAGTCTTTTCTACGTTTGTTACGTAAGAACATCCAACCAGCACCAAGCAGAGCAACTCCACCGATTGCTCCTAAGACAGTTAAGTCAACAGCATTGATTATGCCTTCCAAGAAACTTGGCTCTTTTACTGGCTCAGCCTGAGGTGGTGCTACTTTTTTTACAACTGGAGGTAAATTATTAGCAGCAACTACTGGTGCTGTCGTTTTATCTGTATCGTTTTTATCTACCGTAGTGGCAGCTACAGCATTAGTATCACCGGGGTTAACTGCAACTGGCGGTGTAGCTTCAGTTTTTTTCGTATCAGGTGGGCTTACTGCAGGTGAAACTGCTGGCTTTTCAATTGCTTTCTCTTCTGGTTTTGGCTCAGCTTTAACATCAGGAAGTTTTGCGGCTGTTTCAGCATTTTTCTGAGCTGTTGCCATTGATTGGCTTTTCAAAGCCAATAATTTCTTCATGTCTTCTATTTGAGTTTCTAGAGCTGCGGCACGATCTTGTGCTTCTTTTAAAGCTTTGGCGCGTGCAGTTGTTTCTTCTTGCAGTGCAACTATTTTAGCCTCAGATACTTTACTAGCATCATTCCCAGCTTTACCCGTACCTTTTTCACCTGCTGAAAGTTTAACCACATCTTGTGGTCCTACCTTCGCTGGAGCAGCTTTATCTTCAGCAGTTTCTACTTTGCCAGATGATGTTTGTTTCTGCTCATTTGTTTCCATCGCTGTAGAACTCACGACTGCACCAGCTAAGGTATTTCGATAAGCATTCCAATTAGACGAATGAACTTTAACTGATTTTGCTGCTTGTTTTGCATTAATAGAAGTTAAGTTATCTTTAGTCGGTACTTTAATAATTTGACCGACTTTAAGACGGTTCATATTACCGCTAGTAAATGCCTCTTTATTACTCTCGTAAAGACCAACTAGCATCTGATCTAAATTCACCCCTTCAACTTGCGCCTGTTTAGCAATAGAACTTAATGTATCACCACGTTTTGTAGTGATGGTTTGATCACCAGTAGTTTCAGTACTTTCTGTTGAACCTTCTGCCGATGCTTGTGGTGATGGTGTATTAGTTGGCGCTACTGGATTAATATGTTTTTTTGATTTTTTTGATTTATTGCTTACGGATTGTCTGCTATCTACTATAGGTGCAGGCATTGCATTTCCTGTCTTGCCAATTGATGGTGGAGTCACCATCATTGGCGCAGCACTTTCTGTAGCTTGTTTATAACCTGGCGGGTCGAGCAATACGGTATATTCACGTTGCAAACGACCTGATGCCCAATCAACTTGAATGAGCATATCTAAATATGGGTCACTGATAGGCTGACTAGAACGCAGTTTTAATATCGGAGAGCCATCACCGGCTTTTGCTACTTCAACTTTGATACTATTATGAATACCAAGGCGAGTTATACCCTGTGTAGCATAGGCTTCTTCGGAAGCAATGCCGGCAACTAAAGTTGACAATTCTTCAGCACTCACTGACAAAAGCTCAATTTCGGCTTTTAGTGGCTCGCCTAAACCAGAGGTAACATTTAGTTTACCCAACCCAGCCGCAAAGCCAGAAAAAGGCATAAGAGCCAAGCACACCGCTAATGAAATTTGCTTTAATTTTGATTTATGCACATTCTTACCCTTGATCAAACTTTATTTTGCAATATGAAAATAACATCAAATAGTTAGCTATGCAAGCTCATAATGCACATTATATTCAACAGCTATATCGTTGCTGATTTAGCTGTTGTTAAATACATCAAAATTTACACAAATTATTCATTATTTTTCTATTAAAATACGTAGCATACGTCGTAGAGGCTCAGCAGCACCCCAAAGCAACTGATCACCTACCGTAAAAGCAGATAAATATTCACCGCCCATGTTCAATTTGCGTAAACGCCCCACTGGCGTACTGAGCCTGCCTGTCACCGCAGCCGGTGTTAAATCACGCATACTTGCCTCGCGTTCATTTGGAATAACTTTTGCCCATTGGTTAGCCTCAGCTAGCATTTGGTTGATTTCATCCAATGGCACGTCTTTTCTAAGCTTAATAGTAAGTGCTTGGCTATGGCAACGCATCGCGCCGATACGTACACAAAGACCATCGATATGAATTGGGTTTGTTTCACGACCTAAAATTTTATTGGTCTCGGCGCCGCCTTTCCACTCCTCTTTGCTTTGGCCATTGCCTAAATCTTTATCAATCCAGGGAATCAAGCTGCCTGCCAGAGGCACGCCAAAATGCGCTGTTGGGAATTTCTCATCGCGCAGGGTGCCCGCTACAGTACGGTCTATATCTAAAATTGCTGACGCAGGATTGGCTAGCAGTTCGCTTGCTGCAAAATGGGCTTCACCCATTTGTTTAAGTAATTCGCGCATATTTTGCGCACCCGCACCTGATGCCGCTTGGTACGTCATGGATGTCGCCCATTGCACTAAATCAGCTTTAAATAAGCCATTTAAAGCCATCAGCATCAATGAAACAGTGCAATTACCGCCAACCCAGTTATTATTACCATGAGCATAAGCGTCTTGAATGACGTGCATATTGACTGGGTCAAGGATAATGACCGCATCTTTTTCCATACGTAGGGTTGAAGCCGCATCTATCCAATGTCCTTGCCAGCCTTCAGCACGCAACTTTGGAAATATCTCGCTGGTGTAATCTCCGCCTTGGCATGAAATAATTGCATCCATTTGCTTGAGATCAGCAATGCTTTTTGCATCTTTTAATGGCGCAGAATCTTTACCTACATTAGGTGCTTTACCGCCAACCTGAGATGTTGTGAAAAATTGCGGCTCAATGAGTGCAAAGTCATTTTCTTCCACCATACGCTGCATGAGGACTGACCCCACCATACCGCGCCAACCTATTAGCCCCACTCTTAACATTTTATTAACCCTAACTAATTTAGTGCAGCAACAACAGCATTACCCATTTCACTGCAACCCACTTTTTTACAGCCTTCAGTAAATATATCAGCTGTTCTATAACCCTGCGCTAACGCCGTTTTCACAGCACCTTCAATTTTCAACGCATTGGCCTCGTCATTGAATGTATAGCGCAACATCATGGCGGCAGACAATATAGTCGCCAACGGGTTAGCAATATCTTTACCAGCAATATCAGGTGCAGAGCCATGACTAGGCTCGTACATTCCCTTGTTATTTGCATCAAGTGAGGCGGAAGGTAGCATGCCAATAGAGCCTGTCAGCATTGAAGCTTCGTCTGACAAGATATCACCAAAAATATTACCTGTTACCATTACGTCAAACTGTTTAGGGGCACGAATCAACTGCATCGCGGCGTTATCCACGTACATATGGCTCAATTCTACTTCTGGGTATTCGGCAGAAAGTTCAATCATGACTTGACGCCACAACTCTGTAGTTTCCAGCACGTTAGCTTTATCAACAGAACAGACCTTTTTGTTACGTTTCATGGCAATATCAAACGCAACTCGACCAATACGACGAATCTCAGACTCGTTATAACGCATGGTGTTAATACCTTCACGCTCACCATTTTCAAGTGTGCTGATACCCCGTGGCTGGCCAAAATAAATATCACCAGTCAATTCACGCACAATCATAATATCCAAACCAGAAACGACTTCTGGCTTCAGTGTTGAAGCAGCAGCTAATTCTGGATAAAGCAAGGCTGGGCGAAGGTTTGCGAATAAATTTAGTTCTTTGCGGATACGCAGCAAGCCGCGTTCAGGACGCAAATGACGCTCTAATTTGTCATATTTCCAGTCGCCAACGGCTCCCAGTAAAACAGCATCTGAATTTTTAGCTAACTGCAGTGTGGCATCTGGTAAAGGATCACCCGCCGCTTCATAACCTGCGCCGCCAATAGGGGCTTCAGTCAAGCTTATCTCTAATTTAAGTGCTTTTAATACCTTAACCGCTTGTGCAACAATTTCTGGTCCAATGCCATCACCTGGCAGTATTGCTAATTTCATAACTTACTTTCTAAACTTACTTAAATAATTAGTTTTAACAAGCTTAAGTCAAACAAGCTTAATTGAACAACCATGGCTGTGCTTGCTTATGCTTCGTTTCAAATACTTTAATTTTATCTTGCTGCTGCATAGTCAAACCAATGTCATCCAAGCCATTTAACAGATTGTGTTTACGCACTGCATCAACCTCAAAACGATAAACTTCACCGTTCGGTGTAGTCACAGTTTGTGCACTTAAATCAACATCTAGTTTGTAGCCTTCTACAGCTTCAACTTGATTGAAGATACTATCAACAATTTCAGCAGACAACACAATTGGCAACATGCCATTTTTGAAGCAATTGTTGAAAAAAATGTCTGCAAAGCTAGAAGCAATCACCACTTTAAAGCCAAAATCTTCAAGCGCCCAAGGCGCGTGTTCACGGCTAGAACCACAACCAAAATTCTCACGCGCAAGTAAAATACTAGCACCTTGATAACGAGCTTGATTTAATACAAAATCAGGGTTAAGTGGCCGCTTAGAGTTATCCATCCCAGGCTCGCCATGATCTAAATAACGCCATTCATCAAAAGCGTTAGGACCAAAACCAGAGCGCTTGATTGACTTTAGAAACTGCTTGGGAATAATCGCGTCTGTATCGACATTGGCACGATCCAGCGGTGCTACCAACCCATTTAATTTAATAAAAGCTTCCATTAGTTATTCGGTGAATTTTTAATTTTATCACCAGCTTTTTCTAAGTCTTTACCAAAGCCATGCCATGTATTGCAACCTGTCAATACCAATGCAAAACCAAGTGCTACCAAAACAAATAATTTATTCATTATTACTCCTACTAATTATTGATTGAAAATTAAACAAACTGCCGAACATCAACAAAATGCCCCGCTAACGCTGCGGCGGCTGCCATCTGTGGGCTTACCAAATGCGTGCGTCCACCCTGACCTTGACGACCTTCAAAATTACGGTTGCTTGTTGAAGCACAACGTTCACCGGGCTCTAATCGATCAGCATTCATTGCCAAACACATAGAGCAGCCTGGCTCGCGCCATTCAAACCCTGCTGCGATAAATATCTTATCTAAGCCTTCAAGTTCGGCTTGCGCTTTCACTAAACCAGAACCTGGCACCACTAAGGCTAATTTAACATTTGGCGCGATATGTTTACCTTTTGCCACCGCAGCGGCGGCGCGCAAATCTTCAATCCGCGAATTTGTGCAAGAGCCAATAAACACTTTATCAATGTTAATTTCATCAATTGGTGTATTTGGTATTAAACCCATATAAGCATATGCGCGCTCCCAATCAGCACGTTGCACTTCATTTTTGGCTAAATCTAAACTAGGCACTTTGCCATCTACACCTACTACCATTTCAGGTGAAGTACCCCATGTGACTTGTGGCTGAATATCCTCTGCTTTTAATTCAACGACTGCATCAAATTTTGCGCCATCATCACTGTGCAATGTTTTCCAATAGGCAACAGCGGCATCCCATTGGTCAGCTTTAGGCGAAAATGGGCGCCCTTTCACATAATTGATAGTAGTATCATCCACCGCAATCATGCCTGCACGAGCACCGGCTTCAATCGCCATGTTGCACAAGGTCATACGACCCTCCATACTCAATGCACGAATCGCAGAACCTGCAAACTCAATCGCAAAACCTGTACCGCCTGCAGTACCAATTTTTCCAATAATAGCCAATGCTACATCTTTAGCAGTAACGCCATGGCCCAATTTTCCATCCACCAACACTTGCAAAGTTTTAGATTTTTTCTGCACCAAACATTGCGTAGCCATCACATGCTCAACTTCAGAAGTACCAATGCCATGTGCCAATGCCCCGAAGGCACCATGCGTACTGGTATGAGAATCACCGCATACTACTGTCATACCTGGCAATGTAGCACCTTGTTCAGGGCCAATCACATGCACAATGCCTTGACGTGCATCATTCATTTTGAATTCAGTCACACCATGTGCAGTACAGTTTTCATCTAGGGTTTGCACTTGCAAACGTGAAATGGGGTCAGCAATACCTGCAACACCGGAGCTTCTATCAGTCGTTGGAACATTATGATCTGGCACGGCCAAGATAGAGTCAACGCGCCATACTTTCCTATTCGCTAGTTTCAAACCTTCGAACGCTTGCGGGCTAGTGACTTCATGCACTAAATGACGGTCGATATAAATCAGCGCTGTGCCATTTTCTTCATGCACCACGTGAGAATCAAATAATTTATCGTACAAAGTCTTTGCGACCATTTTAT
>JBKJRF010000099.1:0-6614 GCA_046594825.1 Methylotenera sp.
TTTTTACCCTAAAGATAACGGCGCTTATGGCTACATTGAAGAAGAAATGCACTACTTAATGAAGGTAGAAACGCATAATCACCCGACAGCTATTTCTCCATTTGCAGGTGCTGCGACAGGCGCCGGTGGTGAGATTCGTGATGAAGGTGCAACGGGCAGTGGCTCTAAACCTAAAGCGGGGTTAACTGGTTTTTCAGTATCAAACTTAAATATTCCAAATTTCAACCAACCTTGGGAGTCGGCTAATTACGGCAGACCTAGCCGTATTGCCTCACCATTACAGATCATGGTTGATGGTCCGCTTGGTGGAGCTGCGTATAACAATGAATTTGGCCGCCCTAATATTGCAGGCTATTTCCGTACCTTTGAGTTAGAAGCCAATAATGAGGTGCGTGGTTATCACAAGCCAATTATGTTGGCAGGGGGTATCGGTAATATTTCTGCCAAGCATTCTAAAAAGAATCCGATTCCAGCGGGCGCAGCTTTAGTGCAATTAGGCGGCCCAGCCATGTTGATTGGACTCGGAGGCAGTGCTGCATCTAGTATGGATACAGGTAGTAATATTGAGAATCTAGATTTTGATTCAGTACAACGCGGTAACCCCGAGCTTGAGCGTCGCGCACAAGAAGTAATTGATAGATGCTGGCAGCTGGGCGATGACAATCCGATTTTAAGCATTCACGATGTGGGTGCGGGCGGCATTTCAAATGCGTTTCCCGAGTTAGTGAATGATGCCGGCGTAGGTGCGGTATTTCAACTACGTGATGTGCACAATGAAGAGCCAGGTATGTCGCCGCGTGAACTATGGAGTAATGAAGCACAAGAACGTTATGTAATGGCGATTGCACAAGCAGATTTACCTCGCTTTAAAGCGATATGCGAACGTGAGCGTTGTCCATTCGCTGTGGTTGGCTACGCAACAGCAGAGCGTCACCTAACTGTGGCTGACAGTCATTTTGAAAACAAACCTGTAGATATGGATTTGTCAGTATTACTTGGTAAACCACCTAAAATGACGCGCGATGTTAAAAGTACAGCTTGTCAGCTAAAAGCGTTTGATACAAGTAAAATCGATTTGAAAGATGCCGCTGCCCGTGTACTTAGGTTACCTGGCGTGGCTGATAAAACATTCTTGATTACTATTGGTGACCGTTCAGTAACAGGCTTGGTGGCGCGCGAGCAAATGGTTGGACCATGGCAAGTGCCAGTCGCCGATGTGGCGGTAACCTTAGCAGGTTATGAAACGTATAGCGGTGAAGCTTTTGCCATTGGTGAAAAAGCGCCGCTTGCATTAGTGAATGCCCCTGCTTCAGGGCGCATGGCCATTGGTGAGGCAATTACCAATATCGCAGCAAGTTTAATTAATGACTTAAGTGATTTAAAACTCTCCGCCAACTGGATGGCACCAGCAGGCCATGCTGGTGAAGATGCTGCCTTGTTTGAAACAGTGAAAGCTGTTGGTATGGAGCTTTGCCCGCAATTAGGGATTAGCATACCCGTGGGTAAAGATTCCATGAGTATGAAAACGGTTTGGAATGAAGATGGAACGAATAAGTCAGTGACATCACCAATTTCATTAGTAGTTACAGCTTTTGCTGCAACACCTGACGCACGTAAAACATTGACGCCCCAGCTACAGACAGCTATCGCTTCTAAATTGATTTTGATTGATTTAGGCTCAGGTAAAAACCGCATGGGGGGTTCAAGTCTAGCCCAAGTGTATGGTGTGGTGGGTGACGTGGCACCTGATGTGGATGATGCAAATCAGCTAAAACAATTTTTTAACACCATACAACAACTCAATAAAGCTGGAAAAATTCTTGCCTATCACGATCGTTCTGATGGCGGTTTATTCACGACTCTAGTTGAGATGGGTTTCGCTGGTCATTGCGGTTTGCAAATAGACCTATCTAGCTTAAAAGGCGATATTGCTAGCATTCTGTTCAATGAAGAGCTAGGTGCGGTGATTCAAGTCGCAACACAAGAGGCTGAAGCAATTGCAGAACAGTTCAATGGCTTAGCGCATGTAGTTGCAGACGTGGTCACTGAAAATGAAATTCACATTACTCAGCATGGCAACACAGTATTTAACGATACACGAATCAATTTACATCGTATGTGGTCTGAAACCACATACCAAATGCAAAAACTGCGTGATAACCCATTATGTGCGCAACAAGAATATGACCGTATTCTGGATGAAGCTAACCCCGGTCTATCTATACAGCTTACCTATGTGCCTGATGAAAATGTAGCTGCACCGTATATCAATAGTGGTGTTAAACCAAAAATGGCGATACTACGTGAACAGGGTGTGAACGGGCATGTAGAAATGGCTGCCTCGTTTGACCGTGCTGGGTTTGCTACCTACGATGTGCATATGAGCGATATCATCAGTGGCCGCGTCTTACTCAAAGATTTTGCAGGCTTTGTTGCTTGTGGTGGATTCTCTTACGGTGATGTACTAGGCGCTGGTGAGGGCTGGGCTAAGTCCATTTTATTCAACTCACGTGCTAGGGATGAGTTTTCAGCGTTCTTTGAACGTGGCGATAGTTTTGCGCTTGGCGTTTGTAACGGCTGCCAAATGATGAGTAACCTGCGTGAGCTGATTCCTGGCGCTTCACATTGGCCACATTTTGTGCGCAATAAATCAGAGCAGTTTGAAGCTAGGCTGTGCATGGTTGAGGTTTTAGAGTCCCCCTCACTATTTTTTAATGGCATGGTAGGCAGCAAAATGCCAATTGTTGTTGCACATGGTGAAGGTTATGCGGAATTTTCTCAACAACACGCGGTCAATGACTTGTTAGCAAAAAAATTGGTGACGATGCGCTTTGTGAATAACGAGTCAACGCCAACTGAAAGCTATCCGTTTAACCCTAACGGCTCACCGCTAGGCATTACTGGATTAACCAGCACAGATGGGCGTTTTAGTATTATGATGCCACATCCTGAACGGGTGATTCGTAATGTGCAGAACACATGGCAAGCTTCTGGTGATAGTGAAGATAGCGCTTGGATTCGGATGTTCCGAAATGCAAGACGATACTTAGGTTAACTTATTAGTTAATCTTGTGGGTGAATGTTTGGCTTCAAAGTGACAAAACTAGCGATAAATTTGATAAAGAAGTTAATTTTAATAAATGAGGCAGGAGAAAAACAGTATGAAATTTTTTAAAATGTTGTTAGCTGTGGTAGTTTTAGGTTTTTCAATGCATACAATGGCAGCAACGCAGCTGACTGACGACCAATCTGTTGAGTTTACCGATGCACTTGGTAAAGGCGACATGAAGCTTGTAAAAAAATATATTGAAAGTGGTGTTGATGTTAATGCAACTTACTTTGCATGGGCTCCTATCCAAATGGCTGCTACTAAAGGTCAGTTTGAAACCGTTAAGTACTTAACAGAACATGGTGCTAATCTAGATTACGTGCATCCAATGACCAAAATGACAGCTTTTCACTTAGCTGCTTTCGACGGCTATGACAATATTGTTAAATATTTGGCTGAACACAAGGCTGACATTAACAAAAAAATGCGTGGCGATGTTGATATCATTCGTGTAGTACGCGATACAGGTAACACTAAAATGGTTGATTTACTTAAATCACTAGGTGTTAAAGAAGATGGTTGCCAAGAAGAAAAATGCCTATAACTGTTAGAGTTTTAAAATTTCCATGAGATTTTGAAGGTGACAGTAAAGGTTTTCTAGTTTGAAAAAAACGTATTTATTATTGATATTATCGACAATCATTGGGCTAAGTCGCCCGATGATTGCTCTTGCAGACCAGGCGGTTGTCAATGCTCAAGACTTGCAAGCTAAAGAAATAACTGTAAAAAATACAGAAACTAGGTTGGTACATGTGAGAAGCCTAGCAGCATCATGTGCTGCTTGCCACGGAACTAATGGCAACAGTGCTGGTACTGATAGTGGCGGTAATGCAATAAATCTATCTGGCATGGATAGTAAAAATTTCATTATGCAAATGTTAACTTTTAAGTCTGGTGAACGTCCTGCAACTGTCATGCAGCATCATGCTAAAGGCTTAAATTCAGAAGAAATCACCGATTTAGCTGAGTATTTTTCAGCTCAAATAATAAAAATTCCCGTTAGATTAAATTCCCAAAAACTGTCAGCGCAATCTACTAATTAACAGTGAGTTCAATTCACCATTTTGTAAATCAAATGCATGTAAACTAACTGCTATGCAAATTAATCGTCGTAATTTTGTGAAGTTTACTGGTGCTGGCTTAAGTTTAGGCCTAGCAAATACAAGTCTGCCAGCTTTTGCAAGAGCAACAAAACCACCGATTGGTCGAGTAGTGATTATTGGTGGTGGCTATGCAGGTAATAATGCGGCTAAGTATCTAAAGATGTGGAGTTTAGGTGCGATTGAAGTAGTGGTGATTGAAAAAAATAGCCAGTTTGTATCTTGTCCGTTGAGTAATTTGGTATTAGGCGGTAGCAAAACTATCAATGACTTGACGTTTGGTTATGATGCGCTAAAAGCGAATCATGGTATTAAGTGGGTGCAGGATGAAGTGACTGCAATAAATGTGACTACAAAAAAAGTCACTATGCTACGAGGTGAATTAACCTATGACAGGCTTATTATTGCGCCAGGCATAGACTTTATTTACGACGCATTGCCCATGCTCCAAAGTGCAGAAGTGCAACAACAAATCCCACACGCTTGGAAAGCAGGTTGGCAGACCGTCAACTTACGCAAGCAACTGGAAGCGATGCCAGATGGTGGAGTATTCGTGATGAATGTGCCTAAAGCACCATATCGTTGCCCACCAGGCCCTTACGAACGTGCTGCACAAGTAGCATATTACTTTAAAAATAATAAGCCAAAATCCAAGGTGGTTGTATTGGATGCCAATGCAGAGATCATCTCGAAAAAAGGCTTGTTTACCAAAGTGTTTAACGAGATGTATATGGGTATTATTGATTATCGCCCGAACAACGTTATTGTGGATATTGACGTTGCAACTAAGACAGTTAAAACAGATTTTGATGCTGTAAAAGCCGATGTACTTAATTTTATTCCGCCGCAACGTGCAGGTAAACCAGCGCAATTGGTAAAGATTGAAAATCAAATTATTGGTTTGAATCATGTGGATAAGCGTTGGTGCGAAGTTGATTTTCTTACCTATGAATCCAAACTAGCGCCGAATGTGCATGTGATAGGTGATGCAGTTTCTGCCGCGTTACCAAAATCTGCACATATGGCGAGCAATCAAGCTAAAATTTGTGCTAATGCAATTGTGCAGTTAATGGCTGGACTATTGCCAGACCCATCGCCAGTGTTCGCTAATACATGTTATAGCTATGTCACAGATAAATCTGCCATGCATGTGGCAAATGTTTACCGTTATGATGAAGCTAAAAAAATAATGGTGTCAGCTGAAGGAGGCGGTGTTTCCGCCAGCCCAACAGAGCAGGAAGGTATTTATGCTGCTACTTGGGCCCAAAATATTTGGGCAGATACTTTAACTTAAGATTCTATTTGCATACGACATAAAATGCATCAATCCCTTAGATTAACTTTTTTTGCATTACTCGCTTCTTCAGTGTTGCTCACTATAGACATTGCGGACGCTGAAAATGACATAACCGATATAAAGTTACCTAGTGGTTTTAAAGTCGCAGTTTTTGCAGATAAGAATACCAAACATGGTGAGTATTTAACTGATGCCAGATTCATGACATTTGATTCTAGTGGCAATCTCTACCTTTCTTCAGCTCAAGGCAACCGTGTTGTAATGTTGCCAGATAAAAATAAAGACGGCATTGCTGATGAAGTGATCACAGTGGCGAGTAATCTTAATGCCCCACAAGGGTTAGTGTTTGTTGGGGATACACTGCTGGTTGCTAATCAAAATGGTGTGGTTAAACTTGAAAAAAATGCAGGTACTTGGCCTGCCAAAGTGACGCCTTTTATTAAAGACTTACCGTCAGGTGGTCATACCCTTAAAACTATCAAACTTAGCCCAGATGGCTATTTGTTTATTAATGTTGGGTCTAGCTGCAATGTTTGTGTTGAAAGTGACCCACAGCGTGCAACTATTTTGCGTTATACGCTAGAAGGTAAACCAGCTGGTGCTTTAGTCACATTAGGTCGACATCAACAGTCTGCAGTTTGGGCGCGTGGTTTGCGGAATTCTCAAGGCTTTGTTTGGCATCCTTTAACAGGTGAGATGTATGCTACAAACGAAGGTTCTGATATGCGATCTGAAAGTAAAGGCGGCGCTGTGAATGATGAGCTGCCACCGGAACACTTGAATAAGATTGAAGCAGGGAAAGATTATGGTTGGCCGTATTGCTGGGGTGCCCAGGTCGAGGACCCCAATTTTATGGGTGAACCTGGTTTTTGTAAGACCACACAAGCGCCAGAAATTACTTTTACCTCACATTCCACGCCGATTGGTATTACCTTTCTAGATAAAACAAACTGGGCTGCAGATTACAAGCTAGATGCGATAGTCGCATTGCATGGCTCCTGGAATCGTAAGCAACCAGCAGGCTATAAGCTAGTGCGTGTTAAATTCAGGAAAGATGTGAATGGCATCAAAGCCAGTGAGGTAGAGGATTTTGCAACAGGCTGGTTAA
>JBKJRF010000192.1:0-9688 GCA_046594825.1 Methylotenera sp.
GTTGCAGCACACGAAATTATGATTGGTACACCAGCAATACGTAACTTGATTCGTGAAAATAAAATCCCGCAAATGTATTCAGCGATTCAAACCGGCCAAAACATTGGTATGCAGACACTAGACCAAAATTTACAAGATTTAGTGAAACGTAATATTATTTCTGCCAATGAAGCGCGCACTAAGGCTGCTAATAAAGACTCTATAATGGGTTAGTGGTTTAACTTCATCGCAATTGATCAATAGTTAAAGTAAAAACGATAAGGGTAAATGATGGAGAAAGGTCAGGCAGAAAAGTTTGTATTTGATTTATTACGGTTGATGCTGGCAAAAAAAGCCTCGGATTTGTTCATTACCGCTGGTTTTCCACCCGCGATGAAAATTGATGGAAAAATGACGCCAGTCAGTGGCCAAGTATTATCTGCACAACAGGCACGTGAAATCTCACGGGCTATTATGAATGATAAACAAACTTCTGAATTTGATGCCACTAATGAATGCAACTTCGCGATTGGCATTCCTAGTGTTGCACGTTTCCGTGTGAATGCATTTGTACAGCGTGGCTCAGTTGGCCTAGTATTCCGAACCATCACTACTAGGATTCCAGAATTTGAAGAGCTTGGTTTGCCCGAAGTGCTTAAGGATATTGCAATGACTAAGCGTGGTTTGGTCATTTTTGTTGGAGGCACGGGCTCAGGTAAATCAACTTCTTTAGCGGCAATGGTTGGTTATCGAAATCAAAACAGTTACGGCCACATCATCACTATTGAAGACCCCGTGGAGTTTGTGCATGAGCATAAAAACTGCATCATCACTCAACGAGAAGTTGGTGTTGATACCGAAAGTTGGCATATCGCATTGAAAAACACTTTGCGCCAAGCGCCAGATGTGATTCTGATTGGCGAAATTCGCGATCGTGAAACGATGGATTATGCCATTGCTTTTGCTGAAACTGGTCACTTGTGCATGGCAACCTTGCATGCCAACAGTACCAATCAGGCCCTGGATCGGATTATTAACTTTTTCCCAGAAGAACGCCGTCATCAATTGCTGATGGATTTATCGTTGAATACGCGGGCATTTATTTCGCAACGACTTATCCCGAAAAAAGAGGGTAAAGGTCGTGCTGCAGCGATGGAAGTGATGCTGAATTCACCCTTGATTTCAGATTTGATTTTCAAAGGTGATGTGCATGAAATTAAAGAGATTATTGCTAAATCTCGCGAGTTAGGCATGCAAACGTTTGATCAGGCCTTGTTTGATTTACACGAAGCCGATGTGATTACCTATGAAGACGCTTTGCGAAATGCCGATTCGGTTAACGATATTCGTCTAAAAATCAAACTAGAGGGTAAAGGTGCGCACGGTAAGGACTTATCTGCAGGCTTGGATAGTTTAGGAATAGTTTAAGTTAAATCAGTTATTTAGCCTGTTTGCAGTGTGTTAAAAAGCCGATGAAGTGATTATCGGCTTTTTAATTTAGTAAGTATTTACTCTGCAGAAACTTCAACTCTTCTTACTTCTGCTGCATCGCCTACGCCTTCTGTACTTTCAGGCTTGCGCAATTAAATCCTATCTTCATCAATACCCGCATCTTCAAGTGCCGCACTTACCGCTTTAGCGCGATTCTTCGCTAGTTCTTGATTTGATGCCAAACTACCATGGCTGTCGTGATAGCCTGAAATCACAGCTTTTGCCGATGTGTTTGTTTTTAACCATTCAATAATAGGCGCTAGACTTTGTTTAGCATTAGCAGGAAGTGATGCTTTTGCAGTATCGAAATGCAATTTCACTTCGGTTGGCACTGCAACTGCGGATGGTGTTGTTTCAGCAGTTTTTACTTGGAGTTAATTATCTACTGTGACCCCTGTACCAAAAAATACCTGTGCTTCAGTTCCCTTGGCTTGCTTGATTTCTTAGTTTTCTACATTGCCAGTTAGGGTCATGTTGGTCGCGTCGCCAGTAACTACCCAATCCTCACCATCTTTTAACCATGCGATTAAATCTGCTGATTTTGTAGTCCACGCAACATTGCTGGCATCGCCTGTCGCTTGGTAGCCATCTTGGGCAGACGCAGTAAAGTGAAAGTTAGCTGGGGCATTCTTGGCTGCTGTACTTTCATTAGCGCTTATGGCAATACAGCAAGCACTTGTACTGGCAGGCCCCTGCCCATGTTGCCACTGCCAAACTAGGTAGATTGCGAGCGCTAACGCTACGATCCAGGTCCATAAAGCATGCTTGAATTGCCCGCTTGTTCTTTCCACACTATTATTTTTCTCAATACCATTCGCTGGATAATTCATGAGTGTATAGCTCCTTTAAGCATAAGGTTGTTTGAGAGGCTTTAATTTAAACGCCACCACTCAATTTATCTTGAAGTTTTTTTAGCTCAGACCATTTATTTTCAGCAGCTAAAGCAGCTTGTTGTCCCCAAGTACTGGGCTTAGCTAATTTATATCTTGGGCCTGCTTCATCTAACACTTTTTGCATTTGCGGCACAGTTTGTTTAGCAAGTTGTGCAAATGTCGTGATGCCAGCATTATTAAACAACTCACTTATTTTGGGGCCGATACCTTCTACAACTGTGAGGTCATTTGGACCTTTAAGTTTAAATCCTGCAGCTTTCGCAGCTGCAGCATCTAATATAAACACTTTGGGTGTAGTTGCTAACGTGCTGGGTTTCGCGGCAGTTGCCGCTGGTTTAGGAGTAGCTTCAGATTTGGTTTTTACTGTAACTTCAGCTGGAATAGCATCTGGTGGTGCTTCCATCAAGGTGTTGGCCGAGTTGGAGTTTGCGCTGGATGAAGTATTAGATGTATTGTCACCGCACTTCATGCTGCGGCAACTTGTACAACGACATAGTAGCCAGTTTAGTAGCCAGCCAACTAGCACGCCAAATATAAGCCACCACATACAGCATGAAACCATAATCCACTCCTAAGCTTGTTAGAAAATACTCCTAACATTGAACGCTTGTGAGTGTGTTACGTCAATCATCCAATAGGAGGGTTGCGCAAGCCTGTGTAAATTGGCAGCCAGCCTAGTTTTGATACACTACTTGTCCGTGCACTAAGGTGGTTTTAACTTTTCCTGCTAATTCTAATCCATTGAATGGACTGTTTTTACCTTGGCTTTTGAGTGCGCTTGGGCATATTGTCCAGTATTCGTTAGCATCAAAGATACAAATGTCGGCGATACTATTTGGGCTTAAATCTCCCGCAGGTATACCTAAAATTTGCGCAGAAGCTTGGCTAACAAGATTAAGTGCATGCACCAAACTTACCTTTTCTTGCTGTGCCCATTTTAAAGTTAGGGTAAGTAGTAACTCCAAACCTGTTGCACCAACTTCAGCTTCAGCAAAAGGTGCTAGTTTGGCATCATCATCCACTGGTGTATGGTCAGAACATATTGCATCAATAGTCCCGTCTTTTAAGCCTGCACTCAGTGCATCTTTATCGCGTTGTGTTCGTAGTGGCGGTTTCAAATGACAATTGGCATCAAAATAGGCAATATCATGTTCGGTCAAGTGCAGTTGGTTTGCACTAACGTCACAACTGATTTTTAAGCCTTGCTTTTTAGCCTCGCGTATCATGCCGACGCCTTCAGCGGTCGATAAACGGCTGATATGAACGCTTGCACCAATTTCTTTAGCTATACGTAATATGCTAGCAAGCGCCAGTGCCTCGGCTGCGCCTGGTATGCCTTTTAAGCCTAGCCTGCTGGCAATTTCACCGTCGTGAGCTACACCATCTTTTGCTAAGAATGGTTCTTCTGCATGTAAAAACAAGGTAAAACCGAACGTGGCAGCATACTCCATGGCGCGCCATAATACTTGGGTGTCGGTAATCGCAATGTTAGCTTGTGAGAATCCTACGCAGCCAGCCTCACGTAATTCCCCCATTTCCGAAAGTACTTTGCCTTGCAGTTGGCGCGTAAGCGCGCCTAATGGATATACATGTGCCAGGTTGAGTTGTTTGGCGCGGTGCTTGAGCATCTCTACCAAACCAGGTTCATCTAATACTGGGTCAGTATCTGGCGGGCAGGCAAGGCTGGTTACGCCGCCAGCGACTGCGGCTTGCAGCTCGCTAATTAAGGTTGCTTTATATTCGTCACCTGGTTCACGCAATCTGGCGGATAAATCTACCAATCCTGGACAAATGATTAAATTGGAGGCGTCTATCGTTTGATTTGCAACAAAGCCGTCAGGAACTTCACCGAGTGCGAGGATCTTGCCTGCAGCTATAAATACATCCAGCTTACTATCAATATTATTTTTCGGGTCTATCACGCGACCATTTTTGATGTGTATTTTCATACTTGGCCTCCGCCTGTACCGCCTGAAAGTAGCGCCATTACTGCCATACGGATAGCAATACCGTAAGTGACTTGCGGCAGAATGACAGACTGCGCACCATCCGCGACGCTAGAGTCAATCTCAACACCACGGTTCATTGGGCCTGGGTGCAGCACTATTGCATCTGGTTTGGCTAAGTTTAATTTTTCTTGAGTAAGGCCATAAGTCTTAAAATACTCTTGTGCACTCGGTAGCATTGCACCATTCATGCGTTCGTTCTGCAGGCGCAACATCATGACTACATCCACGTCTTTTAAGCCAGCCCTCATATCATGAAATACATGCACGCCAAGTTTTTCTACTTCTGCGGGTAATAGTGTTTTAGGTGCAATCACTCTTACTTCAGGCACGCCTAGCGTGGTAAGGGCATGAATTTCGCTACGTGCGACACGTGAATGCAGCACGTCACCTACAATCGCTACCCTTAAATTATGTAGGTCAGGCTTGTATTTACGCACTGTAAATACATCCAGCAAACCCTGTGTAGGGTGTGAGTGGCGGCCATCACCAGCATTAATAACATGGATGTGATTTGGTACATGTTTAGCAATAAAGTGAGCCGCGCCAGATTGTGAGTGACGTACCACAAACATATCTGTGTGCATGGCAATCAGGTTATCTACCGTATCTAAAATCGTTTCACCTTTAGATTGAGACGAGGTATTCACATTTAGGCTAATCACATCAGCAGATAAGCGTTTAGCAGCAATTTCAAAGGTGGTGCGGGTGCGGGTGCTATTTTCAAAAAACAGGTTGCAGACTGTTTTGCCGCGTAATAACGGTACTTTTTTTACTTCACGCTCAGCTACGCCGACGAATGATTCAGCGGTATCTAGAATTTGATTGAGAATTTTTTTAGGTAAGCCCTCAATAGAGAGCAGGTGTCGTAAGCGGCCATCGGTATCAAGTTGAGGATTATTCATGCGTGTGTTGTGCTGATTTTGTAGATTGAAGTTCAAGGCTTAAAGTGCCATCGGAGTTTTGTATGAGTTGTAAGTTTTGTGCGGCAGGCAATGGAATGTCAGCGGCAACAATTTGTGGCGCAATTGGGAGTTCACGACCGCCACGATTCACCAATGCCACGAGCGTAACGCTGGCTGGGCGGCCATAATCAAACAACTCATTCACTGCTGCACGGGTAGTGCGGCCAGTGTAAAACACATCATCAATTAAAATGATGTGTTTGTCTTCAACTTCAAATGGAATCAGGCTAGGGCGATTTTCAGGCTTTAAGCCACGTTTAGCATAATCATCTCTGTAAAACGATACGTCGAGTGTGCCTTGTTCAACTTTATTTTTGACTATAGTGCTTTCTAGTAGTGTGACCAATCTATCCATCAACCAAACACCACCACTTTGAATGCCGACTAGAGCGGTATTTGGCACTAATAACGGCTGGAGCTTTTGAGCCAAAATCTTAAGTAGTTCTTCGGCGTCTGGTAGTTTGATATTTTTTGAGGTCATATCAGTATTTTACTCGTAATTATTATTGAGCTGCATATGCTAAATACTATCAAAATAACTTTGCAGTATAGTTTGTGCAGCTACTTGATCCAGCATTACCTTCTGCGCGCGGCCTTTAATGCCCGTTTGATTCAACAAGCTGCTAGCCTCTACTGAGCTGTAACGCTCATCCACCAACACTACAGGAATGTTAAACCGCCCATTGAGGCGCCTAGCAAATTTCTTGCAAAGCTGTGTTATGGCATGCTCAGTACCGTCAACATTCAGCGGCAGGCCAACGACCAGTAACTTTGGTTGCCACTCTTTAATAAGCTCGCTAATGATTTGAAAGCGTATTTCGTTACTTTCATTATCTATGGTGGTTAGTGGATTGGCAGTTGCCAATAAATGCTCACCAACAGCGATGCCTATGCGTTGTTCGCCAAAATCAAAGCACATCGCTGTGCTGGCTAATACAATTTTTGCATCATAAACATTTTCGTTGTCAATCAAATGCGAGCTATCAAATAGTTTGGCATTAGCCGCAGCTTGCATCAAGCGTGACCTGCCACATCAGATAGCATCGCAGGGTCTACGCCCAATAAAGCCATGGTTGCATTTAGTTTTTCGTCATTATCTGTGTCATACAGAATTTTATGCAGAGATTCAACATCTTTAGCTTTCACTGACAACCAAGCGTTTTGTGCGATTTCTTGCTCTAGTTGTCCCGGTGTCCAACCTGCATAGCCCAAAGTCAGCAACATTTTTTCAGGGCCAGCGCCAATCGCAACAGCTTCCAGTATGTCTTTTGAAGTAGTCAGTGCAGTAGTTTCGGCAATAGTGATAGTGCTATCCCATTCCCCAGCTGGCATATGCAATACAAAGCCACGCTCAGGCTGCACAGGGCCGCCACATAATACTGAGTGGTCTGCAACCATGTTGTTAAATAGCTCAACGTTGATTTTTTCAAACAGGGTATCGTAGGTAATATCGGTAGGGTGGTTAATCACCACGCCCATCGCACCATCTTGATTGTGTGTGCAGATAAAGGTGACGGATTTAGAAAAATATGGGTCAGTCAAGGCGGGCATCGCGATGAGGAAGTGACCAGTAAAGTTAATGTTTTCCAATGGTTTCATTCTAACATAAATCGTTGTTTATTAAAGTTAATTGATGCTGTTCAAACTGATTAATCAGTTTGAATGACTATTTAATGCTTTTGTCGGCTTCTAAATACCCTGTAACCTCTAAACCGAAGCCAGCCATACTCGGCATTTTGCGCTGATTAGCTAATAGTTTCATTTTACCTACGCCGCAATCTAATAGTATTTGAGAGCCTATGCCATAAGTGCGTAGCTCCTGATTAATACGTATCGGCTCATCTGCACCTTTAATACGCTCAATAATTGTCTCGCCATTTTCTTGTTGATGCAACAGCACCATTACGCCTGCATTCGCATTGGCGATAACTTTCATCGCTTGCAAGGTATTCCAGCTGTGCGTACAACTAGTACTATCAAGTAAATCAAATATTGATAATGGCTCATGCACACGCACCAGTGTTTCTTGTTCTGGTGTAGGTGTGCCTTTTATTAAAGCTAGATGCGTTTCTTTGGCGATTTTATCGTGATAGGCAATCAACTTCATTTCACCATAGGGTGTTTGTATCATGCGCTCGGCAGTGCGCTCAACTAATCGCTCTGTTTGGGCGCGATAATGAATCAGGTCGGCAATCGTGCCGATTTTGAGTTGGTGTTCGGCGGCAAATAGCATTAAATCTGGTAGCCGCGCCATATTGCCATCTTCTTTTAAAATCTCGCAAATCACGCTGGCTGGCTCACAGCCTGCCAGATGTGCCAAATCGCAACCCGCTTCAGTATGCCCAGCACGCACCAGCACACCGCCATCCATTGCCGCAAGCGGAAAAATATGCCCAGGGCTTACGATGTCTTGCGGTTGAGCATTTTTACTTACAGCAGCAAGCACTGTGGTTGCTCGGTCTGCGGCAGAAATTCCGGTAGTGACCCCTTCAGCAGCTTCAATGGAAACTGTGAAATTAGTACCCATGCGCGCGCCATTTTTTTGTACCATCTTAGTCAAATTTAATTTATGGCAACGCGCTTCAGTCAAGGTTAAACAAATTAACCCGCGACCATACTTGGCCATAAAGTTAATGTGCTCGGCAGTGGTAAATTCAGCGGCTAGCACTAAATCGCCTTCATTCTCACGGTTTTCATCGTCGACCAACACCACCATACGGCCACGTTTAATTTCTTCGATGATTTCTTTGGCAGAACTAATTACACTAATATTTGTATTCATATCATCTGCTTTATTCAAGCAGGTTCATCCTTACTGTCTTTTAATTGATTGTCTTCTGACATCCACTCCGTCATGCGCTCTACATAGCGGGCAATTTGGTCTACTTCTAAATTCACATGGCTACCGACTTTTAAAAATTGCAGTGTGGAATTGGCAAGCGTGTGTGGGATTAGATTCATACTAAACACGTCTTTTTGCACCGTGTTTACAGTTAAGCTCACACCATTGATGCAAATAGAACCTTTAATAGCAATGTATTTTGAGATGGCATGCGGCGCACGAATATCAAGCTTCCAGCAGTCACCCAATTGCTCAAAGTGCACCACTTCACCTACACCATCAACATGACCACTCACCAAGTGACCACCCAATCTGTCACTGAGCCGCAACGCCTTTTCAAGGTTAACTAGCGCCGGGTTGAGGTTATTTAGACCTACCGTGACCGACAATGTTTCTTTGGAAACATGCGCTTCAAAATGCGTGTCGCTTAGGCTAATTGCAGTGAGGCAAATGCCGTTTACTGCAATGCTGTCGCCAATCATCACGTCTTGCATGTCTAGCCCTGCACAGCTAATCTGGAGTTTTACGTCATCGCCCATCATGGATGTGCGCTCGATTTGACCTATGGTCTGAATGATGCCTGTAAACATAATGTAATTTTATCAGATAAGGCTAAGGAGGTGTTTTTGTAAAGCTGGTATTCTTTAAAATCTGTAGGGCGTATTTAGCGTAGTGTAATGCGCAACACAATGTCTTTTAGCTAATGCGCCCTATGTAAGTTATTTATCAACGCTATCTAGTTGAGACAACTTAACCTAAAGCCAGAAAATTTTAAACAAGCGACTAACGTTTGGCATATGGAAGAATTAGGGATGAAATTCGTTTCTCAGTTTTGGTTAGTTTTTGTAAAGCGGGCTGAACCAACTTCGTTTGTTCAACATTGGGTGGGGGTTGCAATTGTTGTACTGACACTTGCTTACTTTGAGCTGCTGGAACTAAATTTGTACTGGGGAAATGAGCTCCAAGCCATGCACCAGCAAGAGTGCCAAAAACACCAATGAAAGCGGAAGCTATTAACCAACGATTGTTAATTGCAGCAAGTTTTGTTTGGAGAGAAAACTCATGGGAAATCATTCTGCGCTCCCACTCACGTTCAGCAAGTATGTAGTTGCCTGTATGCTCTTTCCAGCCAGCTTGCCATTCTGCCAGTTGTTCGTCATTCATGTTTTCTGTGTCGGACATGGTTACCCTAACGTGAAATATACACACGATTAGGTGTATAACTTAGTGAAATTTGAGGTGTGAATGGATTCATTATTTTTATTTGCTGATATTCAGAATAATCATTACAGTATTTATCCATAATTGCAACATCAATACTGCCAAATTTTTGAACTATGTAACAGAGTTCAAAACAAAGCCATATCCCTGTTAGAATTCTGCCTATGCTACAAACCATAAAATCAATATTTAATAAATTATCGGTATTTGAATTATTCGTCGGCATGCGTTATACGCGGGCTAAGCGTAAAAATCATTTCATTTCATTTATTTCCCTCACCAGCATGATAG
>JBKJRF010000224.1:0-3412 GCA_046594825.1 Methylotenera sp.
TTTACGGCGTATGTGAATGCTGCATTAGCCAATAAAAATAAAGTTTGAATACTGGGTTTCTGAAATATTAAGGTTATAAAATGAAATTATGTAATTTTGATGTAGGTCTTGAGCATCCTTTATTTTTAATTGCCGGTCCATGCGTGATTGAGTCAAAACAAATGGCGATTGATACCGCTGGACAGTTGAAAGAGATTGCCGCCGCAGTAGGTATTCCATTCATCTACAAATCTTCGTACGATAAAGCGAACCGCAGTTCAAACAAAACTTTTCGTGGTTTTGGTATTACTGAAGGCCTTAAAATCTTGGATGAAGTACGTCGCCAAATTGGTGTGCCGATTTTGACCGATGTGCATACTACAGAGCAAGTGCCAGAAGTTGCTAGTGTGGTTGATGTGCTACAAACACCAGCATTTTTATGCCGTCAAACTGACTTTATTACAGCTGTGGCAACTTGTGGTAAACCAGTCAATATCAAAAAAGGCCAGTTTTTAGCGCCGCATGACATGATGCAGGTAGTGAATAAAGCTAAAGAAGCAAACGGCGGTGCGGATACGATTATGGTATGTGAACGTGGCGCATCGTTTGGTTACAACACATTAGTTTCAGATATGCGCGGCTTAGCGATTATGCGTGAAACCAATTGCCCAGTAGTGTTTGATGCAACGCACTCGGTTCAACAGCCTGGCGGCCAAGGTGAGAAAAGTGGCGGTCAACGTGAGCATGTGCCTGTGTTGGCGCGTGCAGCAGTGGCAAGTGGCATTGCAGGTATTTTTATGGAAACGCATCCAGACCCTGCAAAAGCATTGTCAGATGGACCTAATGCATGGCCATTGCACAAAATGCAAGATTTATTAGCGTTACTAGTGGATTTAGATAGATTAGTCAAAAAAGCTGGGTTTATTGAATCGACTTTATAGAATTGATCTGTAAAGTTAAAATTAATTTGTAAATTTAAGGATTAAACATGAGCGCCATTGTAGATATTATCGCCCGCGAAATTTTAGATTCACGCGGAAATCCAACTGTTGAAGCCGATGTGTTGTTAGAAAGCGGTGTCATTGGACGTGCCGCAGTGCCGTCGGGCGCTTCTACAGGCACTAAAGAAGCAGTAGAGCTGCGTGATGGTGATAAAACGCGTTATTTAGGTAAAGGTGTTTTACAAGCAGTTGAAAATGTAAATACCGAAATCACTGAAGCGATTATTGGTTTAGATGCTGAAGAGCAGAGCTTTATCGATAAAACCTTGATTGAGCTTGATGGTACTGAAAATAAAGACCGTTTAGGCGCAAATGCCATTTTAGCAGTCTCTATGGCCTGCGCACGTGCTGCGGCTGAAGAGTCTGGCTTACCTTTATATCGCTATTTAGGCGGTTCTGGCGCTATGCAATTGCCGACGCCGATGATGAATATCATTAATGGTGGTGCACACGCAGATAACAGCGTGGATATGCAAGAGTTTATGATTATTCCAGCAGGTCGCCCAAGCTTTAGAGAGGCGCTGCGCTGCGGTGCAGAAGTATTCCATGCCTTGAAAAAAACCTTACATAAAAAAGGCCTAGCAACTACCGTGGGTGATGAAGGCGGCTTTGCGCCTGACTTGCCTTCAAATGAAGTGGCTATTCAATATATTATGGAAGCGATTTCTGATGCAGGTTACGAGCCTGGCCGTGATGTATATCTAGGATTAGATTGTGCGAGTACCGAGTTTTATAAAAATGGTAAATATCATTTAGCCTCTGAAGGTTTGGAGTTGTCATCAGGCCAATTTACAGATTATTTAGCAAACTGGTGTGATAAATACCCTATCATCAGTGTTGAAGATGGCATGAGCGAATTCGATTGGGATGGTTGGGATTTACTGACTAAACGTCTAGGCAAAACCACGCAATTGGTCGGCGATGATTTATTTGTGACCAACGCTAAGATTTTGCGCGAAGGCATCAGACGCGGCGTAGCTAACTCAGTGTTGATTAAAGTGAACCAAATCGGCACACTGACTGAAACATTTGAAACGATTGAAGTCGCTAAACGTGCAGGTTATACGGCTGTGATCTCACACCGCTCAGGTGAAACTGAAGATACTACGATTGCGGATATTTCAGTGGCTACTAATGCGCTACAAATTAAAACGGGTTCAATCTCACGCTCAGAGCGCATTGCTAAATATAATCAGTTATTGCGTATTGAAGAAGAGTTAGGTGACGCAACTAGCTATGCTGGGCTAGCAGCGTTTTATCAATTATTTAAATAATAATTTTTAGGTGAGTAGCTCGTAAATAATAGCTCAAGCATAGAAGTCATTGAAAGCCTTAACACTAATCTTTGTTATCCTTATTGCCTTGCTACAGTACCCACTGTGGTTAGGCAAGGGTAGCTGGTTGCGTGTGTGGGATTTAAATCGGCAAATAAGTGAGCAGCAGGACAAGAATAATGCATTAAAAGCACGCAATGATACGTTGGATGCTGAAGTACGTGATTTAAAGAGTGGCCGCGCCGCCATTGAAGAGCGCGCAAGAAGTGAGTTAGGTATGGTGAAGCAAGATGAAGTGTTTTACCAAGTGCTAGAAAATACTATGCCTAAAGCAGCTGTTCAACAACCTAGTCAAAACCAAGCTAAAACCACTGCTCCAGTTGCCCCTGTAACAGAGGCTACGCCTAAGCCAATTGTGCCAACTAAAATCAACTCAGCTGATAAATCTGGCACACCCAGTAAACCTGCTACCCCTATCAATAAACCAAGTCAGTAGTTATTATAAATATAACTGCTGACTAATTTTCATCTAGCCTGTATGGCAATGCCTTAACTGTTAAGGGAATATCTCTCCAAAAGACATCATCTTGTGTCGCATTCTCAGCGTTAATATTTTCTAGTCTACATTCAGCAAGCACATCAAAACCTACATCAATAGCAGGGGCACACCTGACAATTTTACCAATTGCTTGTTGCTTATTATCAACGATATCATCACCTAATTCAGGCATGCTGTTGCTGGCAATATGCGCTAGCTGAGTACGACGTTTCACTTTGCCTAGATAATGCGTACGCGCAACGATCTCTTGTCCTGTATAGCAACCTTTTTTATAGTTGATTGCATTTAGGGCATCTAGATTCAGCATTTGCGGTACAAACTCTTCTTGGGTTTTAAGTGTGATTTCAGGGATTCCAGCTTGAATCTCCAACCATTCCCAACATGCAGCACCAACAGGTTTAGCCTGTTGTTTTAAGGCGTTCCAAATGATAGGTGCATTGATAGCGTCAGTAAAGATTTCATAACGCGGTATTGCACCAGGCAGCCTTAATAGCACCCCATTTTCTGAGCTGACTAGCTCGTAATCATTTTGTGGCACTTCGTTGAATAATAGTTTGAGTAATTCGACAGCGTTATTGCCGTTTAAACCCATTTTTATA
>JBKJRF010000229.1:0-4402 GCA_046594825.1 Methylotenera sp.
CGCTTGGCAGTGTCGCGTATCAGCCAATCATGGTTTTTTACCATGGTGAAAGTAAACATTTGATTGCTGATTTTGAAGGGCTAAGATTAAATATTGGTGAGCTTGGAAGTGGTACTCACTCATTAGCACTAAGTATACTGAAGGAAAATGGAATTTTACCTGAGGGGAATACCCAGTTAATTGAAAAGCCAAGCTTGGATCCAGCCAAAGATTTATTAGAAGATAGGGTGGATGCCATATTTGTAATGGGGGACTCGGCATCAATTCAACAGATTAAAACCTTAATCAAAACCCCAGGAATCAATATATTTAATTTTGTACAAGCGGATGGTTATACAAGACGCATCAAGTATTTACATAAATTAGTTTTACCTGAGGGTTCAATTGACTTGGGAAAAAATATCCCAGTAAATGATCTCAACCTAATTGCACCAACTGTAGAGCTAATTGCGCGTGATAGTTTGCATCCTGCGCTTTCAGATTTGTTATTAGATGTAGCACATGAGGTGCATGGATCTTCTGGTTTATTTGTGAAAAGCGGAGAATTTCCTAATCTCACAACCCAAGAATTCCGGTTGAGTCCTGATGCAATTCGTTATTACAAATCTGGTAAGAGTTTCTTATATCGTGACTTTCCATTCTGGATGGCAAGTTTTATTAACAGAATGCTTGTGGTTATAGTGCCACATCTTTTGATATTAATACCTGCTATTAAATTAGCCCCTAGTATCTATCGCTGGAAGATCCAACTGCATATTTATCCATTCTACAAAGCTTTGCTTGAACTTGAGCGAGACGCGTTCGTTTCAAATGTTGATGAATCAAAGCGCCAACAAATTTTGCAGAATTTAGATCAGCTCGAAGTTAAGCTAAGTAAAATAAAAATACCTGCCGCATTTGGAGATATGTTTTATGGTTTAAGAGGCCATATCAACTTTGTACGTACTAGACTCATGGCTGAGCAAATATCTGAATCAGTCAACTGATTGGGTGGGGGTGTATTTTTGATTTGACGCACTTGTAACATATCAAACACATATTGTTTCAGTTGAGTTTGCTAGTTGCAACTCAACTGAAACAATTTAAGTTTTAGAATTACTTTAGAGAGTCAGACAAATATAAAGTGCCTGTAAACTATGAAGTGTAAATGGTTTAAAAGAATTAACGTGCTTCCATTTTTGGCAACACACTAGCCGCTAATTTAGCATTTGCCTTCAGCAGGTTAACTTCATCGCTCAATATGTCTGCAGCTTCATTAAGTAATATGTCTTTGCTATCTTTCCTTACTTTTTCCATTGCTAAGTCGCTACTAATATTTCGCTCATTTGACTGTAGCCCATCATCTTGCAATGCCTCATTTTTAGAAGGGCTCATTTTTTTGTCTGATGGATTGGCTTTTTTGTCAGTATCGCTGATTTTTTCGCGTGATGATAAACGTGCTTCTTGTGCTTCCCGTTCTTGGCGGCGCTTAGTTTCATTGAGTGAAATTAGGTTTTTATTGCGCTGGATTTTGAGTTCGTTAATATCATCTTTTAAGTACTGAAAATCTTTGTCTTTGCTGATACGTGCATCATGGCTCGCTGTCAGTAAGGGGACAAGCGCTTTTAAGTCACCCGCTGGGGTAAATTCGGCGGCTTTGATTTGTGTCCAAGGCAGTGCGTTATCAAAGCTAGACTCACCAAAATTATCAGCATCTGTCATAGAAGGTAGGCTTATATCTGGAGTCACACCACGCAATTGGGTAGTGCCACCATTTATGCGGAAGAATTGGGCAACTGTCATCTTAAGTTCACCGAATTTTGGATGATCGTTTTTCACAAGTTGATCCAGATTCACTACAGATTGCACTGTACCTTTTCCGAAGCTTTGTTCACCAATGATCACGCCACGACCATAGTCTTGTACTGCAGCAGCAAAAATCTCAGAGGCTGATGCTGAACCACGGTTGATCAGTATGCCTAGTGGTCCATTCCAAACGATCTTGGCATTAGTGTCGCTATCTACTTTTATATCACCTTTAACATCACGCTCCTGTAATACAGGGCCTTTGTTTATGAACAAGCCTGTGAGCTCAATGGCTTCATCTAATGATCCACCACCATTGTTACGGAGATCTACTAATATGCTATCAACTTTGTCTTTCTTAAGTTCTTCCAAAAGTCGTGCTACATCTCGTGTAGCGCTTCTAAAATCCTTATCGCCTTTTTGACGTGCGCCAAAATCTTGGTAGAAAACCGGTAAATCTATCACTCCAATGTGGTGTGTTGTAGCGCCGTCTTTCACTTCAATAATCGATTTCTTTGCAGCTTGTTGTTCCAGACTGATTTTTTTGCGTGTAAGGGCAATAAGCTTGTGTTTGCCATCAGGCCCAGCTTCAGCGGGAAGAATATCTAAAAGTACTATTGAATTTTCAGCACCACGTATTAGCGCCACGGTGTCATCCAGCCGCCAGCCCATTACATCTGTGATAGGGCTGTTTTCACCTTGACCTACACCTACAATACGATCACCAACTTCAAGCTTTCCTGAAAGTGCTGCTGGACCGCCAGTTACTAGCTCCCTGATGGTAGTGTATTCATCTTTATCTTGCAGAACAGCGCCAATCCCATCAAGTGATAGCTTCATCGAAATATCAAAATCTTCTGATGCACGTATCCCAAAATAATTAGTATGCGGGTCTACGGTCAACGTATATGCATTCATGAAGCTTTGAAATACATCATCATTTTTAATTTTAGCGACACTTTTCAAAGAGTTTTCATAGCGTTTATCTAGTGTCTCGATAATACTCTTATCGTTTTTGCCAGCTAGTTTAAGACGAAGCCAATCGTTTTTAACGCGCTTACGCCAAAGATCATTCATTTCTTCTTGAGATTTCGCCCACATTGATTTCTCACGTGTGTATTGATAACTTTCATCCTTTGTGAAATCAAAGCCTTTATTGAGCAATGAACGTGCGTAGGCGGTACGTTCTATAATGCGCTTCTGATAAAGGTTAAAAATAGCAAAAGGAATGCTCAAGTCTTCTTTAAGTATCGCATCGTCAAGTTTTGTTCGCGCATAAGCGAACTGGTCAATATCAGCCTGTAAGAAAAACACTTTTTGACTATCTAAAGACTTTATATAGTTATCAAATATTTTCGAAGAACTTGTATCATCAAGTTTTACCGGCTTATAGTGATAGCGGGTGAGTACTTCAGCAGATAAGTGTGCAGCTTGGGATTGCTGCTCTAAAGGGGTGAGTGTCGGTATTTCTAGTGCTGTATTGGCTGAAGCTGAATGCGCTACAGTAACAAACGCAAGCAATATCCATAGCAATTTATTGTTCATTCATGTTCCTAAACATTTTCTAAAAAATAGTATGTAGCCAAAATTTATATAGCTTATGGGTGCATATTGACAAGACTGACTAATAACTGACCTACTGATTATAAAATAGTTTTATGTCGTGATACAAAGTGCATCTTAAATTCAACTAATCTAGGTTAACTTTATCCTTTTACAGGTATAGCTTTTAAAAGCATACAGAATTATAAAATCAGAAAGTAAAGGTCAGCTTGAGTCTGCTGTACGCAATCAATAAGGCTTAATCCCGAGCCAGTTACCAGTTGGCTGATATTGGCAAACCCATACTTGCTCATGCGTATCGTCACATACTGCCATTCCACAGCCGACTGTCGTCGTTGTATTCCAGACGATTTGGGTGTAATGACCACAGACTTTGCCTGACATGCACTGATTGCTAACATAGTCATAATCTGCTTTCTCATTAGCCCAGCTATCTACTACTTGCTCTGGCGACACCTTTTGCAATTCCTTTTTACCATCAGACCATGACAATGCGCTGCCCCAGTAAAGGTTCTCTCCGTATTTTCCATCCGTTTTGCTATGGCGCATTTGGCAATGATTTGTTTTTTGCAAATTGTCCGCCCAGGCTTGAGCGGTAACTGCTAAGCTTGTTGAATACTTTAGTCTCTTCGTCACGCCTACTTCAGCACGCCATTTGTTATGTGTAGTGATTATGGCTGCAGAATTTATTTCTCCAGCATAGGCGGGGATAGCCAAGAGTGTAGTGAGAAATAGAATGGGGTTGGTTTTAAGTTTCATCGCTAAGATTGTGTCCTTAAGATAAGAACAGTTTATTCAATGTTTTGCTTTTTAGAGAGGGCTGTAAAGCTTCTAGGGTATTGAATGTAACGTTACTAGTCACTGAAATAGTAAGTAACCTGAGTTGTGCTTTTATAGATGAAAGTATACAGCGAGGTTGATAGTTTGAATCTAGAAACTATGAATTGTAACTTATTGAATTGCGTGAATTTTATTACCAGACAGTTACTTAGACTAAAACTGGCGTCCCCACGGGGATTCGAACCCCGGTCGCCTCCGTGAAAGGGAGGTGTCC
>JBKJRF010000233.1:0-10236 GCA_046594825.1 Methylotenera sp.
GAAAAATAGCACAATTCATTTGTTATCTGGCGGAGAGAAAGCTTTGACGGCATTGGCATTGGTATTTGCGTTGTTTAGACTAAACCCGGCACCATTTTGCTTGATGGATGAAGTTGATGCACCTTTGGATGACAGCAATACCGAGCGTTTTTGTGCAATGGTGAAAAAAATGTCTGAAAGAACACAGTTTTTATATGTGAGTCATAATAAAATAACTATGGAAATGGCGCAGCAATTGATAGGTGTTACTATGCAAGAGTCTGGTGTTTCGCGTATTGTGGACGTAGATATGGAAGCGGCTGTACGCATGGTTGAGGAATTAACTGTTGGTTGAGAGACTGAGCTATTGAAGAAATGTTGAAAGTTAGGTTTAAATGAGCAATTTGCAGATGTTATTGATCGTCATAGGTGTGCTGATTATATTGGCAGTGGTTGTTGTCAATTGGTGGCAGGAAAGACGGTTTCATAAAGAAGTAGAAAGTAATTTCTCGTCATTGCAACGAGATGCATTGCTTGATGAACCTAATCTAGATCAGGTTGAGATAGTTGATGAACCTCAATTTGATACGGAAAATTTACATGAAACTTTGCATAATACTGGTAATGACTATGCATATGAAAAGTCATCATCTGATGCCGAGTTTTCGTTAGATATCAACGCGATTGACACTAATTCAATTGAAGAGGATTACTCACGAGTTGCAACTAACATGGCAAAAGGCGCTACTAAATATGATATTCATAATCAAGCTGACAACACCACTGCGGCTAATTTAAATATAAAGCCAGCACAACACGATGATATTAAAGCAATATTTAATGACGCATTTAGTTATGTAAATAAAGCAAATGCGAAACCTGAAGCTGATATGCGTAAGGTGGATTTTCAAGAGTATGGGTCTCAAGCAACTACCGTAATAAATGAAATGCCAAAGTCTGATGCTGAGGAGCTTAATTCAGTAGATCCCATACTTGTTGACGATGAATTGTCAGAACCTGAAGTTAACCTCCCTGACACCTTGCATGCGCAGATAGATTTAACTGCTATATTGTATTTAGCTGAAGAAACACCATCAAATGCACTTATTAGTACATTAACGAGTCTATTGCACGGCTACGATAAGCCTGTTTTCGTACATATGCTTGCTTCAAATAAAGAGTGGTATTTACTTAATGATGCCAAGACTAATCAACTGGTTTCTCCAAATCAATTAATTTCAAGAGTAGCTTGCAGCATACAATTGGCTGATCGTGCTGGTGCAGTGTCTCGCAGTATGTTAAATCGTTTTCAATTGGCTGTGGAAAGTACTGGTTTAGATATCAACGCGCATGTGGAATGGCAAGGCGCAGGTGATGCACTGGCAAAGGCTACAGCACTAGATACATTTTGCATTGAGGTAGATAAAACGATTGGTTTTCACCTTGTTCATGGTGAGAATGGAGCCTTTACAGGGACTAAGCTCAGGGGTTTAGCTGAAGCGCAAGGTTTGACCTTAACTTCTGACGGAGTATTCCAACATTTTGATGAGCCGACAAATATTCAAACTAGAAGTAAGCAAGGTTCTTTTGTGATGTTCAATCGGGATGACCACCCATTTAGTCCGGAAATGTTGCGTTCTTCGGTAGTAAAAGGTATTACCTTTCAGTTTGATATTCCACATGTTAAGCAATGTGGTGAGGTTTTCACTCAAATGGTACAAGTGGCTAGGCAAATGGAGATTGGTTTAAATGCAGTTTTGGTTGATGATAATAATAGGTTATTGGGTGATATTCAGATAGAAAAAATTCGCCAGCAACTCAAAATTCTCCATGCCACCATGTTGGTGCGCGGCATTATTCCTGGCACTGATAGCGCTCTTAGATTATTTTCATAAGCCAAGTTTCTTCTCTGGTGTATTTGTTTTTAAATGTTGTTTTTGTTAAATAGTGATGATTTAAATGGCTGAAAGTACTGAACAGCGCACATTAGATTTAGGTGATTCGGAATTAAAAGTACCAAAGTCAGAATTGGGAAAATCACAGGCGGAAAAATTAAAGTTGAGTGATGTAACATTACGTCATCAGGAGTTATGTGCCTTAATTGCACGCTATGACCACGAATATTATGCGCTTGATGCACCTTCGGTACCAGACAGTGAATACGATCAAGTTTATCGAGAACTCCAAAGCTTAGAAAACCTTCACCCGAGCCTTATTACACCAGAATCACCTACCCAACGTGTTAGCGGTTCTGTAGCGAATGCATTTAATAGCATTACGCATCGCCAGGCAATGCTATCACTCAATAATGCTTTTCAAGAGAACGAATTAGAAGCCTTTGATAAGCGTATTCGTGAAGCGCTTGGACAAGAGCACATTGAATATGCAGTTGAACCTAAATTCGATGGCTTAGCCATTACACTAACTTATGAGCATGGTGTATTCACCCAAGGAGCAACCCGTGGTGATGGATATACAGGCGAGGATGTAACGCATAATTTACGTACTTTGCGAGCAATTCCCATGCGCTTAAATTGTGCCAATCCACCAGCATTATTAGAAGTACGTGGTGAAGTACTGATGTTCAAGCGTGATTTTGAAAAATTGAATCAGGCACAATTAAATAAAGGCGAAAAACTCTTCGCTAATCCGCGTAATGCCGCCGCCGGTAGCCTTCGTCAATTAGATGCAAAAGTTACTGCAACTCGCCCACTAAGCTTTTTTGCCTATGGTTTAGGTGCGGCTGAAGGTACGCCAGTGCTGCATAGCCACAGTATGGCAATGGACTATTTGGCCAGTTTATATTTTCCAGTGAGCAACCAACGTGATGTAGTGGCAGGGTTAGAAGGGTTGCTGGCGTATTACCAAAAAATTGGTCAAACGCGTGAAAAATTACCCTTTGATATTGATGGTGTTGTGTATAAGGTAAATAGTTTTAATCAGCAAAATGAATTAGGTTTTGTGTCACGCGCACCGCGATGGGCAATCGCCCATAAGTTTCCTGCACAAGAGGCATTGACTGTTGTTGAAGATATTACCGTGCAAGTAGGGCGCACAGGTGCAATTACACCGGTAGCAAGGCTAAAAGCTGTATTTGTTGGCGGAGTTACTGTCACTAATGCCACGCTACACAATGAAGATGAGGTGCGTCGCAAAGATGTGCAAGTGGGCGATACAGTAAGCGTGCGCAGAGCAGGGGATGTAATTCCTGAGGTCGTAGGTGTGTTGCTTGAGAGGCGCCCTAGCAATGCACGTCGCTTTGAAATGCCTACCGTATGCCCAGAGTGTGGCTCGCATATTTTGAAGCTTGCAGATGAAGCCGTAGCACGCTGCACGGGTGGTTTGTTCTGCCCAGCACAGCGCAAGCAGGCAATTACCCACTTTGCATCACGACGTGCAATGGATATCGAAGGCTTAGGTGATAAATTAGTCGAGCAACTGGTAGAAGCTAATTTGGTGCACTCGCTCGCTGATATTTATAAGCTGGATTTAAATACCCTTAGTAATCTTGAGCGTATGGCCACAAAATCCGCACAAAATATCTTAGATGCATTACAAAGTAGCAAAAAAACTACGTTAGCACGTTTTATTTACGCACTTGGAATGAGAAATGTGGGTGAAGCTACCGCTAAAGACTTAGCTAAACATTTCGGTAAGTTAACAGCCATCATGCAGGCTGATGTTGAAGCCTTGTTGAATGTGAACGATGTTGGCCCTGTGGTTGCAGAATCCATTACTAATTTTTTCGGTGAAACACATAATCAAGAGGTAATTTCACAGTTACTTTCTGCTGGAATTTCTTGGACAGAAAATGATGGTAAACAATTAGTTACAGGTAGTTTTGCAGGTAAAACTTTCGTATTGACTGGTACATTACCTAATTTGTCCCGTGATACTGCAAAAGAACTTATAGAGGCTGCTGGTGGAAAAGTGAGTGGCAGTGTGTCTAAAAAAACTGACTACGTGATTGCAGGCAGTGATGCTGGCAGCAAACTTGATAAGGCACAAGAACTCGGCTTAGTAATTTTGGATGAAGCTGCTTTCATAGCACTTTTAGCTTAAGAACCAGTAAAGCTCGAGCATGAATAATCCTGATTATCATCAATACCTAGAACCAGTCATTGAGATTGCTAAAGCCGCTGGTGCAGCTATTATGCAGGTATATTCTACTGATTTTAACGTTGTAAAAAAAGACGACAACTCACCGTTAACACAAGCCGATTTAGCGGCGCATCATTTAATCATATCTGCATTGAATAAACTTACACCAGATATTCCAATATTATCGGAAGAGTCTGAGGCCGTAGATTATGAAACGCGTAAGAATTGGCCTAGATACTGGTTGATAGACCCGCTTGATGGTACGCGTGAGTTTGTAAAACGCAATGGTGAATTTACTGTGAATATTGCTTTAATAGATGGACAAAATTCCGTTTTAGGCGTGGTCTATGCGCCTGTCATTGAGGTTTTATATTACGCAGCACTTGCCCAAGGTGCTTATAAACAAATTAAATTAAATAAGCCCTTTGCAATTAAAACTAAAACACTAGACCTTAACCTACCAATAGTGGCTGGTAGCCGCTCGCATACTGATGAAAAAATGCAGAATTTTATGCATAATCTAAAGGATAGATGTGGTGTAAAGCCAGAACTTATCAGCATGGGCAGCTCTCTAAAAATTTGTTTAGTGGCAGAAGGGGCGGCGGATGTTTACCCTAGGCTTGGCCCAACATCAGAGTGGGACACTGCAGCAGCGCATTGTGTTTTAAATGAGGCTGGCGGTGATATTGTAGATGAAGCTGGATTGAGTTTGCGCTATAACACCAAGCGCTCTTTGCTAAATCCTTTTTTCTTTGCAAAAAGTGGTGATGAGCATGATTGGGCAGGTTATTTATAAGGTTGGATATGCATTAAACTGTCGATTTTGTAACGCAAGTGAATACTTAAACTTAGAAAAATTAGAAAGAAACAATATGAGATTGCAAGCTGTAAAGTTATTTAGAGTTAAATCAAAAAGCCAAAAATTACATAGCACTATGTTAGGTGTTACATTAAGTTCAATTTTTATAACATTGTTTTTTAATAATGTTTACGCAATGAGCCCTGAAGTTTCCGCATGTAATCAAGCCATTGAAAAGGGCGATGCAACTTCAGCATTGGTGCAAGCAAATAAAATATTAAATAGTAATAAAAATGATAAAGACGGCCTGATTTGCCAAGGTCGTGCACTTGCCACTAAAGGTGATTTTAAGGGAGCATTAAACTCATTTAATGCAGCCACTGCACAATCATCTGATGTGTTTGATAAAACCATTACTAGCCTGCTTACTGGAAACACCTATAAAGCGCTTAAGCAATATGATCAGGCCATTGCAAGTTATCAGCTAACCATCATTAACGCAAAAGCAGCTGATAACCAAGCATTTGAGCGCGTAGGCCATAACGCGATTGGCGATGTATATTTTGAACAAAATCAATTTACACCAGCGTTATCTGAGTACACTTTGGGTAGTAAGCTTGCTGAAAATGACAATGAGCGTGCTGAAAATTACGAGAAAATCGCACTTACTCACCATAATCTAAATCAAAATAGCTTAGCACTTGAATATCAAGTCAAAGCCTATTTAATGAACGAAGTAGCCGGCACGTTAGATCAATTTGCACATTCAAGCGTTGAGCTAGGCCGTTATTACACGATTGAGAAAAATTACATCAGTGCAGAAAATGTACTTAACAAAATTATTAAATTTGCGAAAGAGCAGGGCGGTGCCTATTACGAAGCTCAAGGCAGCTATGTGTTAGCTAAGCTTAAAGTGGCTACTGGAAATATACCTAGCGCTAAGGCATTGATTGAGCATGCAAAACTGATTGCCAAAAATACCAATGATAAAGCGTTAGATCAGGAAATTGATGAAGAAACCAAGGGTTTGTTTTAAGCTAGTTCCACGTTAAGCAATTAAGTTATTTATGAATATTTTAAAGTTGAAATATTCATAAATAACTGTAAGGAAATGAAATTAATCACGACTAATCGCCAGTATCAGTAATTCTTTTTTTCAATTTACTTGGGCGTAGAAATGATTATTCAGACTAAATCGGACATTCTTCCTTCCGAAATTACCCCTAAAGAAGTTTTTGATAACAGGCGCGTGTTCATCCAGCAAGCTGGATTTGGTTTGCTGGCAGGTACTGCGGCGCTGATAAGTAGCCCATTAAGGGCTGCAACAGTGGCCTCAGGAACAACAGAAGGTGCTGGCCGGCTGATAGGCCGTGCAAATGCACCGGTGGCAATGAAAACTGCAGCTTATGGGCCACATCAAAAAATAGCGGGTTATTCTAAAACGGCGTATGGCGCTGGTGAAAAGCTAACGCCTTATGATGATGTGACCACTTATAACAATTATTACGAATTTGGCACAGATAAAGCCGATCCTGCAGTTAATTCCAAATTATTCAAACCTCGTCCTTTGACAGTAAGTATTGAGGGTGAAGTCAAAAAAAATAAAATTATCAGCATTGATGATATTTATAAACTTGCACCATTAGAAGAACGTATCTATCGTATGCGCTGTGTTGAAGGCTGGTCTATGGTGATCCCATGGATTGGGCTACCACTGGCACAATTGATTAAATGGGCTGAACCAAACACTAACGCTAAATATGTGGAATTTATATCCATGGCTGATCCGCAACAAATGCCAGGGGTAAATGTTCCTGTACTTGATTGGCCTTATATTGAGGGCTTGCGTATGGATGAGGCGATGAACCCGCTCACTATCATGGCGGTTGGCTTATATGGTGAACAATTACCAAATCAGAATGGCGCCCCTATGCGCCTGGTAACACCTTGGAAATATGGTTTTAAAGGTGCAAAAGCAATTGTTAAAATTCGCTTCACCGATAAAATGCCGCTCACCAGCTGGATGAAGGCAGGCCCTAATGAATATGGCTTTTATGCCAATGTTAACCCGCTAGTAGAGCACCCACGCTGGACGCAGTCTTCAGAAAAACGTATCGGCGCAGGCTTATTTGCAGGACGCATCAAAACGCAAATGTTCAATGGTTACACCGAGCAAGTAGGGCAGATGTATGCTGGCTTAGATTTGCGTAAAAACTTTTAAGGCGATATTTAAATGACAACGTTTCTGAGTTTCTTAAAACCATTTATTACGCAACCAAGTAGAAAGCAAATATCTGGTATTAAAGTCTTTGTTTTTTTGCTATGTTTAATACCGCTATCAAGGTTGGTTTGGTTGGGTATTCAGGATAATCTATCTGCAAATCCAATTGAGTTTATAGAGCGTTCAACAGGCTTTTGGGCATTATTGATTTTGTTAGCAACGTTAAGCTTAACGCCTATTAAGTTAATTACAGGTCGTGCGTGGCAAATCCAACTGCGCCGTATGTTGGGTTTGTATATGTTTTTTTATGTCTGCTTACATATTACGACCTATATATGGCTCGATTTTGACTTTAACTGGGCTGATATCACTAAAGATATTGTTAAGCATCCTCGCATTCTTGTTGGGTTCGCTGCATTTGTGTTAGCGATTCCATTGGCAGTAACTTCAAATAATGCCATGGTGCGACGATTACGTGAACGTTGGAAACAACTGCATCAATTAGTCTATTTCATTGCAATTTTGGCTGTTGTACATTTTTGGTGGCTGGTTAAAAAGGATATTCGTGAGCCATTATTGTATGCGGTTATTTTGGCGGTCTTATTCGGTATTAGAATCTACTACAAGAAATTCGCGAGAAAAACAGTCGGTAAATACATTAAAAAACCTATGATGGATAATAAATCTATCAATGAAAGTAATACGATAATTAGTTAGTAACTAATTGATTAATTGAAGTATTCATGTCTATAAATTTAGCAAGTATTGAATATTTAATTAACTTTCCCTTGTAAGTATTGAATCTATATAACGACTAAATTCTGCAAGGCAAAACAACAATCTCAAGTGTTTGCCCTCGTTAAATTCAATAATTAGCTTAATCCTAGGGAGATTTTATGAACAATTGTTCTGTTACAGCATGTGGTGTAAATCTATATGAAAAAGTCGTCGGCTATCTAAACTTTTTCTCAGATAGTATTCCGCAATTATTTCTACGCTTAATACTTGCATGGGAATATGGCGAATCAGGCTTTGAAAAATTACACGGCACTAATTGGTTTGCCGATCTAACGTTCCCATTTCCATTTAGTTTACTCCCGCCAGATCTTAGCTGGGCTATTTCTACCTTCTTTGAAATAGCAGGGGCATTTGCATTATTGTTTGGGTTTGCTACACGCTTTTTCTCTATATCACTTATTGTCCTCACATTAGTCGCTATAGCTTCTGTACATTGGCCAGCACATTGGACTCATTTTAGTGAGTTACTTTCAGGCTATCGGATTATCGATGAAAATAATGATGGCTTCGGTAATTACAAGTTACCACTAATTTATATTGTGATGTTTTTACCGCTATTGTTTGGTGGTGCTGGAAAATTGAGCATTGATTATCTTCTTAAGAAGAAATTTAATTAATTACTCTCAAACAATCTTATGTAAATCAAATAAGCTTACAGAAATGCCGGCTTTTATTTTTTCATTTTGATACTAAAGTATTAACCAAACTATTTTATCGAAGTAAAGCGCGGCTTAAATAAGGCATCTTATTTTTAATTGAACATTTAAGAACTAAAGCCTTAAACTTAATAACAATTATTATTTTACATAATATACATTATACGAAGTTAAACACAGACAAGGGTTACTTTTCATAGGAGTTATTATTATGTGTGTACAAGGTGGCAATACCCTTCACAGTAGCAATCTACAACGAACTTTTTTAAGTTTCAGCTAAGCATTGATGAAGCCGAAACAATTTTAATCGCTCTAAGCGCGTTACAGCGAATGGGAAAAGATTCTGCGCTAACCGTTATTGATGCAATTCAGCAATCACGCAAATTTTTCACTGTAGACAATACCCCGATATTCAAATCTGAAAAAGTCGGCTTACTCCTAGACAGACTTTATGAACCTGTTTGGGATTTTCTTTTCGACAATAAATTACTAAAAGATGATGATTATGATGAAGATGAGTTTATTGCGTCATTAGAGAATAAAAGGCAGATCAATGACATCTTTGAGTCAGCGAGGTATAAAGATGTCTACTAAACGGCTGCATGAAGATGGACTTGGTGCAAAAGGTTTATCAGCTCATGCTTTTGCTGAGCGTCTTGGCTTATCTCATAAAACAATTTTGAGATATTGCAAAGAAGGGAAAATTTTTCGGCGCAAGAAAGCACTGCTTAACTAAACAATGGTGGATTTACCCACCTGCAAAACTGCTATGCGAACCAAAAGCAAAGCGCGCAAATACATCGAACCTGATGCATTCCATCTCGCGCGCAGACGCGCTGGGTTAACCATGATGCAAGCTGCTGATTTACTCGAAGTCGATATCCGCACAGTGTGTAACTGGGAAAATGAAAGTTGCAAAATCCCCTATGCCGCTTTTCTCTTAATGCACATGGCAGCTGGTTACGCACTACAAGGCAAAGCATGGGAAGGCTGGGCACTTTGGGACGGTAAACTCTACACCCCTTCAGGTCGCAGCTTTCAAGCCCATGAACTAGAGTATGTTGGCACCTACATTTCGTTAGCAAGGCATTTTCTCAAAACCCGCGAAACCTCAATTCCAAACCCTGCTGCCTTACCGAGCGCTAGCTTGTCCTCGCAGGCTCGTCCTACGCATGCTCTCGACAGGCAACTTAGTGTAACTATCGAGAGTGGCAAGGCAAGCGATGCGACCGCATCGGCTGGCGCCAGCCCTTGCCATGAAGCTGTAGTGATTGAGGTGGATTTTGGTCAGCAGAGCAAATCCACCTCGAGTTTGGAAGATTCATTTAAATTTGGGAGGTTCAAGACGGCTGCAGCGGCAGCTAATGAAGCACTATATGGCTAGGTTTGATGTCCTAGCCTTGTTTTTCTGAGAAGGTTAAAGAAGGGCCGCGCTTACCTGGCGTAATCTGAATATCAGATTTTGGGAACTGCCAGCCCTTCTCTTCTGTATAAAACGCATTCTTAACCCTGCCCTGTTGCGCTAATACACGTAAACGACGGGATGAAATACCGAGTTTTTTAGCAGCTTTAACAGCAGATACCAGAGAAATTTTCTCAGGAACTAAGATAGAAATCATAGGTTTTATTATACGTTGTGATACGATATAAGGAGTGGAATAGTTAATTTTAGGGCTTAAAAC
>JBKJRF010000066.1:0-2671 GCA_046594825.1 Methylotenera sp.
CCCGCTTTGTTGACCAAACACTCACCTTTGCTTAGTGTCAGCCTGGATGAAGTGACGTCTTCGCCGTCTTCTAACAAAAAAACACTTGCCAACCAATCTTGCAGCACTGCCTGACAATTTGAATCTACCTTCTCTATCAAGTGATACAAAGAAGTATTTTGTGTTTTATTAGGCTGACTCGCATTATCAGGTGATGTTAATGCAATTGTTAATGCTGCAGGCGGTTTACTTTTATAAGTTAATTCACTATGCACAATGGCATTCAACCTAGCACCTAATACAGCTTCTAATGCAGTTTCCCAACCAGACTTGATGCTGACACCTTGCCAAATTCGTGCGCTATTATCTAAACCAGAGCTTTTAAGCCAAGCAACTAAGGCTGCTTCATTATTACCACTTTTCGTGGCTTGCTGAATTTTAGTTAAAGAACTAATTTCGGCTTCCAATACATGTAGTTCACGTTGCTGAGCTTGTTGTAGCTCTCTACTGTTTCTGAGTGCTGCATTAAGCCCCTGCTCGTTATGCAACGTATTTGCGACTAGTTTCTCAATATTCGCAACTTCAACTTCTGCACCACTAAATAGCACTTCTTTTTCTTTCAGGACTTCAACTGCAATTGACTGAATATTATCTAAATTATGCTGCAAACGTTGTAGCTGCTCAGTTGTTTCACTGATTGTTCGTGCGATATGCCCAATATTTGCTTGCTCAAGCCGTAATCGTTGCTCAGCATTAGTTAAAGCCGCATGGCTGGCATTAAATAGGCTAAGCGTGTGTTGAAATTGTTGTGAATGCAAAGGTAAGGCTACACGCGCGGCTTCAATTACTGACTCGGCCGCCGTAAAGTCGGCATTAGCCGATTTTAATTCGTTTTGTGCAGCTAATAACGCATTCGTATGATTATTTTGCTGACTTGTATTCTTATCTAATTGAGCCGTTAATTGCTGTAATTGCAATTGCATACGCTCACGTGCATCAGCCGTATTTTTGACTTGGTTTTCAAGGTTTGAGACTTCAGCATTCGCCTCATAATAGCTAGCTTGCGCTTGATTAACAGCTTCAGTCGCAACAAAATTCTGTTGTCGGGCCGTTTCTAGGGCACTTTCGCTACTTCGCAAACTAGCCATTTGTGCTTCAAGTTCATTCACCAGCTTATCTACAGTACGCTGTGCGCTTTCCCATCGAGTGCTTGCATCACGTTTTTTCAGCAGCCAAACTTGCCCCTTAGCCATATTTAAAGCAGCTTGCAGTTGGTGATACTGCTCTGCTACAACAGCTTGAGATTGCAAGCGGGCTATCTGTTTGTCCAACTCGCGTAAAATATCTTCTACTCGGGTTAAGTTTTCTCGGGTGTCACGCAAACGCAATTCTGTTTCGCGGCGGCGTTCTTTATATTTACTAATACCAGCAGCTTCTTCTAAAAATATACGCAACTCTTCAGGCTTGGCTTCTACGATACGGCTAATGGTGTTTTGACCAATAATGGCATAAGCACGACCACCTAAACCTGTGCCTAAAAATAGATCGGCAACGTCGCGACGACGCACAACAGTGTTGTTTATATAGTAAGTGGAGCCCTTATCTCGCTCAATGACGCGTTTAACTGAGATTTCGGCATATTGTGACCATTCACCACTCGCACCGCCTAAACTGTTATCAAAAACCAGCTCCACGCTAGCGCGCGATATAGGCTTACGATTACCTGAACCATTAAAAATCACCGCATCCATACTATCGCCGCGCATTTCTTTTGCTGACGACTCACCCAGCACCCAACGTACTGACTCCATCACATTAGATTTACCGCAGCCATTGGGCCCGACCACACCCACACGTTGGCCATGGATATGCAGCGTTGTTGGATCAACAAACGATTTGAAACCAGCGAGTTTTAAATGAGTTAGACGCAAATAGAAGTTCTATTAAATTAAGATTTTATGGTTACTTTTAAACATTATTTGATAATTTTTTGTTTGTTCAAATAGCAAGCGTTTTATAATAGTTCCATTATTTTATATGAATGCCAATATGTCCAACACACCTTTACATGAAAACGTCACCTTATTAGGTGATTTGAGTGCAAAACCCTCAAAAACCTTAGAAACGTTTCCAAACCCTAATGCAAATCGGGACTTTCATATTCACATGGAGATACCAGAGTTTACCTGTTTATGTCCAAAAACTGGTCAACCTGATTTTGCAGTGATTTATTTAGACTATATTCCAGACCAGCAATGTGTAGAACTGAAAAGTTTAAAGCTCTACATCGTGTCATTCCGCAATGAAGGTTGTTTTCACGAAGAGGTTACCAATCGGATTTTAGATGATCTGGCAGCCGCAACACAGCCAAAATTTATGCGTATAACCGCTAAGTTTTATGTGCGTGGCGGAATATTTACAAATGTTGTAGCGGAACATCGTCAAGCTGACTGGCAACCTTTACCTCGTGTAGATTTATTACAATTCGATAGCCAATCAAACACACGCGGTTAATGTTTTTTCTGTAATAGACCCTTTAGAACTACCAAGTTTAAACATTACGTAAAATTTAGAGAAAAGATAGTGAAAGTGATTGACAATCACTCTACCCATCTTTATTATTGCGCCTCGCTGACAGGTGATGTAATTATCAGCGAATGCAGTAGGTACGGGGGTATAGCTCAGCTGGGAG
>JBKJRF010000019.1:0-20244 GCA_046594825.1 Methylotenera sp.
TTTGTTGCACCTTTAGTGCCTATTGGCTTAGGGGCCGGTCGCATGGGCAATTTTATCAATGGTGAACTATGGGGCAGAGTGACTAACGCCAATTACGGCATGGTGTTCCCTAAAGTAGATAGCTTAGCGCGCCACCCATCACAGCTTTACGAATTCGGTCTCGAAGGCATAGTGTTATTTTTGTTACTTTGGATTTACTCAGCTAAACCACGCGCCACAGGTGCTATTTCTGCCTTATTTTTAATTGGCTATGGCAGCTTTAGATTTTTAGTTGAATTTACCCGTGAGCCTGATGATTATCTAGGTTTATTATCAATGGGATTAAGTATGGGGCAGTGGTTAAGCTTACCTATGATTTTGCTGGGCTTCTGGATGTTTTGGGCGAGTTCTAAAAACAGATTCAGCCGCTAAATAAGCACTGAAAATTAGAATTGCTTTATGCGGTGGTTGGCTTTATGCCGAATCACTGCTGAACTCCTCAATTTCAAATGCTTAGTGACTTGTCCGTGTGTTCGCTCACGCCACAATTTAAACGAACTCAATTTTAAATGGGCACGCATAACTTTAATCACACCATCTTGATTGAGCCCAAACTGCATTTCGATAGCTTCAAATGGCGTTCTATCCTCCCATGCCATTTCAATCACACGTGATACTTCTGCTTCTGTCAAATCCTTTGCTAGCAGCAACGTTTAATGCCTTTCCATTTTTTATCTTGCCACTCTTTAAAAAAAGCTTCACGGCTTAACGGCTCTGCAATGACTTCAGTTGAATTTTCATCAATGGCGTGTGCTTCAGCATAATGTTTTAAGTATTGCTCATATGCATCATCGCCCGATAAGCGACGGATATTTTTCCAAATAGCCTTAACGGTCGTTTTAATATTATTTGTTGTGGTTGTATAGTTCATTAGTCTCTCACCCAGTCTTCTACTAACCTACTAGGCTCATGCGCAACTTCTGTAAGTGGTAGCAATGGTTTACCTGCTAAATATCGATAAGTAACCCGTAACATATCAAAAATCACCACCCATAATACCGCTACAAAGAAAATCGTTAAGTAGGCATCTAGATTCTGGTTGAAAATCAGTTGTGGTGCTACCACAGCCTTTTCAGGCGGCAATACACCTGCTGCTAATTTTGTAGCCATATCATTGGCTGCTGCAAAAAAGCCTACGCGAATATCATCACTAAAAATCTTTTGCCATGCTGCTGTACTTGTAATGGTCACCAACCAAAGCAATGGCAACCCAGCAATCCAAGCGTATTTGAGCTTGCCTGATTTTACCAAAATGCCAGTAGCTACGCATAAGGCAATCGCAGCGAGCATTTGGTTCGCAATACCGAACAGCGGCCATAGAATATTGACACCACCATTAGGGTCTATTACGCCAATATATAAGAAGTAACCCCAACCAGCGACCACTAGTGCGCTGGTAAATATGACAGAAGGCATCCAAGAAGTAAGGCCCATTTTTGGCCAAATATTACCCAGCATATCTTGCAGCATAAAGCGCCCTACGCGCGTACCAGCATCTAGTGTAGTAAGGATAAAAATCGCTTCAAACATAATGGCAAAGTGATACCACAGAGCTAATAAATTCTTACCAAACGCATTGCCGAATATACTCGCCATACCCACTGCTAAGCTTGGTGCACCGCCTGTACGAGCAAATAATGTACTTTCGCCCATGGCTTTGGCTAATTGATTCATCTGCTCAACAGATACGGCAAAGCCCCAACTGTTGATTTTAGCTATCGCATCTATTGCTTCTTTTCCAACCACACCCGCTGGGCTGTTAATAGCAAAGAACACCCCAGGCTCCAGTACTGTCGCGGCTATCATGGCCATAATTGCCACGAAGCTCTCGAGCAACATCGCACCATAACCTATCATGCGAATATCACGCTCGTTGCCTAACAGTTTAGGTGTAGTGCCTGAGGCAATAAGTGCGTGAAAACCTGAAATCGCACCGCAAGCAATAGTGATGAACACAAATGGAAACAGCTTGCCACCAAAGATTGGCCCTGTACCATCAGTAAATTGCGTCAGCGCAGGCATGTGGACATGCGGCTGTAATATAATAATCGCTACCGCTAATAATGTAATCGTACCTATCTTCATGTAGGTAGATAAATAATCACGTGGGGCGAGCAATAGCCAAACTGGGACTACTGCTGCTGCAAAACCATAGGCAATTACCGCCCATGCAAGGGTTAAACCTTCATGGTCAAACAAAATACGTAAATCTTCGTGATGATCTATCCAGCCACCGCCTACTACAGCGAGTAATAGTAAAATCACACCTAGCGCAGAAGCTTCTAGCACTCGGCCTGGCCTAAAAGTACGCATGTAAAAACCGATAATCATCGCGATTGGAATAGTCGCTGCGACCGTTGAGGTAGCCCATGGACTATGCTTCATGGCGTTGACCACGACCAAACCCAATACGGCAATTAAGATAATCATTATTAGAAACGTGCCGACGAGTGCTGCCGCGCCACCAATCGGCCCTATCTCATCCCGCGCCATTTGACCCAAACTACGCGCATTACGGCGTGTTGAGAAAAACAGTGTGACCATATCTTGCACTGCCCCACCCAACACCGCGCCAATTAAAATCCACAACGTACCAGGTAAATAACCAAATTGTGCTGCCAAAGTTGGCCCAACCAACGGACCAGGTCCTGCGATAGCGGCAAAATGATGGCCGAATACGACCCATTTATTGGTCGGTACAAAATCGCGGCCATTGTCTAAGCGTTCAGCTGGGGTCGCACGTGTTTCATCTATCACCAATACCGTTGTAGCTATCCAAGCAGCATAAAAACGGTAGGCAATTGCGTAGATACAGGCAGCAGCGGTGATAAACCACAGTGCGCTAATACTTTCGCCGCGATTCAGTGCAATCGCACATACCGCAGAAACGCCAAGCGCAACTACAGCCACCCAGATAATTGTTTTAATATTTTTATGCATGATGCTACCTAAATTATGTTGTTGCTTAAGTAAACTGCTAACTAATAGTTGAAGTATACCTCGTAGTCATTGTGAGCCAGAAATTGACTTCCACTCAAAGGTCAGCAATCTGGCATCAAGCGTAATGAACCTAACATATTAGTAATTGCCAATGCTACTATCAATATTCTATTAAATTAACAGCTCAATATGCAATCAGCCTCTCAAACTGCCATTCAAGTGCCCAGCAAATCTCCTACTAAAAAGCTCTATTCACTAGCAAGTTTGTGGCCATTTTTACGTCCCTATCGCTCACGGGTGTGGCTGGCGTTTATCTTGTTATGCCTTGGTTCTGCGACACTATTATTAGTGCCACTCGCCTTTCGTGATTTAATCGACTTCGGCTTTATCGGCAAAGCAGCTTCTGCTAAATCACACAATGGCCTCGTTGGCGCATTAAGTTTAAATGGACATTTTTTGGTAATGTTCGCACTGGCGGCATTTTGGGCGCTGATGATAGCTAGCCGCTACTACACGATATCGTGGGTTGGTGAGCGCACCACGGCAGATTTGCGCAGCGCGGTGTATGCCAGGGTCATGACGCAGTCACCACAATTTTTTGAAACTACACAAACTGGTGAAGTTTTATCACGTTTAACTGGTGATACAACGCTGATTCAAACTGTAGTAGGCAGCTCAATTTCTATGGGTTTGCGCAGTTTATTTCAGTTTGTGGGCGGCATGGTGATGCTAGCCGTGACAAATCTTTATCTATTTTCACTCAATATCGGGCTCATGTTGTTGCTGATATTACCTATCATCATCATTGGTCGCTCAGTTAAAAAACTATCGCGTGAATCGCAAGACCGCATCGCCGATAGCTCAGCCATGGCAGGCGAAATTCTCAATGCCATGCCCACTGTGCAATCTTATACGCAAGAACATCGCGAAATTGCACGTTTTAGCAAAAGCGCTGATATCAGCTTTACCACTGCACTTAAGCGGGTAAAAGTACGCGCCATGCTGACTATGTTGATGGTAACGGCAATATTAGGCACTATTATTTTTGTATTATGGATAGGTGCACGCCAAGTGGCTGCTGGCAGCATGACTGGTGGTGAGTTAGCCTCTTTTGTCTTGTACGCAATGATGGTAGCAGGCGCTGTTGGAACTATGGCAGAAGTATGGGGTGACGTTATGCGTGCAGCTGGTGCAACTGAGCGATTATTAGAACTTTTGCATGCTGATGCCGCCATTAAAGAGCCTATCAATGGGCAAATCCTTAGCAACCCGACACAAGCTGCTATTGCATTCAAAAATGTAACATTCCATTACCCTTCCAGGCCACAAATTGCGGCATTAAACGAAGTATCGCTAAACATTGCGGCAGGTGAAACCATCGCTTTAGTCGGCCCGTCTGGTGCAGGTAAAACCACCATGTTTCAATGCTTACTAAGATTTTACGAATTAACGTCTGGCCGTATCACCATCAACGGCCAAGATATCGGCACATTAAGCTTACACAATCTGCGCGGCCACATCGCCATTGTCCCGCAAGATGCCGTGATATTCTCGGCCAATGCATTGGAGAACATTCGCTACGGGAAACCTGAAGCTACAGATGATGAAGTGATTGCCGCAGCTAAAGCAGCGCAAGTAGATGAGTTTATTCACAAACTACCTGATGGTTACCAGACATTTCTAGGTGAGCGTGGCACGCGATTATCTGGCGGACAACGCCAGCGCATTGCCATAGCACGTGCCATATTGAAAGATGCGCCAATACTGTTACTTGATGAAGCAACAAGTGCCTTAGATGCCGAATCTGAAATATTAGTACAACAAGGCTTAAATGCCGCTATGCAGGGCCGTACCACGTTGATCATTGCACATCGCCTGAGCACCGTACAAAAAGCCAATAGAATTATCGTGATGGAAAATGGCAGTATTGGCGAAATTGGCAGCCCTACAGAGTTACGAGAACAAGGCGGCTTATATGCCCGTTTAGCGGCACTACAACTGGCTTAGCAAAGAAAGTAACTGCTAAACTAAGCTGATGATTTAAAAATTTATTAGCCCAATACTTTGGGTTTTAATCAAACAATAAAATTTGGCGCCTAGTTCAATTTTCATATCAACCAAGGCTTTAGTAGTCACTTCGGCAATCAGCATACAACCTATATCTAAAGATACTAAGATACCTTTTTCACTGACTTTGATAGCGATTACCTTACCAAGCAGTTGATTTTGTATCGTTACACCTACGATCTTTTGTTTGGCTAAAGCAATATTGGAAGCTGAGATTGTCACTGTGATTGTGCTACTTATCGGTACATCAACATTTGGGATATTGAGCGTTTGCGTACCGATTTTGATTACCGTATAACCATCTTCAGGGTGATGTGCTGTGATTTGCGCACTTATCACGTTTTCTAATCCTAACGAATATGCCAATGCCAAGACTCGCGGATCGTGAATCACCTCCTGAAACTGCCCTACCGCTAAGATTTTCCCACCATCTATCATCGCTATTTGCGAGGTGAGATACAAAATCTCATCAATCGCATGACTGACATAAATCATAGGGATATCAACTTCATCTTTCACACGCTTCAGGAAAGGCAGTATCTGATGTTTTAAGCGCACATCTAATGACGCCAATGGCTCATCCAGTAACAATAAACGTGGCGATATGAGCAACGCTCGCCCGAGTGCAACACGCTGTTTTTCGCCACCTGAGAGCTGGTGAGGCTTTTGTGCTAATAGATGACCAAGTTCTAATAACTCAACAATTTTGGTAAATCCTATACGCCTATTTTTAAGAGGTAGTAGATTGAAGCCATAATTCATGTTATCTCGTACATTGAAATGTGGGAACAATCGACTATCTTGAAACACCATGCCGATATGGCGCTGATGTAATGGCACATTGACAGCTCTATCGCTGTCAAACAGGGATTCACCATCTAAGATCAAATGACCATTATTAGGTGTAATCAAGCCAGCAATCATACCCAATAACGTGCTCTTACCTGCGCCAGACGGGCCAAATAATCCCACAACCTGTTCTGTAATGATGCAGTTGGCGTGCAACGCAAAATTACCTTGTATGCGCTGAAGGTCTATATCAATCATGTGCCATTACCAGACTTTAAACCACGACCAATACGCTTTGTCGCCTGACGCTCTAATATCTCACTTAACATTAGCGCGCCAAGCGCGATCACCATACTGATAATGACTAATCGCATGGCAACCATATCACCGCCTGGCAATTGGGTATAAGTGTAGATGGCTAAAGGTAAAGTGCGGGTTTCACCTTCAATATTGCCTACGAAAGTAATGGTCGCCCCGAACTCACCTAAACTGCGGCTGAAAGCAAGAATCAACCCTGTGACTATTCCTGGCATGGCTAAAGGCAGTGTAACCGTAAAAAAAACACGCCAAGGATGCGCGCCCAAAGATTGTGCTGCCGCTTCTAAACCAGTATCTACTTGGCTAATCGCTAAGCGGGCTGAACGTACCATCAGCGGAAAACCCATCACAGCAGAGGCAATGACTGCGCCTACCCAAGTGAAAGCAATTGAAATACCAAAGGTTGCATGCAACCACCTACCGATTAAACCTTGGTTGCCCAATAATAAGAGTAAAAGAAAACCAGGTATGACTGGCGGCAATACCAGTGGCAAATGTACCAAACCATCCAGCAGCGATTTACCTATAAATGATTTTTTTGCTAACAGCCAAGCCACTGCCACCCCTGGAATGCAAACAACTAGCGTGCAAAAAACTGCCACTTTAACTGAAAGTAGCAGCGCTGCAATCTCGGCGGGGCTAAGTACAAAATTAAAATCTGTCACTAAATTTTAGGTTATAAATAATATTAGGGTTTATTGATAATGTTAAAGCCGTATTTCTTAAAAACATCTAACGCTTTATCAGATTGTAAATAATTGAAATAATCATTACTTGTATTGTTTACATTAGTATTTTTTGCGTTTGATACAAAAGCTACCGGATAAACGATAGATGTATGACTCTCTTCAGGAAAGATTGCCACAACTTCTACTTTACTAGAGACTTTAGCATCTGTCTCATAAACTATACCTGCTGCACACTCGCCGCGCTCAACAAACGCTAGTGCTCCGCGCACATCCTGCGCACCAACGATTCTTGTTTTAATAGAATCCCACCAGTTTAAGTAAGTGAGTGATTGTTTCGCGTAGATACCAACGGGAACAGAATCTATATCGCCAGTGCATAATCTACCATCAAATGATTTTGAAATATCAAACGATTTATCTAACTTTACATTAAAACCACGCCCTTTTGGTGCAATCAACACGAGCTTATTACCCAAAAACTCTTTTCGTGAAGCGATATTGATGAGTTTTTTATCTTGCAAATAATTCATCCACTTAGTATCAGCAGAAATGAAAATATCTGCCGGTGCACCATTTTCAATTTGTTTTGCTAAAGTGGATGACGCTGCAAATGAATGCACAATTTTTGCAGCCTTTTCTTTTTCGTACTGGGTACTAATATCTGTCAGCGCATTCGTTAAACTGGCTGCGGCAAATACAGTGACTTTTTCTTCCGCCGGAGTCATGGGGCTTATTATCAGCAAAACTGCAGCTAATAAGAATTTGATGGGATTATTTCTAATCATGATATTTCCTATATTTAATATTATTTGAACCAGTCTTAATAAATCCTCACTTTTATTAAAAATCAAACTGCGCGCGCATCGTAACCGCATCTTCTTTATCTAGGCTTTTATTAGCGCCGTTCACGCGTACCACTATTGGCGTATCGTAGTTAGTCCTAATCAAGTTAGTAACGATGCGTACGTTAGGGTTAAGTATCCAGTTAGCACCTAATGTCCAGGCATCAGCTTTGTTAGTTGCAACTAACAAACCATCTACAGTAGCTCCTCCTGCAGGTGGTAATGGTGTTGTATTTAATAAGACACCTGTACCAGCCACATTGCCAGTTTTCTTAAAGTCAGAAGCGTCAAAATTGCTATAACGTACTCCGACTTGTAGTGCTCCCCAGCCATCAGCACCAGATTTATAGTTATTTTTAGGTTTTAAACGGCCAAATATACCTTCTTTATACATCTCTGAAAAACCTTCACCGCTAACATTCCACATTGCACTTGCATACCATGCGTCAATATCACGGCTGTATCCAGGGCCATCAAAACTAGTATTAATATATTCGCCTTGAAGTTTGACTGGTCCGTAAGCTAATGCACTTTCAAGGCCGCTACGTGTACGCCCTACATTGTCCTTAAAACCATTGGCTGTAGTAACAGCTCCGCATGTTGGAGCTGAACACGTAGTTTGGAAAAATTGTGCACCTCGTCCTTCAGTTTGGCCTATTGGAGTAAAAGCGGCCTGACGGCGTGAACCTTCATTTCCATCGGCGTAAAATCCCCCTACATGCACCACAGTATTTTGCCAATTCATCATTTCAGCCAAGTTAAACGTAGCCCGGATTGTTAAATCTTTACCATCACTTTTATTGTTACTCTCATCAACAGTGCCCGTGCCATTCACATAAGCGACACTGTAATTGAAGCCTGGCATCGGTGAGCCAAATACCATTGCACCTCTATCAAAAGTGCTACCCAGTAAACTATCAGCCATGGAACGCTCTTGGAAATCAGTAAAATTAGTGCTCATGGCACGCTCTAAACCATAGTTCGGCTTAAACTGGCCTAAGCGAAATTTAGCTGCTGCAAACTTGTTAATATCAACGTAACCATAAGTTAGGGTCGTACTACCTCCTGAATATTCACCTTCTACCCGCGCCGCATAATCTTTATAAAAAGTCAGTGTGCCGCCTAAACGCGCACGTCTTAAGCTGAAGGTATCGGCGGCATCTTCATCAGGTGAGAACTTGCGATAATCTGCCTGTACACGGCCGTTTATGGCTAGCTTCCAGTTACCACTACCATCTTCAAAAGTTACGCCATCTTTAAAAGCGGCATAAACTGGTGAACCTTTACTACTACCTTTTTCTTCAGCCTTAACGATTTTTGATTGACTCACTTGATTTTCAATGCCCACAAGTTCTTTAGTCAGCACTTCAACGTGCTTATCCTGCTCAGCACGTTGCTGCTGCATGGTTTGAATCATTTTCTCTAATTGTTGAATACGCGCTTCAAGATCAGAGCTTTCTGCATTTGCAGACAATGGCATTAAGACCGCAATCATTGAAGATAGTAGCGCACGTTTTGAGAGATGGAATTGCATAAAGTATCCTGTTCTATATTGGTAAATATCATATGGGTGTTAATACCGTCGTTGGCGTTAATTTCGCTATATTATCAGAAATATAACGCTATTAACATTTACGATATAAATTACTATTATAGAAATGGAGTTAGATTTAACCTTTAGATAGCATCAGATTCTGGTGCTAGCATGCTCAAAAAGCCATCCATTTCAGATAGTACATACTGCTCAGATTTAGCCTGAATATTTAGATACTGCTGCAAAACATCCTGACCAAATTGTGTGAGGATAGCACCACCGCCACGCGAGCCGCCTACAACCGTAATAACCAATGGCTCTTTAAAACTGGCATTCATGACCGTGACTAGATCCCAGGCACGTTTATATGACATGCTCATACTTTTTGCCGCACCAGAAATTGAGCCTTGGTGATTGATTGCTTTAAGCAACTCTGCTTTACCAGGACCAAAAGCAATATGAATACCGTGTGCAATTTGAATTTTAATTTTGACTGAATGCATGCCCAAAGTTAACCATATTTTTTAATAAATTGCATGTCTGCATTAAAAATAATTGGCCTCTTATAAGAAATATAACCACGCACAAAAACGCTACATAAGTCCCGTATGCACCAAAATGGCATGGTGCATATGCACCTATTCAGTGCAAAATTTTAATGCCAGCAAAGCCTAAATACTAAACGGTATATACCGAACATACCAATATTTACTCAATAAATCATAGTGATAAACAATAAAAAATAACTTGGCATGGCATTTGCTAATACATTATTGAAACCACTTGGTAGAGCTATCATGTTAAGAGTAATGATTGTCGATAATGATGTAGAGCGCACCACACCGCTCAAGCAATCTTTGCTTGATACAGGGTATGAAGTAATTGCACATCTAAAAGACACCGTTAACTTAGATGATGCCTGTTGCGAATTACGGCCAGATATAGTGATTATTGATACAGACTCACCAAGCCGCGATACTTTGGAAAATATTTGTGTGATGACAATGAATGAGCCACGGCCCATTGTAATGTTTACGCATGATGGTGATAAAGAACAGATTAAGTTAGCTACCCAAGCAGGTGTTTGTGCTTATGTAGTGGGCAGTATACCAAACGAACGGTTACGCCCTGTGATTGATGCTGCAGTAGCAAGATTCGAAGAATTTAAGCATTTGCGTGAAGCCTTGAATGAGGCGAATTGCAAGCTTAATGAGCGCAAGGTAATTGAGCGTGCAAAAGGCTTGATTATGAAGCAGCGCAAGATAGATGAGGACGAGGCGTATAGCATGTTGCGCTCAATGGCAATGCAAAAGAATATGCGCATTGCATCATTGTCAGAACAAATAGTTGAAGCAGCGCAGTTATTGCTTTAATTAAAAATTAGTATTTTGTTAACGCCTAATGATGGGCTTGAATACAACATATAAAAATACCAGCTCATATACATTGAGCTATAAATAGAGTCAAAGTAGGCTCGAATTTATTAAGTAATACAAGACAAAGACGTCTTGATAATCAGTCAATTCTTAAATTTTAAGCTATTGATTTTTTATCAGACGTCTTTTTTTATGGGTATTAAGTTTTAATTTTTTGGATTTTTAGTTAAAGAATTGATTTGGCTAAAGTTCGATTAAAAGTTTTATACAAGCTGTTCCAAGTAAGCAGTTTTTAGAATATTTGATTTATTTTAGGAGAAAAAGATGAGTAGTAATGACACAACGTCCGATAAAAAAAATGCCGATGTTTTGCAAAGTTCCGCTACAGATAGCAGCCGTCGTGACTTTTTCCGCACCAGTGCAGCTGGCGCTTTTGGCGCGGCAGCTTTAATGGGCCTAGTACCTAATTCAATTAAAACCAACGCTTGGGCGGCGGGCTCTGATGCACCTGAAATCACTGAGGTGAAAATTGGCTTTATTCCATTGACGGATTGCGCACCTATTGTAGTTGCCGCAGAAATGGGCTTTGATAAAAAGTATGGCATCAAAATCACACCACAAAAACAAGCTTCTTGGGCTGCAGTACGCGATAAAGTCATGAATGGTGAACTTCATGCTGCTCATATTTTGTATGGCTTAGTCTATGGTGTACAAATGGGAATTGGCGGTCAGCAAAAAGACATGACCGTTTTAATGAGCCTAAATAACAATGGCCAAGCGATTACTTTAGCTAACCAGCTCAAAGAAAAAGGCGTAAAAGATGGCAAGAGCCTTAAACGCCTACTAGACAACGAAAACCGTGATTACACCTTTGCGCAAACATTCCCGACTGGCACACACGCAATGTGGCTCAATTACTGGTTAGCTGCTAACGGCATAGATCCAACGAAAGATGTAAAAACCATCGTAGTTCCTCCACCGCAAATGGTAGCTAATATGCGTATCGGCAATATGGATGGCTTTTGCGTAGGCGAGCCATGGGGCGCACGCGCGATTTACGATAAAGTTGGCTACACCGTCACAACTTCTCAAGATATTTGGACAGACCACCCAGAAAAAGTATTGGGAACTACAGCAGAATTTGTTGCTAAACATCCAAACACCTCTCGCGCCATGATTGCTGCAATTCTAGATGCTTGTAAATACATCAAAGCAATTGAGAATCATGCAAAAGTCGCAAAATTAATCGCAGGTAAAGCATACGTAAACAGGACAGAAGAAGTAATTGAAGGTCGTTTTGTGGGCGATTATGACAACGGTATCGGTAGAAAATGGAAAGATCCTAACTACATGAAGTTCTACGGTGATGGCGCTGTTAATTTTCCTTACCTATCAGATGGCATGTGGTTCTTAACGCAACACAAACGTTGGGGTCTATTGAAAACTGATCCGGATTACTTAGCCGTAGCAACCAAAGTGAATGCTATCAAGCTATATACAGAAGCTGCTGGCTTAGTTGGTGCGAGCATTCCAAAAAGTGTCATGCGCACAAGCAAGCTTATGGATGGTGTGGTTTGGGATGGTAAAAATCCTGCTGCGTATGCTGCCGGATTCAAAATCAAGGCTTAAATTAAGGCCTGAACAAAATATATTGAGCAACTGAATAAATAATCATTCAGTTGCTCAATAAAAGTAAATAACAAAGGAGCTCATCATGAGTGCCATTAGTGTAGAAAAAGAGAATTTGGAATCTATTTTGCAAGTTGCTATCGATGATAGCAGTGCAAGTGAGGCAGTTACTGCCGCTAATGACGATAACTTGCAAGTGAGCACAGTTGCAGAAGTTGCATCTCAAGCAACCAAATCTAGACAAGCAATGAAGAAACCTATGTCAAAAATTATCAATCAACGAAATACGAAAACTTATGCCTTTTTCAAAGTGGCATTGCCACCCATGTTTGGTATTTTGTTGTTTTTAGGGTTGTGGACATTAATCTCACACCAAAACCCAGTATTGCCTGGCCCTTACAGCACATTGAAATCAGCGATAGATTTATTTGCGGATCCTTTTTACATTAAAACTATGGATGACCAAGGTATCGGTTGGAACATTCTTGCTTCATTAAAACGTGTGGCCTTGGGTTTTGGATTAGCCGCGTTAGTAGGTATTCCACTCGGTTTTATTATCGGCAGATATGAGTTCATGTCTCGCATGTGCGCACCGGTGATTAGCTTATTAAGACCTGTTTCACCGCTTGCATGGTTACCGCTTGGTTTACTGGTACTTAAAGCAGCAGGCCCTGCGGCTATCTGGGTAATTTTTATCTCCAGCATCTGGCCCATGGTGATTAATACTGCAGTTGGTGTAAGCAAAGTGCCTCAGGACTATATGAACGTAGCTAAGGTGTTAAACCTGAGCGAATGGAAAATCATCACTAAGATTTCGTTTCCATACGTATTGCCTTACATGATGACTGGAGTACGTCTTGCAATCGGCATCGCCTGGTTAGTGATTGTGGCTGCAGAAATGCTTAACGGCGGTGCTGGTATTGGTTTCTGGTTGTGGGATGAATATAACGCCTCTAACTACGAGCACATAATTATCGCGATTTTCATAGTTGGCATTATTGGTCTACTACTTGAACAAATCTTGATTGCCATTGCTAAACGTTTTAGCTACGAATAAAGGACACGACCATGGATACAACAACTAATACGGCTATCAGCAAAGTGACTGAACGCTACGTATATATTGAAGATGTTGATATGCGCTTTGAGACTAAAAAAGGTGTCTTTGAAGCACTGAAAAATATCAACTTATCTATCAACCAAGGTGAGTTCATTTCAATCATTGGTCACTCAGGCTGCGGTAAATCAACCGTGCTTAATTTGATTGCTGGTTTATTGGAACCTACAGAAGGCCACTTGTTTTGTGCAGGGCGAGAAATTGCTGCACCAGGCCCTGAACGCGCCGTGGTATTTCAAAACCACTCTCTATTGCCTTGGCTGACCTGTGCAGAAAACGTGCACTTGGCAGTTGAACGCGTATTTGGTTCTGAAACTACCGTGCAACAGCAAATGCGCACTTTGGCAGCACTAGAGCTGGTAGGCCTTTCTCACGCAGCAGATAAAAGGCCAAATGAAATTTCCGGCGGTATGAAACAACGTGTCGGCATTGCACGTGCGCTAGCCATGGAACCAAAAGTATTACTTTTAGATGAGCCATTCGGTGCGTTAGATGCCTTAACCCGTGCTAATTTGCAAGACGAGTTAATGGGCATTATGTGGAAAACTGGCGCGACTGCAGTCATGGTGACACATGATGTAGATGAAGCGGTATTACTATCAGACCGCATCGTCATGATGACTAATGGACCATCAGCGGGTATAGGCGAGATTTTAGATGTGAACCTACCTCGTCCAAGAGCACGTTTAGATTTAGCAGAAGATAAAGACTACAACCATTTACGTGGTGAAGTATTACGCTTCTTATATGAGCGCCATGCTAAAAAAGTGGCTTAACAGCCTTCAAGCATTACCAATTTTAAAAAATATATTACAAAACAGGGAAAACAGATGAAACTCAACACATCATTTAAGTTAAATTTAATCATGGCTTGCACTACGCTAGCTTTATCTAGCATGGCACAAAGCGCATATGCAGAGGACGAAGCCGTAACTGAATACACATTTCTAGACTCTATCATGCAGGGTAAACCGATGACGAGTTTTCGGTTACGTTATGAAAACGTTAATCAAGATGGCTATCAGCCAGCAAACTTAATTGGGACTACTACTGCTACACCAAACAACCCGACGCGTAATAGTCAGCTTAAAGATGCTGAAGGCATCACATTACGTAGCTTGATTGGTTGGCAATCAGCCCCTTTCCATAACTTTAGCTTTGCTGGCCAAGTGATTAATGTCAGCAAATTTAAGGATGATTACAATGACAGCACAAATGGCACTTTAATAAATGGTGTTTCGAATCAACCTAACAACGTCCAATATGCAAAAATCGTTGATCCTGATGATACTGACATCAACCAGTTATTTGTGGATTGGACCGGTATTAAAAATACCCGCGTTAGACTAGGTCGCCAACAAATCAACTTAGACAATGTTCGCTTCATCGGCGACATTGGCTTCCGCCAAGTGATGCAAGTATTTGATGGCGTAACTGTGTTAAATAAATCCATTCCAGATACTGAAATTTACGCAGGCCACATTGAACGTGTTAAACAAATCACCACTGAATTACGCAGTGATGGTGCTTTAGAGATTATTAACGCTAAATACAGAATTTCCCCAACTGAGTCTTTAGTCGGTTATGGCTATTTTTCAGGCTTTAGTGACTTAGGTCTTGGTCGTGCTTGGTTTGGTAATGCTCCACTTGCTGGTGGTGGCACTAAAAACGGCACCGCTAACCAAAATGCTGACCAAGGTAACAAAGTTTTAGGTTTACGTTTAGATGGTGTACATAAAATTGATGACGACTGGAAAGCACTTTATACGGCTGAGTACGCAAAACAAACAAATTACAGTGGCGGTGACTCTCGTATTGATGCGCACTACTATAAAGTTGGCGGCGGTGCTGCTTACGGCAACTTTACTTTACGTGGGGATCAAGAGTTGCTCTCCAGCAATAACAGCACATATGCATTTCAAACACCATTTGGCACTAATCACTTATTTCAAGGTTGGGTAGACAAATTCTTAGCTACACCACTTGAAGGCATGCAAGATAGCTTTATTACTGCCACCTACAAATACAAAGATTTTCTATTTTTTGCTGACTATCACCTATATAAATCGGATGAAAACTTCCACACTGTAGGTAGCGGCGCTAACACAAACGGTAATAAAATTGGTACGGAGTGGAATGCTGCTGTTACTTATAACGTCAATAAAAACATTATGACCAAACTTGAGTACGGTAGATTTACTGAAGGTGACCATTATGCGTTAACGTCTGCGAACCTTCCAGGAGCAACTGCTACATCGATTGCAAATGCAAACCGTGGCCGCATACGTGATACAGATAAACTCTGGCTCACTGCAATGTATACGTTCTAAGTGGGTTGTTTAAGTACACTATAGAGCGCTTCACGTCTGTGTCATTAAATCTTAACTTTAATGACACAGAATATTGCATAGATATAAGAATTATCCAAAAATACCCAATAAACAGTTTGGCGAATATTTAGGCAACGTAGCCTAATTGATTTATAAGCTATTCGGGGTATTAAATATCAGCTTTACTCGGTTTTAATCTCCACCAACGACGGTGACTTCTATAAGAATTAAAAAAGGAGCATCTATGGCTAGCGTCACTTCTACCAGCAATAAAACGCCCAGCGCACTTAATAAATACCGTGGCATTTTAATAGCTGTTACTTTATTTTTATTGTTTAACTTAAGTGTACTCGGTCTTAACTTCTATACCTCCTCAACACTAGATAACGACGCAGTTTCAATTAACCTTTCTGGTCGTCAACGAATGTTGTCACAACGTACCGTTAAAGCACTCATGACTATTCAAGTGGATGCTGCACAAGGGCAATTTAACGAAAAAAACACTTCTGAGCTCAAAAAAGTAACCTCACTTTTTGACACTACGCTTACCGCATTTAAAACAGGTGGCTCAGTACTGGGTGGTAATGAAAAACCAGTTGTGCTAAATAAACTGAATGACCCTATTGCCATCAAGTCGGTAGATGAAGCTTTGCAAATTTGGCAACCTTATAAGAAGTTATTAGTGCCTGTCATTAACAGCACAATTGTGGATGAATACAGCCTAGACGCTGCAACAGCCTATGCACGCCACAACAATCTGGCGTTGCTAAAATTAATGAATGACCTTACTACCACATTGGAAAGCAGCACTAAAGCAAAAGCGAGCAATCTACAGTTAATTCAAACGATAGGTTTGATATTGTCGTTACTATTGTTTGCCAATATCGTCTTTAATGCTTTACGCAAATTGCGTGCATCAGATGGTGAGATTGAAAAAGCACAACGTGAAACGACTGAGATTCTTAACACAGTGAAAGAGGGTTTGTTTTTGCTAGACCCTCAATTTTCAGTAGGTAGCCAATTTTCTAGCTCAATAAGCAAAATATTGCAGCATGACATCAGCGCCAATATACCGTTTATGCCTATCCTGGAAACATTAGTTTCTGCCGATATCTACGTTTCTGCGCAAGATTATATTACCTTACTGTTTGGTAATAAAGTTAAAGAAAGTCTAATGCTAAGCTTGAACCCACTGATGCAAGTAAAAGTACAAGCTAAAAATGACTCAACACCCAGATATTTAAGCTTTCAATTTAATCGTGTAGTTGAAGAAAAGCGGGTACTGCACTTATTAGTGACCGTACAAGATGTGACTGAGCAAGTCACACAAGCCGAGGAATTATCTAAACTTAAGGGCCAATCCAGTATTAATCTAAATTTACTGAAAAAGTTACTAGAAACTGATGTATTTCAATTACAGCAATTCTTAAGTAACACAAATGCTGGCTTAGGTTCTTTAAATGAACTACTTGCCAATGCAGACAAACGCACTTCAAGTAATGAAGATTTGGCCAAGCTGTGTTTCCGCATCATCCACGCAATTAAAGGTGAGGCTGCAGCCATTGGTTTAGAAGCTATCGAAACTCACGCTCATCAATTTGAAGAGCATTTAGTATTGTTGCGCAAGAAAGAGCAATGGGAAGCACAAGAAATCTTAAGCTTGCCTGTGATGTTAAGCGCAATGCTAGAACAGATTAGTCAAATAGAAACCATTGTTGGCACGATTCAACTGCATCATCAATCATTAACTGGTAATAAGCCGTTATCTGTCTCGGCCAGCGTTGGTAATAATTTACTGCGATTAGCTGAACAGGTTAGCCAAAACCAACAGAAAAATGTTCAGCTTAAATTGAATCTAGCCTTGTTAGACCAAATGGATGCTAAAACTGCCAATCAATTACAACAAATAAGTATTCAGCTAGTGCGTAATGGTATTTACCACGGCATTGAAACGACTGCGATTAGACTAGCGAAAGGCAAACCAGCGCATGGTGAAATCTCACTGAGTACCGAGATTAGCCCTGAAGGTGTGATTCAATTTGTTGTACGTGACGATGGACAAGGCATCGTGCCAAACCGCATTCGGGCTGCAATGCTTACCTCGGGCCGTTACTCAAAAGAAATTGTAGGTCAATTATCAGATAAAGATATCGTTAAAAAGCTATTTGAGCCAGGATTTTCTACAGCAAACGTTGCCGATAAAGATGCTGGACGTGGCGTTGGCATGGATCTCGTTCAGTCATTAGTGAATGAGATTGGTGGTGAATTGAAATTAGATACTAAGCCAGATATGTACACAAAATTTACCTTCCGTATTGCTAAACATGCCGCGCCTTCAATTAACCTTGAAGCCTCAGAGGTATTAGCATGAAGCTTATGATTGTGGATGACTCCAACATCATCAGGAGTCGTATTGCTAGGATTATGGTAGACGCTAAATTACCCTCTATTGAAATTGTTGGCTTCGCAGCCAACGGTAATGATGCGCTGACTTTATTTAAAGCCACGAATCCAGATATTGTCACGATGGATTTAACCATGCCTGAAATGGATGGCGTGGAATGCACTACACTGCTCACCGAACTTGACCCCGACGTGAAAATATTAATCGTGTCTGCGCTCAGCGACAAAGCTACCGCCATTCAAGCACTGAAAATGGGCGCTGAAGGATTTTTATATAAACCGTTTACTGATGATGAACTCGTCAATGCGTTGCTGGAGCTAATAAAAGAATGAGTGATTTAAGCGAAAAAGATATTGAAATTTTTATTGAGGCTATTGGCAGCTATTTTAAGCAAATTACCCAAGAAGCAGCCTCTATAGGCGTAGCTTATCTTGCAGAAAATGCATTTCCGATGAATGACTTTACCGGCATGATTAAAGTCAGTGCTGACTACGATGGCGCATTATATTTTTCAGCGCCTAGTGCCATGTTGCGGCACTTGCTAACTGTGATGAAAGAAACCAATCAGTCTGAAGAAAATTTGTTAGATGCAGTAGGTGAAATTGCCAATACTATTTCAGGTAACGCACGTAAGTATTTTGGTGAGAATATGGTCATCTCCACCCCCGAAAAAGTGGCTGGTTTACCAAGCAAGCTGAATCAGCAATCCAGGCGTCATGCTTATGTGATTATTATTAAATGGAAGCATTACAGTGCTTCATTAATTGTAGATATTTCAAGAATAAGGTAATGCGCTAACACAAAATAAAGTTCAAAAATTTCAGCATTGCTAGGATTTTTATAAGTGAACGTACTATTTATGGTTAATTTGCACTGTTATAGTGCGTCAACTTATAAAGAGGTCGATATGGTGCATAAATTATGTTTGTTAAAATATAAGCCTTTGAATTAATTACTTTTTAAGTAAGGCATGAATATTGCTTTATTCACAATATCTTTAACCAAAGAAGCTTTATTACAATGCAAAAAATGAAATTAGTAGTAGTTGGTAACGGCATGGCAGGCATGCGTACTGTGGAAGAACTGCTTAAAATTGCGCCTGATCTATATGACATTACAGTGTTTGGTGATGAGCCTTACCCTAACTACAATCGCATCATGTTGTCGCCGGTGCTTGCCAATGAGCAAACCATTGATGACATCATCTTAAACACCCGCGAATGGTATGCCGAACATAACATCATGCTTCATACTAGTGCGCGCATCAACAAGATTGATCGCAAAAATCGTGTGGTATATGCAGAAGATGGTACTAGTGCTGAATATGACCGATTACTATTAGCTACAGGGTCTAAACCCTTCATGTTGCCAATTCCTGGTAAAGAGTTACAGGGTGTCATTGGCTATCGAGATATTAAAGATACTAACGACATGATAGACACCGCCAAAACGCATAAACATGCAGTGGTGATTGGTGGCGGTTTACTTGGGCTTGAAGCAGCCAACGGGCTGAAGATTCAAGGCATGGAAGTAACCGTGGTGCATAAAAACGAATGGCTGCTGGAAAAACAACTTGATAAAACTGCAGGCAAAATGCTGCAAAAAAGTTTAGAAGCCAAAGGTTTAACATTTTTACTGCAAAAGAATACTGAGCTATTAATTGGTGATGAGAGTGGTCGCGTAAAAACTGCTCGCTTTACTGATGGTTTAGAAGTAGCTGCTGATTTAGTCGTAATGGCGGTTGGTATACGCCCGAATTATGCATTAGCTGAGTCTGCGGGTATCTACTGTAACCGCGGTATTGTAGTGAATGATACGATGCAAACTTATGACCCACGCGTATATGCAGTGGGCGAATGTGTCGCTCATCGTGGAATCTCATACGGCTTAGTTGCTCCGCTATTTGAAATGGCTAAAGTATGTGCGACGCATCTGGCTAATTTTGGTATTGGCTTATATAAAGGTTCTGTGACCTCTACTAAATTAAAAGTGACAGGCATTGATTTATTCAGTGCAGGTGACTTTAGTAGTGGTGAAGGTGCGGCCGATGATGGTCGCGAAGAGATTGTTTTGCATGATGCCGTTGGCGGGGTTTACAAAAAACTCGTTATAAAAAATGACAAAATCATTGGCAGTGTGCTTTATGGGGATACCGCGGATGGTTCGTGGT
>JBKJRF010000042.1:0-3208 GCA_046594825.1 Methylotenera sp.
AGAAACCATCAGTGTGGCTGCGTTGGCACATAAAATGGCAATCAAATCTGGTGAGGAGATCAAAATGCTTATGGGAATGGGCATGATGGTGACGATTAACCAAGTGCTAGACCAAGAAACTGCTATTATTCTCGTAGAAGAAATGGGCCATAAAGCTTCAGCAGCTGCGCCAAACGATCCTGATACCTTCGTGGAAGAAGCAGAACATGCAGAAGCCATCATGGAAACACGTCCACCTGTTGTTACAGTAATGGGCCACGTGGATCATGGTAAGACTTCATTGTTAGATTACATTCGTCGTAGTCGCGTGGCTTCAGGTGAGGCTGGTGGCATTACACAGCACATTGGTGCATACCATGTAGAAACTCCGCGAGGTATGGTCACGTTCTTAGATACACCAGGTCATGAGGCATTTACAGCCATGCGTGCTCGAGGTGCAAAAGCAACTGATGTGGTGATTTTGGTGGTTTCAGCTGACGATGGCGTGATGCCACAGACAATTGAAGCGATTCATCATGCGAAAGCAGCTGGTGTGCCACTAGTGGTGGCAATCAACAAGATTGATAAGCCTGGTGCGGAGCCTGAGCGCGTAAAAATGGAGTTAGTGTCACAAGAGGTTGTGCCAGAAGAGTTCGGTGGAGACGTGATGTTTAGAGAAGTCTCAGCTAAAACAGGTAAAGGTATTGATGAACTGCTGGAAGCCGTCCTGCTACAAGCTGAATTATTAGAGCTGGAAGCACCTAAAAATACGCCAGCTAAAGGTTTAGTGATTGAAGGCCGTTTAGATAAAGGCCGTGGTCCAGTCACTACCATATTAGTGCAGTCTGGCACGCTTAAACGTGGTGACATGATTCTTGCGGGCACGACTTTTGGTAAAGTGCGTGCCATGCTGGATGAAGCAGGTAATGACGTTAAAGAAGCTGGCCCTTCAATGCCAGTAGAAATTCAAGGTTTGTCAGATGTGCCAAGTGCCGGCGATGAAATGATAGTATTGAATGATGAACGTAAAGCACGTGAAATCGCCAATTTCCGTCAAGGTAAATTCCGTGAGGTTAAGCTGGCCAAACAGCAAGCAGCTAAGCTAGAAAACATGTTTGATCAAATGGGCGAAGGTCAGGCACAAGTATTGAATTTAATTATTAAATCTGATGTTCAAGGTTCTTACGAGGCGTTATCAACTAGTTTGCAAAAGCTATCAACATCAGAAGTGAAAGTGAAGATTATTCACACTGGTGTAGGTGCGATTAGCGAGTCTGACGTGAACTTGAGTGCGGCATCTAATGCAGTATTGATTGGCTTTAGTGTTCGCGCAGATTCTGGTGCACGTAAGTTGATAGAAACATTGGGTGTAGATGTTCGTTACTACAACATTATTTACGAAGCAGTGGACGAAATTAAAGCTGCGTTGAGTGGTATGTTGCCGCCAGAGCAAAAAGAAAGCATGATTGGTACAGTCGAGATTCGTGAAGTATTCCGTATCTCTAAAGTTGGCGCGATTGCTGGTTGTTATGTACAAGACGGTATGATTAAACGTCACTCAAAAGTCCGCGTATTGCGTGCAAACGTGATTATCCATACCGGTGAGTTAGATTCACTCAAACGCTTCAAAGATGATGTCAAAGAAGTGAAAAACAACTTTGAATGTGGTTTATCACTTAAAAACTTCAACGATATTGAAATTGGCGATATTTTAGAGGTGTATGAGATGGTTGAAGTGGCACGTACTCTTTAGGAGTCCTCAAATGGCTAAAGAATTTTCAAGAAGTCATCGCGTTGCCGAGCAAATGCAGCCTGAGTTAGCGGATTTACTGCAATTTGAAGTAAAGGATCCGCGCGTTGGCATGGTGACGATTACCGCAGTAGAGGTAACAGGCGACATGGCACATGCTAAGATTTTTTACAGTGCCGCTAAAGCAAGCGATAGTATGCAGCAAGGTCTGGAAAAATCTGCGGGTTATTTACGCACTCAGCTTGCTAAACGCATGTTGTTGCGTACCGTACCGCAGTTGCATTTTGTTTACGATGCATCGATTGATAATGGCATGATGATGTCAAAATTGATCGATGAAGCGTTAGCTTCGAATCCAGAAAAATCAAAATAAATAGCTTTAAATACCTCGCCCTAAATTTAACCGACGTAAAAGTTCAAGCCCTTGCAATATAGAAGACCCAAAAAAAATATTAGTGGTGTGCTGCTGCTTGATAAGCCGCTTGGCTATTCATCTAATCAAGCGCTACAGAAAGTAAAATTGCTGTATCAGGCTGCAAAAGCAGGGCATGCCGGTACACTAGATCCCCTTGCTACTGGTGTACTGCCACTTTGCTTTGGTGAAGCAACTAAGTTCGCACACTATTTAACCGATGCAGATAAAACTTATATTGCTACCCTAAAATTAGGGGTTACGACAAGTACTGGAGATGCAGAAGGTGAAGTTTTAATTAGCCATCCCGTAAATATCAGCTTGGAACAATTTAAGGCAGCCTGCTTAAAATTTGTTGGCGAAATCAGTCAAGTTCCTCCTATGTACTCTGCTTTAAAACACGAAGGAAAAGCACTTTATGAGTATGCACGAGAGGGCGTAGAAATTGAGCGTAAGCCTCGACTAGTTACGATACATGGCATTACCAATAATAGTTTCGTACAAGATGTGGCCGTAATTACCGTTACATGTACAAAAGGTACTTATATACGTACGCTAGCAGAGGATATTGGTAATTTTCTTGGCTGTGGCGCACATTTAATTGGTTTGAGGCGCACGGCCACAGCTAATTATCAAATAGCGCAAAGCATTACATTAGAGCAATTTGAAGCGATGACGCAAGAACAACGCTTAGCAGCTCTAATGCCGCCAGATAGTGCCGTGCTAGATTTACCGACAATTGTATTGGATGCAGATAGCAGTTTTTATCTACAGCAAGGCCAGGCGGTATGGCAAAGTGGCATGATTCCTAGCGGGCTTATAAGGTTATACAATGAGAGTCAAGTTTTTCTGGGTCTAGGTGAGCAGCAGGCTGACGGTAAAATTGCGCCTAAACGTTTAATTGTTGACCGTGATTGATTGCTAAATATAATAAGCCAACTAAACTACAGTACAAATAGTATAAAAAGTCATTGATAAATCATAGATTTACAGTTAAAATGCGCGGTTCATTGTAAATGAATGCTTTAGCGGGCCAAATATTTAAACTCACCTGCTTTAGTATTGAC
>JBKJRF010000154.1:0-12779 GCA_046594825.1 Methylotenera sp.
ATGGCATGCGTACGTTCTTTTAGATTGGCTTCTGTGCTTGCCGTACAAAATCTAAAGTTGAATAAAATCTCAACTTCGCCTGGTACTACATTCGTTGCCCCAGTACCACCGTTCATATTGGAGATTTGCCATGAGGTAGGTGGGAAGTATTCATTTCCAGTATCCCAAACGGTTTCTACCATGTCTTTAATGGCTGGCGCGACCATGTGAATTGGGTTCTTAACTAAATGTGGGTAAGCAATATGGCCTTGCACACCTTTAACTGTAAGCTTGCCCGAAAGGGAGCCACGGCGACCATTTTTAATCATGTCGCCTACCACTTTGTTACTGGTTGGTTCGCCGACGATGCAATAATCAATGAGTTCGCCACGTGCTTTCAGTGCCTCAACTACTTTGATTGTGCCGTCTACGGCAACGCCTTCTTCATCAGAAGTGATCAGTAATCCGATTGAGCCTGTATGGTTTGGATTTTCAGTAATAAATTCTTCAATACTAGTAATAAACGCTGCCAGCGATGTTTTCATATCTGCAGCGCCACGCGCATAGAGCATGCCATCTTTAATGGTTGGCTCAAATGGCGGCGTATGCCATTTTTCTAGCGGACCTGTAGGCACTACATCGGTATGGCCAGCAAATACGAGTAGTGGGCCACTAGTACCGCGTCTTGCATACAAGTTGTCTACATTGCCAAAACGCATGCGCTCAATTTTAAAGCCTAGTGGTTCTAAGCGTGAAATCATTAGCGCTTGGCAGCCAGCGTCATCAGGCGTATTAGAGCGGCGAGAGAGCAAGTTAATCGCTAGGCTTAATGTTTTACTGTGAGTGCTTTGATCCATGATGATTATTCTTTATTTTAAAACAGGTCTTTATAGTTGTCTTCAGAAAAGCCCAAGTTGATTATTTTCCCATCTTTTACCAACACAGGGCGCTTAATTACAGATGATTTTTCTAGCATTAAATTAAGTGCAGAAGGCGCATCTATCACTAAAGCCTTTTCAGCCTCAGATAAATTCCGCCAAGTCATACCAGCACGGTTGATGAGTTTTTCCCAAGGCATTTGATTTAGCCAATCGGCAAGCAATGGTTGGGATAAAACGCCTTTTTTAAAGTCATTAAACTCATAAGCAATATGATTGACTGTTAGCCAGTCGCGTGCTTTTTTGACGGTATTGCAATTAGGGATGCCGTAAAGCTTCATTGGAATACTACCATTTGAATAATACTGTATAAAACTAGCATTTTAACAGTAGCTGCATTGAATGTCCGTTCGTAAAATAGAAAATGTGAGCTAAATACCTGATTATCTTTGGTTTAAATGACCAAGTTCTTAATTATTTGGTTTATTGATAATCGCTGATTATAAATTGACCTGTTGTTAGACTCTCAGTTTTTAATAGCTTCATTAAAGGTACTAATTTTTCTTCTGGCATAGGGTGAGAGAATAGATAACCTTGCATTTGGTCACAGCCTAACTCGGTTAACGCCAAACGCTGCTCTTCAGTCTCTACCCCTTCTGCTACCACAATAAAGCCTAGTGCGTGTGCCAGCCTGATGATAGCATCAGCTATTGCACGTGATTGCAGGTTTGTGCCGATATCAACGATAAATCCTTTATCTAATTTTAGCTCATCAGTTTTTAATTTTTGTAGGTGCGCCAAACTAGATGGGTTAGCGCCAAAATCGTCGATCGCTGTATTGATGCCAGCTTCACTAAATTTTGTTAACAAGGAATCAAATAACTCTTGATTTTTAATCGCAGCAGCCTCTGTAATTTCAAAAGTTAAACTGGTATGCGGTAAGTTATATAAATGTAGTATTGCTTTTATTTCATCAACAAGGCTAGGATTTCGAAATTGCTGTGAAGAAAGATTAATAGAAATATTCAAATGTATACCATGACTGCGCAGCCTGCATATGGTACGACAAGCTTCTTCAATTACCCAATCACTGATTTGTTTTAATAAGCCAAACTTTTCGGCAGCAGATATAAATGCACTTGGCATGATGATGCCTTTAGTTGGGTGTTGCCAGCGGATGAGTGCCTCCGCCCCAACGGGTGCTTGCGTGTTAACGTCTACTTTAGGCTGAAAATGTAGTCTAAACTCCTTATTAGTAATTGCATTACGCAAATCTTTTTGCATCTCTAACATTTGGTCCGAGGCAAGTTCGATCTCTGCATCAAAGAATCTGAATTGGTTTTTGCCATCACTCTTAGCGCGATACATGGCAGCATCCGCACATATTAATAACTTGTCGATATCACCATCTCTAGGGTAAACCGCGATGCCTACTGAGGCTGAAAGGCTGATTTGATGATAATTTATAATAAGTGGCTCTCTAACCGCTTTTATGATGCGTTCGGCAATCGGCACAATGTCTTTTTCAGATTTAATTTCTTCAATAAGTGCGATGAATTCATCACCACCCAGACGTGCAACTACATCGCAGGCACGTACGGCGGTATTAAGGCGTTTAGCTATGGTTGACAATACTTCATCGCCAATATGATGGCCATGTGTGTCATTGATTGGCTTGAAGTTATCTAAGTCAATAAAGGCTACTGCAATGGTGTCTTTACCGCGAGAGCTACGTTTAATTGCGGATTCTAAATGTTGCTGAAATGCACGACGATTGGGTAGCTGGGTTAACGTATCTAACATTGCTAAATCATTGAACTCTTGCGGGTTATCTTTTTTTGAAGCATTCAATTTAAATATGTTGTAGCCAAATTTATCGTAAAAAATAGCAACGACAAAACTGATTAATAATAGACAAACAAAGCCTAAAGCGATGGTGACACCTAATAAATTACTATCAAAACGAACCGAAGTATTGCTAAAAGCATTAAGTGGAATTTCAATGGCTGTGTTGTATATTAAATGCACTCCAGTAATCGCCAGGGACATTATTATTGCAAATGCCGATTTAGTAAGTGTTGGAAATTTGCCTGAATAATTTTTGAGCCAAAATATTATCAAGATGCCTAGCATGGCCACTGCAACTGAAACTATGACAGCAATTAAGCTGATAGATATAGAAAACGTTACAGCTGGTTGAATTTGCATTGAGCTGATACTGAAATAAAACATTGCATAAGAGCAAGTACCGGCTAAGAATCCGCCAGCCACTAATGACTCTAGATGCAGTGTTTTTTTACTTGAGACATCTATTATTGTAAATGCGACGACAAGGGCAAAGAGCCATGACTGCACTATAAAGTTTAAAATAAAGCCAGTAGACTGTAGTAAAGGGAACGCAAGTACATCAAGAAAATGAATTGCCCAAAGGCTGCTACCCACCATTAAGGTGCTAAAAGGGAGTAAAAGTTTTTTACTATTAGTTTCACATTTATATAGCCTGCTTACTAGGCTGAGCGTGAGCAGTACTGCTAGGTAGCCCACCAGCATAGAAAGTAAGATTAATTTGAGGTTGTAATTACTCATTTACTTTGGTTATCGTCTAATGCCACCGTTGGAATTAGAAGAAACCTTTTTAAAGTTAAGGTAATTAAGTTGGTGCAAAGACTATGCCACTTAATAAATTAATTCAGTGAAATAGATGTAAAAAAAGCTGCAATCCCCTATTTTATAAGGCTTGCAGCTTTTTTTAGAGCAATAAATTGATTAAATAATTTTTACTGTCGAAAATGCATAAGTGTCGTAATTTCGACAGCTATGCGTTTAAATACCACGTAATAATTCGTTAATACCTACTTTACCAAGTGTTTTTTCATCTACTTTTTTCACGATGACCGCACAATACAAGCTATAGCTACCATCTTTAGAAGGTAAATTACCTGAAACTACTACTGAGCCAGCTGGTACGCGGCCATATGTGAATGTGCCTGTTTCACGATCGTAGATTTTGGTGGATTGACCAATATAAACACCCATTGAAATCACACAGTTATCTTCTACGATCACACCTTCTACGACTTCGGAACGTGCACCGATAAAGCAATTGTCGCCAATAATTGTTGGGCCAGCTTGCACTGGTTCCAATACTCCGCCAATACCCACACCGCCAGAAAGATGTACATTTTTACCGATTTGCGCGCATGAACCAACTGTTGCCCATGTGTCTACCATAGTGCCTTCGCCTACATAAGCGCCGATGTTGACGTATGAAGGCATCAATACTGCATTTTTACCAATATATGAACCACGACGGACAATCGCATTTGGTACCACTCGGAAACCGCCTGCTTTGAAGTCTTCTTCAGTGTAATCAGCGAATTTTGGAGGTACTTTATCAAAGTATTTAGTACAGCCACCATCAAGCAATACATTATCTTGTAGTCTGAATGACAACAACACAGCTTTTTTGAGCCATTGATGCGTTTCCCAGTCTTGGGTGTCGCCAATACGCGAGGCAACACGTAATTTTCCTGCATCTAAATCTGCAATTACGCTTGCAACAGCATCTTTTACTTCACGGCTGGCGTTCGCTGGATTGATATTTGCGCGGTCTTCAAAAGCGCCCTCAATGATGTTTTGTAATTGACTCATGATGTTCCAAAATAAAAAGGGTAAAAAAACGAAAACGCTATTTTACCCTAAACTGTCTAATATTCAGAACGTGCTATTAAAAGGGTTATTTGGCTTTACCTGCTTTTGCTGCTTCATATAACGGGCGTACTTTTGGTATCAGTGCGCGCAGGTCAGCAATACGGCTCTCGTTAGATGGGTGTGTACTTAAGAATTCTGGTGGTTTAGAGCCGCTTAATGCACTCATCTTTTGCCATAAGGTTATTGTTGCTTCTGGGTTAAAGCCGGCACGAGCAGAAAGTTCTAAGCCCATTTCATCTGCTTCATGTTCAGCAGTACGACTATTAGGCAGTGTCAGCGCTACGGCTGCTAATGTGCCACCTAAGGCAACAGTGCTTGTGGCATTGTCAGCATTTTTTGTAGTCACTCCGACTACTGCGGCTAGTCCTAACAGTCCCAATTGTTGAGCTCTCGCACGTGACATTTGTTCACGGACATGTTCGCGTAGGGCATGCGAAATTTCATGCCCCATTACTGCAGCCAACTCATTGTCGGTAGGTTTGATTTGGTCGAGCAGGCCAGTGTACATCATGATTTTTCCGCCAGCCATACAGTAAGCATTAACTTCCTTGCTTTCTTGTACGTTAACTTCCCAGTTCCATTTCAACGCATCTGGTCTGAATACGCCAACCTGAGCGATTAGCCGTTGGGCGATAGCGCGTACACGCTGAGTTTCCTGACTATCGGTATTCAGCAGTTTCTTGGACTCGGCATCCTTGATAGTCTGCTGGTAGGCAAGTGCGGATTGTTGCTCGGCTTCTTTTTCAGATACCAAGCCTAGATATTGCTTGCGATCCACCCCTACTGTACCGGATTGGGTGCTGTTAGTTGTGGCACAGCCGCTTAATTGTAAGGTAAACGCTGTGGCAATGATGAAGGTTAATTTTTTAATACTCATGGTTTTAATCCTCATTGATTTATTTTCTTTCTATACAACATTAATAAAAAGTAGTTAGACATTAAAAATATTTAGGTTACAAACCATAACCTAAATGAAAATAAATACATTCAGATATTTTAGAACGTCATCTGTGCACCTAGTTCAACAACGCGGTTTGGCGGTAATTTAAATTGGTTGGTAATCGTTTCAGCGGTTCTAAATAAGCCGATAAAGATTTTTTTACGCCAGTATGCCATTTCAGTTTTTTCACTAGCGATAAGAATCTCTTTACCTATGAAAAATGAAGTGTCCATCGCATCTAGAACCAAACCTTCATTGGCGCACAGCATTAAATCACGAGGTAAATCTGGTTCATCTTTAAAACCATAACGAACTGTTACTTTGTAAAACTCATGTGGTAATACTTCTACTTCTACACGTTCATCGTCAGTGGTATGTGGATAATCTAAAAACTTAACCGTTAATACGACTACTTTTTCGTGCAGTACTTTATTGTGCTTTAAGTTGTGCAACATGGCATGTGGTACACCTTCTAGGTTGGGTGTCATAAACAAGGCCGTGCCAGGCACGCGGGCGGGCGGGTGTGCGCCTATTGCTTCAATAAAAGGTTCAAGTGCCATGGCTTCATTCTTCATGTGCAAATATAGAATAGTACGACCTGTTTTCCATGTGAGCATTAACGTAAAGATCACAATACCAATCACTAGTGGCACCCAGCCGCCATCAGGAATTTTTAGCACATTAGCACTGAAAAATGCAACATCTACAGTTAAGAACATTGCAACCAATGCCCCAGTTCTTAGCTTACTCCAGCCCCACATGTTATGGAACACAATACCTGCTAGCAAGGTGGTAATCACCATGTCACCCGTGACAGCAATACCATAGGCTGCTGCTAAATTGCCAGATGATTTAAAGCCTAATACTAATACCATAACGGCTAGCATCAAGCCCCAGTTGACACGTGGTATGTATATTTGACCTTCTTGACTTTCAGAAGTATGTTCTACATGCATGCGGGGCAAGTATCCTAGTTGTAATGCTTGGCGTGATACTGAAAATGCGCCTGTAATCACCGCTTGTGATGCAATGACTGCAGCCAGTGTAGCTAATATGATTAACGGAAAAAGCAACCATTCAGGCGCTAGTAAAAAGAATGGATTTTGTACCGCTTCAGGATTTCTTAAAATGAGTGCACCTTGCCCAAAGTAATTGAGGATTAAGGCAGGCAGTACAAAACCATACCAAGCAAGTCGAATTGGGAATCGGCCAAAATGCCCCATATCTGCATATAAAGCTTCAGCCCCTGTAACTGCGAGTACCACAGCACCTAATGCTACAAAGGCTATCCAAGGGCTTACAGCGAAAAAATGTATCGCATAAATAGGATTAAGCGCATGTAAAATAGCCGTGTTTTGCAGAATGCTTTGTATACCCAAAAACGCTAATGTACCAAACCAAAGCAACATAATTGGACCAAAAAAAGCACCGACTAATGCGGTGCCCTTGCTTTGTGCCCAGAATAAAATCAACAGCACCACTAGCGTAATTGGCAATATCATTGAGTTTAGCATTGGGGCTGCAATCTCCAGGCCCTCGACCGCTGATAACACTGAAATGGCGGGGGTAATCATGCCGTCGGCATAAAACATACAGGCGCCTAAGATACCTAATAACATAATAAAGCGCTGTTTATTTACGTTATCACCAGCATTGTGGCTGGCAAGCGCTAACAAGGCCATAATACCGCCTTCGCCACGGTTATCAGCCCGCATAATAAATGCAACGTATTTGACTGATACCACCATAATTAACGCCCAAACAATCAGCGATAAAATACCAAACATATTGGCTTCTGTGAGTGGAACAGGATGTGTGCCAGCAGAAAACACTTCTTTAATTGTGTATAAAGGGCTGGTACCAATATCACCAAAGACCACGCCTAATGCGGCTAAAGTAAGTGCAGAGAGTTTAGGTTTATTGCCAGCTGTGATTGACATTAAAAAGAATTTAATTGTGGTAAGGCAATCATTATCAATCAACTTAAACACTTAACCAACAGATTTTTGATTAAACCTGCAAGTAGATTGCTAATAATGACTAGCTAAGGTTTTGTTTTGCTAATGTTAGCTTCTGCTGAACCTTTGCCAAATGTAAGCGTGACTTCATCCCCGCTTTTTAATTGTTGGCTTGAGTTGATGATTTCACCCAATTTATTTTGCACAAATGCATAGCCACGGGTTAGGACGGCCTGCGGATTAAGGTGCTGTAGATTTTGGCTTAATCTAAGTAAGTTATGTTGTTTAGTCTGTAATTGCTGATTCACACTGGTAGTTAAGCGGTATGAAATTTGTGCGAGTTGAGATTTTTGTTGTTCAATTTGTTGTGCTGGTGAAATTAGCCTGCGAGCTAGATAATCCAAAGCTTGAGCGCGTTGGTTTAATATATACTGCGTATTCCTTGAGAGTTGGCTCTTTAGCTGACTTAGTGCGTTGAGTAGCGATTCGCGAGACGGTGTTACTAATTCAGCCGCTGCTGTTGGCGTAGCAGCACGAATGTCTGCAACAAAATCACAAATTGTAAAGTCGGTCTCATGGCCTACGCCGCTGATAGTAGGTATCGTGCAATCAGCAATCGCCCGAGCGACGATTTCTTCGTTAAACTGCCATAAGTCCTCAATGCTACCACCACCGCGGCAAATAATAAGCACATCGCATTCTGCGCGTAGGCTTGCTTGGTGAATGGCTTTAGCAATGAATGTGGCGGCGCCTTTACCCTGTACCGGTGTGGGGTAAATTACAACTGGAATGCTGGGCATACGGCGTTTTAATGTAGTGAGTACATCTCTAAGTGCTGCAGCATCCGGTGAGGTAACAATACCAATTTTTTTAGGATGGGCAGGCAACTGCTTTTTAAACGCGTTATCAAATAAACCTTCAGCTTGTAATTTAAGTTTCAGTTTTTCAAACGCTTCAAACAATGCCCCCAAACCAGCGCGTTGCAAAAACTCTACGGTGAGTTGAAAGTCACCGCGGGCTTCGTAAAGCGTAACATTGCAGCGCGCTTCGACTTTATCGCCTTCTTTTGGTACCCAATCCAAATAACTATTACGACCTTTAAACATCACGCAGCGTACTTGTGCAGTGCTATCTTTAAGTGAAAAATACCAATGCCCGCTTGCTGCACGAGTAAGGTTGGATACTTCACCAGACACCCAAAATAATGGAAAGCTTTGCGTGAGTATTTGATTTGCTAAACGATTTAGCTCGCTGACAGTCATAACCTTGCGAGTTAAATCAAGGCTAGTTGGAGCTTTGCTAAGTAAATCTAGGTTGTTTTGCTCGTTCAAAATGCGTTTAATCCGTTACAATAACTTTAATTATTATAGGTGTTAATCTCAATGTTATCTCAGTTATGCAATAAATTATTCGGTGGCCGTAGCGGCTATTTTTTAGGTTTTATCGCCAGTTTTGGTTTAGTGGGATTAGCTTTGGTTATACAAACTAAATACCACTTGGAACCTTGCCCGCTTTGTATATCACAGCGCATGGTATTTATGGGACTGGGCCTTATTTTTTTAGCAGCTGCAATTCAAAAGCCAGCACTATTAGGTCGTAAAATTTATGCAGCATTGTTGGTATTAACAGCATTAGGTGGCGTAGGCGTGGCAATTCGCCATTGGTATTTACAAGCACATCGTGACACGATGATAGCAGATTGTGGTGTGGGGTTTGATTATATGTTTGATAATTTTCCTCTACAAAAAGCACTTACTTTAGTGTTTCGGGGAACTGGTGATTGTGCCGCTATAGATTGGACTTTTTTAGGACTAAGCTTGCCGCAATTGGCGTTGATTAGTTTCGTAGGTTTTGCAGCCTACGCGCTGTATTTAGTTAGAAAAATTTAATCAAGCTGCCTTCAATTTAACAACTTATAAAAATAACTTAACTATCTGATACATATGAATTATAAAACTATAGACCATTTTATTGGCAATACACCACTCGTTAAATTACAACGAATGGCGGGTGAAACTAGCAACACTATTTTGTTAAAGCTTGAAGGCAATAATCCTGCTGGATCAGTCAAGGATAGGCCTGCATACAGCATGATTAGTCGTGCCGAAGTACGTGGCGACATTAAACCCGGCGATACTTTAATCGAAGCCACTAGTGGCAATACTGGCATCGCCTTAGCCATGGTAGCCGCCATGCGAGGCTATAAAATAATATTAGTCATGCCTGATAACCAAACTATAGAACGTCGTCAAAGTATGCGTGCGTATGGCGCAGAACTAGTGTTAACGCCTAAAGACGGTAGCATGGAATTGGCGCGTGATGTAGCGATGAAACTGCAAGCGGAGGGCGAAGGTATTGTGTTAGATCAGTTTGGCAATTCGGATAATCCACTAGCGCATTATGAAGGTACAGGTCCAGAAATATGGCGTGATACAGGTGGAAAAGTCACGCACTTCATTTCGAGTATGGGTACAACTGGCACGATTATGGGTGTTTCGCGTTATTTGAAAGAACAAAACCCTAATATAAAAATTATCGGTGTTCAACCTGAAGAGGGCGCGCAAATTCCTGGTATTCGTAAATGGCCAGTAGAGTACATGCCTAAGATTTTTGATGCCAAACGAGTGGATGAATTGCGTTATGTGAGTCAAAGAAATGCAGAAAATACCACACGTAAATTAGCCACTGAAGAAGGAGTTTTTGCTGGAATCTCAAGCGGTGGTGGGCTTTATACGGCATTACAATTATCTAAAGAAGTAGAAAATGCAGTCATCGTGACCATTGTTTGTGACCGCGGTGATCGCTATTTATCTACAGGGGTGTTTCCTGCTTAAATGCTGCGTTCCTTATTGATTGCTCTGCTTGCAATAGCTAGCCTGTTTTGTCAACAGGCGAAGGCGATTAGCAGTATAAAAATTCAAGTAGGAACAGTAGATGCGCCCGTAGGCCAGCTTAAAAATGCACAGTTTCAAGTAGATTTGAAAGGTGTAGCACCAACACTCAAGCTACATGCTGAAGTTAAACCAACGAATGAAAAAGAGTTCGTACCTTTTGATTTAAAGTGCGACCAATTTAATACCGAGAAAATCGGCCAAGTGGATTGTCTCAACGGCAACTTCACTGCGCAGCGTATTAAGGCCCCGTTTTCTATTCATTTTGTCAGTTATCCATCGGATTTTTCAGCCGACATTTTGTTTGATGGCGCAAATTTTAGCGATGAAGCAGGTTTGCATGCTGGTGAAAAACTCACGGGTCAAATTAAACTGGCCGCTAAAAACATTAACGATATTTGGCAATGGAATGGCTTAATCAGCTGGACACAAGGCGAGTTGTTTTGGCAGCCATTTTATTTTGGTAAAGCTGGTAATTCGTTTACGATTAACGGTACTTTTAAACAGCCCATGCTCAAAATTGAAAATGCCAGCTTACTTGTAAATGAAGTAGGAAAAATGAGCGCCAACGCACAAATCAACATCAAAACCAACGTGATTGAAGACATTAAAGTCAGTGCAAACGATGTGGATTTTGCAGGGCTTTATACGATTTTTTTAAAGCCTATGGCAGAGAAATCTGTTTTTGGAAACATGGAAGTCTCTGGCAAGGCAGACTGGCAATTTGAGATTAAAAACTTATCACCGACTAGTTTTGAGCTTAATCTACATGACGCGAATATTGAAGATAAAAATGGCAAGTTTGCGTTCAACCAGATTAATGCGCATCTACCATGGGATTACGACGAAGTAAAAATACTTAATCTTAAATATAAAAGTGGCCAGTTGCTCAAATTGCCATTAGGCGATACTAATTTAACAGCTGAAATCAATCGATTTTCGTTGACTACACCGCAACTTACCCTGCCTATATTAGATGGCGTACTAAACTTGTCGGAAATTTCTGCGGCACGAATAGGAGATGATTGGAACTGGCATTTACGCATGGAGCTAAAACCAGTTTCTATGAATGAGTTCAGCAAGTCATTAGGTTGGCCAACCATGCAGGGGAAGATCTCCGGACAAGTGCCCTTAGTTACCTATGCTAATAAGCAGTTAAATATGGATGGTGCCATGACTTTTAGTGTGTTCAAGGGCACTATTGGAATGAATAATCTAATCATTGATGATCCACTTGGCGTAGTACCTCGCTTGAATGCAGATTTGACTATGCGTAATTTAGACCTTGGCGATTTAACGCGTACTTTTAGCTTTGGTAATATTGAAGGTAAGTTGGATGGTGATGTGAAGAACATGGCATTAGAAAATTGGAAGCCAGTGTATTTAGATGCTTCAATACGCACCAGCGATGGCCCGCAACTTAAAAAAATATCGCAACGAGCGGTTGAAAACATTACAGCTTTGGGTGGAGAGGGCACTGCCGCTGCTTTACAACGTACTTTTTTACGGTTTTTTAAAGAATTTAACTACGATAAAATTGGCTTGAGTTGTAAGTTACGTCGCGATGTATGCGAAATGGGCGGTGTTGAGTCAACCGCCACAGGGTATATCATCGTTAAAGGTAAAGGTATTCCTGCTGTTAATGTAAATGGATATACGCAAAAAGTGAGTTTGGCGGATTTATTGAGTAGAATAAAACGTATTACCGATACCAATACAAAAGTAATTGTTAAATAAACGTGAAATTAAATATATTTAGATTAAAGACAGTAATGAATTAAAGGCCTAATAATGAGAAAAAAATTAACTACGCTAGCGCTAATCTCCATGCTAACTGCATGCGTGACTATTAACATTTACTTTCCCGCTGCTGCTGCAGAAAAAGCGGCAGATAAAATCATTGATGATGTTTGGCAGCTTAAAGATGGCGTGCCAACACCTGCAAATCAACCCGTTACTAAACCAGAAGGCACTCAAGCTAAGTAATTTAAGCGGATTGAATAAGCGGCATCTTAGAAAGAAAAATTAAAGGAAACATCATGCAAAAATTGATTGTACGTTTTTTAGTAGTCGTAGCCTTGTTTGCCTCGGTTACATTGCTTTCCTCAAGTTGGGTTAATGCAGCAGCGGATCTGGAAGTGAACACCCCAGCGATTGCTGCAATCAAAAACAGTATGCAAGCACGACATACTCAGCTAGCGCCCCATTATGCTAGTGGCGCAGTGGGTTTAACTAAAGATGGTTTAATTGCTGTGCATGATGCTTCAGCAGTGCCACTAAAAGACCGACAAGGCATTAATGCCTTGGTTGCATCAGAAAATAGTGACCGCAAAGCGTTATATAAAGAGATTGCCGCAGGTAATGGTCACGCTGAGTGGGAAGGTGAAATACGTAGCACCTTTGCACAAAGATGGGTGCAAAA
>JBKJRF010000186.1:0-4967 GCA_046594825.1 Methylotenera sp.
TTCGGTAATTTCTTCAAGTGCCTTCATGTTATGAATAAAATTATCCAAATTTAGTGCTAACGCTTCTGTATTTTCAAAACCGTGCTTGCTCCAAAATAAGTGATATAGATCATCTGCATGTTTTTTAATGGTGTAACTTTCAACTTTAATGTCTTCAGCTAAAGTCGTCGCCAAACGGGTCAGTTCACGCATGTTTCTATTCAAACCTACCGTGGTCCAACTGTCACCCATGTCTTGCTTGGCTTGCTCTAAATTGGTATTTAAGTAGCCTAAACTCAAATGGCGCAGTAACTTGTCACCCAAGCGTTTAATTTTCTCGCTGCCTTGGTTAAAGGTAAGCATAGAAGCCTCGTAGCGTTTCCGGTCTGCTACGACTCTTGCTAAAATTTCTTTTGAAGAATCACGGTTTTTATTTTGTAGTTCACGCAGTTCAATTAACTGATTTTTAATGTCGTTAGTATGCATTTGCGTTAATTTACGTGAAGATCGTATCATGTTTGAGCATTCGGTCACCACCGCGCGACCGAGAGTTTCATGTTTTGCTTCCACCATTTGGTTCGCTAGGGCTTCCTCTAGTTTGGCAATTTTGCTACGTTTGAGTAGAGCGGGATCTTTTCTAATTTTGGCAACTAATGCTTTTTGTGCAGACATCGCAAAGATATTGATTGCATCTAGCCCTAATTCACGGGATGTGTTTTGTATTTGTTTTTCTATCAGGGCTTCAACCTCTGCTTCTGACTCTAAACCATCCCATAAAATATCAATTTTGTTTAACACTACAAGTTTGTGAGCAGCACGTTTTTGTACATACTCAGCCCAAATTTGCATGTCTGATTTTGTAATTCCGGTATCTGTAGCGGTTAAAAATAACACTGCATGAGCGTTAGGAATGATACTCAGCGTTAGCTCAGGCTCGGCACCCATAGTATTTAGGCCTGGGGTATCAATCACTACCAAGCCATTTTTAAGTAATGGGTGTGGATAGTTAATCAAGGCATGTCGCCACACTGGTATTTCAACAGTGTTTCTTTCGGCCAGTAATCGACGCATACTCGGGTCTTCTTCATTCCAGAACCCTAGTTTTTTGGCTGTTTCTAGGTCGACCTCTCTTTTTTGCACCAGCTGCCTTAATGTTTCTTTCATCGCAGTGGGTGAAGAAATATCTAAACGAATTTTATGCCATACACCAGGGGCAGTTTTTAGATAAGTCAGTGAGTCATCTGATTTTCTAGTTTCAATGGGGAGTAGCTTAATACAAGGCTCTTCACGAGCGTCTCAAAATATTTCAGTCGGGCACATGGTAGTGCGACCTGGCTCGCTAGGTAATAAGCGCTGATTGAAATCAGAAAAAAACAAGGCATTGATAGTTTCAGTTTTACCGCGTGAAAATTCAGCTAAAAATGCTAATACGAGTTGATCTTTTTTTAATATTTCTTTGATGTCGTAAAGTCGCAGTGATTGAAGTGCGTCTATTGCCTCTGTTTGCTCTAGCCAGTCTACATAATCGTTAATGGTATCAATCAGGGTTTCACGCCACTGGCTGTATTCACCAATTTTTGTGCTTAAACTTGATTTAACAAGTTCTTGATTATTGTTCGGGCTAGAAATGGCTACATTGCTCATAGTATGATTTTAATTTAAATCCTAATGGTGCTGCTCTTTTTTTGTGCTTTTCATTCAATATGTTTGAAATTCAGTAATACACTTCAACTTAAATCGATCGCTATTTTCTTAGGGAATATATTTTTAGGGTTCTGGGTTTAGTGTATTGAGGCAACATCTATATTGTAAGTATATTTTACTTAACACTTATACAACAGTTAACAACTTGTTTTCTAAAGGAATTAATATAGTAATTAGCAATAATTGTGCAGTAATAATAAAAACGAGTGGACTTAAGTCTATATTGCCAGCAGAGGGTATGAATTTTCTTAAAAAATGCAATATTGGATTAGTGAGGCTTGTTAAGATTGGGGCGATTGGCGTATAAGGATTTACCCAACTTAGAATAGCTTGTATCAGAATGGCATACATGAAAATAGTAATGCTCATGCTGATAATGCCAATGAGAGCGACGGCAGTAATCGCTAGCCAAATATTATTGCCAGCGATGAGTAGAGGAAAGCCTTTCAACCACAAGCTAACTGTAGTGAGTATGAGTTGCGTAATATAGGCGAGCAATAGCGTAGAAATATCTAATTTACCAATGCTCGGTACTATGCGTCGCATGGGCTTAACTGCAAAGTTAGTAAGTGTCACAATCAATTGCGCGGCTTGTTGTTGAAAAGAGACTTTTGTAAGTTGAAAATAAAAGCGTAGCAAAAAGGCTAGAGTGAGTAGGCCTAGTAATGTTTGTAATAAAAATAAAAGTGTGTTATTTATCATTATGTTGATTTACCAAAATATAATTGTTCACAAATTTGTCTGACGCTAACGAAGTTTTATGGCTTATTTGCCGAGTTCGTTACCTAATGACAGTGACTTTTCTGCAGCTGCTTTTGCGGCAAGCAAAATACTATCTTTAATTTTCGCTGCTTCTAAAGTGAGTATGCCTTGTTCAGTAGTGCCGCCTTTTGATGTCACTTGCGCGCGCAAGGTTTTAATATCTTCAGTACTTTGAGTTGCAAGTAGGCTGGCGCCGGCAAATGTTTGCAACGCTAACATATTCGCTTCTTTATCAGTTAAGCCCAAGCCTACACCTGCTTCTTGCAAGGCTTCAATTAAATAGAACACATACGCAGGGCCGCTACCAGAAATTGCTGTTACTGCATCCATTTTCGACTCATCAGCTAGCCAGAGAGTTTTACCCACAGCCGCTAGAATAGTGGTTGCTTGATCACGTTGTGTTTGGCTCACACTAGCCATTGCATACAGTGCAGACATGCCAGCTTGTATTTGTGCCGGCGTATTTGGCATCACTCTGACAATGGCTTGGTAACCATTAAGCCAGCGAGACATATCTGTGCTTCTCACGCCTGCAGCAATCGAAATAATCAATTGAGTACTTAATAACGCACTTAATTGACTGCATACAGCTTTAAGTTGTTGTGGTTTTACCGCTAATAGAACTACATCTGTGTTGACAATGTCAGCATAATTATCGGTAACCTTGACGTTGAATTCTTGCGCTAATTGCCCACGTTTAAGTGCATCAAGTTCAATCACACTAATTGCAGTGGTATTAAAGCCATTGTTCTTAAGGCCACCAATAATTGCCCGTGCCATGTTGCCGCCGCCGATAAAGCTAATCTTCATTTGCTAATATATCCCTTTTGATTACAGCTAATCTATATGCCTAAGTTTACTGTTATGTATTCTAGTTTATATGCGTATTGCGTTGGATTCTAAATTGCTTAGCCTGCTACCAAATAAAGCTGAACCAATGCGCACTATTGTCGCACCTTGCTCAATGGCTATATCATAGTCATCCGACATACCCATCGAAAGCGTATCTAATTCGAACCCCTTGGCTAACAAGGCATCATAACATTCTCGAACTTGTTTGAATTGCGCACGTTGTTGATCTTTATTGCTGCTAGGCGCGGGGATGGCCATTAAGCCACGTAGTTTTAATTGTGGAAGCTTCACAATTGCCGCGGCTAGTGCCTCTAGCTCATGCTCTGTAATGCCACCTTTGCTGATTTCATTACTGATGTTCAGTTGAATACATACCTGTAACGGTGCCAGATTTGTAGACCGTGCATCATTCAGGCGTTGTGCAATTTTTAATCTATCTAGGCTATGCACCCAAGTAAAATGTTGCGCGATCGACAGTGTTTTATTACTCTGTATTGGCCCGATGAAATGCCATTCAATTGCTAAGTCAGCGAGTTCATTTTGTTTCTCTAACGCTTCTTGTAAATAGTTTTCGCCAAACTTGGTCTGCCCAGCAGCATAAGCGTCGCGAATCGCCAACACTGCTTGCGCCTTGCTTACGGCGAGTAGATTGACCTGCTGCGTGCGTTGTGCATTAGTTCTTGCTAGCTCAATAGTTGCTAGAATATGTTGCAAGCGATTGCCAATTGTGGTCATAATTCACTAAGCTTAAATTAACCTACGAAACCTACAGCTAAAGAATACTTAAATATAGTTAAAAGTACGGTAGAAAATTATAACAGGAGCAGGTTGTGGATATTTCAGATTTACTCGCATTTTCAGTTAAAAATAAAGCCTCTGACTTACATCTTTCTGCGGGTTTGCCACCGATGATACGTGTGCATGGAGACATTCGCAAAATCAATGTACCTGCAATGGATCACAGCCAGGTGCATGACATGGTCTATGACATCATGAATGATGGTCAGCGTAAAGTGTATGAAGAAACATTGGAGTGTGATTTTTCATTTGAAATTCCAAATCTGGCACGATTTCGGGTCAATGCTTTTAACCATAATCGAGGCTCAGGTGCGGTATTTCGGACCATTCCATCTAAAATATTGTCGTTAGAGCAATTGAATTGTCCTGCTATTTTTAAAGAAATTGCTGACACACCGCGTGGTATTTGCTTGGTTACAGGGCCAACGGGGTCGGGTAAATCAACTACACTAGCAGCGATTATTGACTATATTAACGACAAAGAATTTGGTCATATTCTTACGGTTGAAGACCCGATTGAGTTTGTGCATACATCAAAAAAATGTTTGATTAACCAACGTGAAGTTGGCCCGCATACACTATCGTTTAATAACGCATTACGTTCAGCATTGCGTGAAGATCCTGACGTGATTTTAGTGGGCGAAATGCGCGATTTGGAAACTATACGTTTGGCACTAAGTGCTGCAGAAACAGGCCACTTGGTGTTCGGTACCTTGCATACTAGCTCTGCCGCAAAAACTGTAGACCGTATTATTGATGTATTTCCTGCGGCTGAAAAAGAAATGGTACGTTCTATGTTATCTGAATCTTTACGCGCTGTAATTTCACAAACCCTATGTAAAACTAAAGATGAACAAGGCCGTGTTGCAGCA
>JBKJRF010000196.1:0-2924 GCA_046594825.1 Methylotenera sp.
TACCTGGGCCGCTATACACACAAGGTAGCCATCAGCAATCACCGCATTAAAGACATAAGCAATGGCAGGGTCACTTTTGGTTATAAAGATTATGCAGACGGCTGCAAACAAAAAGCAATGAACCTTGCAGCCGAAGAATTTCTACGCAGGTTCTGCCTGCATATATTACCAAAAGGCTTTAGGAAAATACGGCACTATGGTTTTTTATCCAGCCGTGCCCGGCCCAAACTTGTAATGAAGCGAATGCAGCAGATGGGCCTCATACCTCAACCCCAAAAACCAAAAGACTGGAATGCCATTGCCAAAGAAAAACTACATTTTGATGCAGATCAATGCCCCTGTTGCAAAACAGGCAAAATGATCATGCTGCTGAGCTTTGAAGCACATGGGCCACACAAACATTTGTTGGAAAAATGGCAGAAGCAACAACAGGCATTGAAAAGATCATAATTTTTTTGATGGTTATCCATCAAGGTGGTATTGCTTTGTCTACAAGTGAAAAACAGCAAGCAAAAAACAATGCAACACCTATAAAATACACACAAAAACCGCGGCAAGGCGGCCACAAATAAAAAACCGGTGAAGAACCACCACCAAACACCAACCATCCGACATGCAAAACCCCTGCGCCTACGCAATTAAAACCCCATAAGCAGGGCTACCGAATGCTACAGTCAATCGAGTAGACGGCCTCACCGCTTGTAAGCGGTGACGTGCTCCTCTCACACCACTGTACGTACGGGCCTCGTATACAGCGGTTCATTAAGTTGTGGGGATACTTTTAAGTAGTGGTCGAGCATGGCTTCATAGCCGCGTTTTCTTAGTCTTTCTAAAGTAACAGTGGTCAACATTATCGGGCTTTACTCATGGAATATTTGTTTTTCAATGGTATTCGTGAATGCATAGCATTTGTGCTACTGCCCATCCGCCCATTCGTGTTCTGCTCCATGAGTATGCATGGGCCTGGTCTACACCTAAGCGTATCAGGTTTTTCCTTTTACGTTCTGGCTTCTTCCAGTCAGCCCGGATGCAGTAGCGTAACCTGTTTCGTATCCAGCTATCAAGGTCTTTAAGTTTGCCTTGTATACTTGCCATACGGAAGTAATTCAGCCATCCTCTGCCAACCTCTTTTAGTTTGGCGATACGTTCGGATATACTCGCAGGAGTAGTTTTGCGGGTGATGGATTTTAAACTTTCTTTCAGTTTATCCCAACTCTTGTCGCTTACCACCAACTGGTATTTGCCTTTCGATCCTTTCTTATACGTGGGTACGAACTTGTGCCCCAGTATAGTGAACTGAACGGGTTTTCGCAAGCCACTTTTCTCACGGTTAATGGGCAACTTTAGTTTGTTCTTTAAGAAAAGAAATACTCCATTGCCTGTTTTGCGTGCGGTGCTTTTGCTTTTCGTATAAATACTAAAGTCATCAGCGTAGCGTACATACTTCAACCCTTGTTCTTCCAGTTGTTTGTCTAACTCATGCAGCATGATATTAGATAAGAGCGGACTTAGAGGACTTCCCTGTGGTACACCTTTTCTGCGTTTGGTCAACTTGCCATTTATTACAATTGGCGCTGTTAACCATTTGCGTATAAGGCGTAACGTTAGTGGACATTTTACCTTGCGATACAACAGTTGCAACAGCAGACAATGATCGACTTCATCGAAGAAACCTTTGAGGTCAATATCAACAATATGCTGATAGCCCTCGTGAATGTACTGCTGTGATTGCTGTATGCATTGATGTGCACTTTTGCTGGGCCTGAAACCGTAGCTGTGTTCCTTAAAATCATACTCGAATAATGGTGTGATGCTTTGTGCAACACTTTGTTGCAGCCATCGGTCTGTTACTGTCGGAATACCAAGCAAACGGGTTTTGCCGTTGCCCTTTGGAATGGATACCCCTAGGATAGGTTGTGGCAGATAAGCACCCTTGATAATGCTTAGAACTATTGCTTCCCTATCTTTATCGATATGTTGCTTTAGTTCGTTTGCCCCCATACCATCTACGCCTGCGGAACCTTTGTTCCGCACAACCTGACGATAGGCTAAGTGCATGTTTCTTCGGTTGATTACCTGCTCAATCATCTCTTTACTTTTTCTTGTTTCCCTGCTTGCGCTTAACGTAAGGCTGGCACGCCTCCTTACAGCATTTGGAACAACTTAATGTTTGGTCCTTCACTGCTTTGTGAGACTTCCGTGTTGTTCCCTTAGGCACGGCTCGTTAACAACAACTACTATGACCTCTGCTGACTTCTCCTTTAGTTTAAACAAACAAGGAGACCTCCCCTGGTAAGATAAATAGCCTTCTACCTATGCCCGCTGCATCTACATAACCAACTACAATCTTATTGGACTTCGTAATGATGTGCTTACTCGTCCCATTGGCTATGCCTCATATACAGTTCCTCTTCGTCGGTACAGGTATTTGCAGTCCCGCTTACTTCAGTGCATGGATCACTCCAAACCACCTTGCGGCTTACTAATGCTTCGGGTAACTAATCCCGCGCATAAGAGACTTTCACTCTCTGGCTTCTTATTGATAAGAACTATATTTACCATTCAGGGCGCACACATTGGTATTTGCAATAGCAGGGCAGGAAGTAGTTAGCTTCAGCTTCGGTTCGCTGTTGTGCAGCATATCCGGGCTGGACTTTATCTATTTGGATGTTAACCATATTTTGTACATTAGTTTTTCAATTGGCATTTGTTTCGGCGGACGGAACTCGGAAGCCCCTGCCATCGCAAATACCTAACGTGTGTGCGTCACCTTATTTTGGGCATCTTACTAATTGCTATTTTTTTGGTAACTTCTACGGTCAATTTCAATATGCGACTATGCGACCAAAGCTTTTCCTGATACTCCTCTTTGCAGGTAATTTTTCTTTTGCTCAACAATCATTAAATACTGAACAAATTAATCG
>JBKJRF010000131.1:0-3116 GCA_046594825.1 Methylotenera sp.
TATGGAATTTCATAAACTAATACACTCTAGGCCTAGCATCGTAGTGTACTATTTAAAATAGCATTAACACATTGACAAGCATATAGGAGCTAAAGGCATATGGTCTAGGTTATATGCAACTACCAATTATGAGATGATTAAACAGGTATAAAAAAGATTTAGCAATAATAATATGTGATGTTTGGTGCGAAAAATTTACTTAGATTAAATTGTAATATCCAACGTTAACATTGTATCTAACAAGGTTTTAATAAATTAAATCATTCATTAGATTTTCAATTGTTTGATATTTCAGCTCTGGGCCCAAAATACCAGTTCTGCTTTTATAAAAAATCAAATTCTCACTTACTGATTTGTATAATTATAGGTGACCTTTTTGAATGATTATAACTGGCTTTTTTTAAGTAATTATAGTTGGCTTTTTTGATGGCAATACCTTATTGATATCTTGGTGGAACTTAACCTGTATATACTGGAATCTCCAACAGTTTGCCCAGTATTTTGCCAGTGCAAAATCTAGATTCTCTATTGGGCCATAAGGCTGGTGACGGAGTTGCCACTGACGTCTTTAGCGTTAATGTTTGCACCGAGTCCTTTCAACTGTTGAAGTATTTCTAAGCGTCCAAATAATGCAGCGTACATGGCTGCTGTCTGACCGGCGTTATTAAGCTGATCCGGATCACAGTCAGTTGTGGCCAGTGTATGGGCAATACTGATTTCACCCTTGAACAATGCGCCCATTAAGGCTGTATTACCATTCTTGTCTTTAGCACATGGGTCAGCCTTATTCTTTATCAGCAAATCAACCGTGCTACTGTGACCATGATAGGCCGCAAGAATCAACGCGGTATAGCCTTTGTCATCACTAACATTCAAATCATAATGCGCTGCAGCAAATTCACGGATGATATTATCATCGCCTATGCGCGCTGCCTCGAACAAATATTCAGCTAAGTGCTGGCGTATTTCCTTTGGGGATTTTGTTGGCGCTGATAAGGCTTGTTTGTTTGCTACACTTACTTCCTGAGCATTTGTATTAATACTAATAGCGAGCATTAATAACGCACTGGCAATCTTAATTTTATTGTACATGTCATCATCTCCTGCGTAATAAAGCCCGCACCGGTTAATACCGTGCGGGATATTTCATGGCTTACTCACAGTCTTAGTTGTCAGAAAGTTTGCTGGCGAGGGCTTTCACATTTGCCAAATCACCTTTCACGGCTGCTGTCAGGCGGGTACCATAGTCTGCATCTGCCTTATAAAAATGGCTAAGCATAGCTTGTTTCACTTGCGTGTTACGCACGTTGCCTAAATCTCCGGCCAGGTTGCTAATCAAGTTGTCCTGATCCTGCTTGCTCAATGCCCGGTAAAAATCGTCCGCCTGTTCAAAGTTGTCATTCTTAGCAATACGACGTTGCTGCGTAGTGCCGCTTAAAGGCGTTTCAATTGACTTGAATTGCTTATCTTCGGCCAATGCGCCAGCGGTCACCGAAGGCTGATAGTTCACGTCACCCGTACGTTGCTTCTGGTTACCGTCGCCATCCTGATTGTAGTTGGCGACATCAATACGCGGACGATTCACAGGGATTTGCTGAAAATTAGCGCCTAAGCGATAAAGCTGCGTATCCGGATAAGAAAACAGACGTCCTTGCAGCAAACGATCTTCAGATGGCTCAATGCCAGGTACTAAACGCGATGGCGTAAACGCAGCTTGCTCGGTTGATTCAAAGAAATTATTCGGCACTTTATTAAGCGTCATAGTGCCCAGTTTTCGCTCTGGAATACCTGGCCATACTTTGGTTGCATCCAGTGGATCAAACTTGAAATTGTTCAAATCTTTGGGTGCTAGCACCTGGACAAACAAATCCCACTTGGGAAAATCACCTTTGTTGATGGTAGCGTACAAATCGTTGGTCAGATTGTTAAAGTCAGTCGATTGCACCTTTGCCGCTTCAGCGGCCGTCAGCGACTTGATGCCTTGTTGACTCTTCCAGTGGAATTTCACATAGTTGACAACACCTTTTGCATTCACCATCTTGTAAGCATGGACGCCATGGCCATCCACTGTCCGATAGGAAGCTGGGATGCCCAAGTCGCTATACACTCGCGTGAGCATGTGGGTACCTTCTGGCACATTGGTAAAAAAGTCGAAAACACGATTGGCATCCTGCACATTATTCACAGGCGATGGCTTGAAGGCATGCACCATGTCCGGGAACTTAATGGCGTCACGAATGAAGAATACTGGTAAGTTGTTACCTACTAAATCCCAATTGCCTTGATCGGTGTAAAACTTGGTGGCGAAACCATGCGGGTCACGTAGCGTTTCTGGGGAACCCTTGGGGTGTACTACAGTCGAAAATCGTACAAATACTGGGGTTGCTTTACCAGCTGTGGCAAACAGGCTAGCTTTGGTCAGGTCAGAAGCATCGCTCGAGGAAACGAATTCGCCCTCAGCGCCTGTGCCACGTGCATGTACCACACGCTCCGGGATGCGTTCGCGGTCAAAGCGTTGCAGCTTTTCAATGAGTTGTGAGTCCTGAAGCAACACTGGGCCGTTAGGGCCAGCGGTTTGAGAGTTCTGGTTATCGCCAACCGGCGCGCCATTATCTTTGGTTAATATATGTGCAGATGCTAAGCCACTAAAACAAAATATTAAAGCAGCAGCAGAGACGGCAAGTTTTGATGTTCTCATGATATTTCTCCTTTTCTAGTTACGGAGATTTGAGTCTAGGCTTAATAATTGATTTACATAATTGATTTACATAATTGATTATATTTATTTAATTAATTTATTTTACTTATTGATTTAAAGGGATTGACTGTGTCTTGGCTCACATAAAGGAACGTAGAGGAAGCATCCAGATGGTATTTCTTACTGGTAATGAATTGGCTTAGAGTGAAATCATGATATTTACAACATATAGCTTATTACAAGGAAGGCCAGCTGTGTACAAACGGTGGGAAGTCCAGAGCAAGCGATGAAAGATATTACCGAGTATATTGAGCCGTTCTACAATCAAAAGCGTCGGCACTCAACTTTAGGTAATTTGTCGCCTACAGAGTACGAGCAAAAGTTTCAACAAAAATCTTACCCAATGTCCTAAATAATT
>JBKJRF010000106.1:0-8571 GCA_046594825.1 Methylotenera sp.
TTATATAAAGATAGCGTTGTGGTAAATAGCTTAAAGGAAGGTGACCTAGGTATAGTCGTGTTAGATACCACACCGTTCTATGCCGAGTCTGGTATCTAACACGACTATGCCTAGGTCACCTTCATTTAAGCTATTCACCAAAACGCTATCTTTATATAAAGCGAGTACTATTGCGCTGGATTCTAAAGTGTCATAGCCTTTGAAGTCGGTATTTGCGCCGCTGTAATTCAAGTTGGCTGCCATCTTGAATTTACCTGCAGAACGCGCTTGTTCTTTTTGACGGGTCATTGCGGCATCGAATGCTACCGTATCTACAGTGATATTACGCTCACGACAGATATCTGCAGTTAAATCCAATGGAAAACCATAGGTGTCATGCAGTTTGAATGCGGTTTCACCATTAAATACATTTTTGGTATTGGCTAGCTCAGCCTCCAAAATAGCCATGCCATTTTCAATGGTTTCAAAAAAGCGGTCTTCTTCATTTTTGAGTATGTCAGTAATGCGAGATTGCTCTATTTTTAGCTCTGGGTAGGCATTGCCCATCTCGATGACTAGATCAGCAACCATCTTGTGAAAAAATGCGGTTCGACAACCTAATTTGTAGCCATGGCGAATTGCGCGGCGGATGATGCGACGTAACACATAACCACGGCCTTCATTACTAGGGATTACGCCATCAGCAATTAAAAAACTACATGCACGAATATGGTCAGCTAAAACTTTTAAGCTTGGGCTAGTTAAATCAGTCGTTTTAGTTTCACGCGCAGCAGCAGCAATTAAGCTTTGAAATAAATCAATTTCGTAATTGGCATGCACGTGTTGCAATACAGCAGATAAGCGCTCTAAACCCATGCCAGTAACCACACTAGGTTTAGGCAACGGGTGCATGACGCCAGCTTCATCGCGATTGAATTGCATGAAGACGTTGTTCCAGATTTCAATGAAACGATCACCATCTTCATCTGGGCTGCCAGGAGGTCCGCCGAAATGGCTTTCACCATGGTCGTAGAAAATTTCAGTACATGGTCCACACGGGCCAGTATCACCCATCATCCAGAAGTTGTCAGAAGCGTAGCGTGCACCTTTGTTATCGCCGATACGAATAATGCGTTCAGCCGGCACGCCTATGGTGTTGTGCCAGATGTCGTAGGCTTCATCATCATCGGCATACACAGTAACGGTGAGTTTGTCTTTTGGTAACTTAAAAACTTCAGTCAATAGTTCCCATGCGTACGCAATGGCATCTTGTTTGAAGTAATCGCCAAAACTAAAATTACCCAACATTTCAAAAAATGTGTGATGGCGTGCGGTATAGCCTACATTCTCAAGATCATTATGTTTGCCGCCTGCGCGAACACATTTTTGGCTGGTAGTAGCGCGCGTGTATGGCCGTTTGTCAAAGCCGAGAAAAACGTCTTTAAACTGATTCATACCAGCATTTGTGAACAGCAGAGTAGGGTCGCCATGCGGCACTAGCGAGCTGGACGCCACAATTTGATGGCCTTTGGAGGCGAAAAAATCGAGAAATGCAGTGCGGATTTCATTGCTGCTGGGGGTACTACTTAGTTTAATGGTCATGTTTTATTTATCACTGGCTTCTTCGTTGCTTTGTTCATTACTATGGTCGTTTAGTGCTTTTTTTATGATGTCAAAGCCAAACCCTCGGCTTTGTAAAAACCTAGCTTGTCTTGCCCAGTCTTCTCGACTTTTAGGACTTTCTTTGTATTTCTTTCGACAAATTTCACGCACATGTTCAAGCTCATTTTCTTTTACAGAGGCTACTGCGCTGGCAATTAAGTCATCCGCCACACCTTTTTCACGCAATTCATTAGCGACTCTTGCACTGCCAAATTTCGCTTGTCGCGCATGTACTAACTGTTCAGTAAAGCGTGCGTCTGACAACCAGCCTCGCGCTTTAAAATCATCTAAAATGGCGGCAATATCATCGGTTTCTTCAGCAGAGGGTTTGAGTTTTTTACCTAGTTCAACGTAGGAATACTCACGTTTACCTAAGTAATCTAAGGCCCGTTGCCGCAAACTTTTGGGTTGAAAGTCGATTATATTGCCTTGTCGTTAATGATTAATCGTCTTCAGAACGTACTGCAGGCATAGTTTCCGCCAGCGCTTTCATATTGGCGCGAATTTTTGCGTCAATTTCATTAGCAATTGCTGGGTGGGCTTTAAGGTAATCGCGTGAATTATCCTTACCTTGACCAATTTTTTCGCCATTGTAGCTATACCAAGCACCGGCTTTTTCTACGAATTTTGCATTCACGCCTAGTTCAATAATTTCACCTTCGCGTGAAATGCCTTCGCCATACAAAATATCAAATTCAGCTTGTTTGAACGGCGGGGCGACCTTGTTTTTAATGACCTTTACGCGTGTTTCAGAGCCGATGACTTCGTCACCTTTTTTAATGGCACCAGTACGGCGAATATCCAAACGCACAGATGCATAGAACTTGAGCGCATTACCGCCAGTAGTAGTTTCAGGGCTACCAAACATCACGCCGATTTTCATACGGATTTGGTTAATGAAAATCACCATTGTGTTGGTACGTTTGATGTTGCCAGTCAATTTACGTAAAGCTTGGCTCATTAAACGCGCTTGCAAGCCCATATGACTATCGCCCATTTCGCCTTCAATTTCAGCACGTGGAGTCAATGCTGCAACCGAGTCGATCACTACAATGTCAACAGAGCCTGAACGCACTAACATATCCACAATCTCAAGCGCTTGCTCGCCAGTGTCTGGCTGTGAAATCAATAAATCAGGTACGTTTACGCCTAATTTAGCGGCATATTGCGGGTCTAGGGCATGTTCTGCATCGATAAATGCAGCAACGCCGCCAGTTTTTTGCATTTGCGCAATCACTGAAAGTGTTAATGTGGTTTTACCTGATGACTCTGGGCCATAAATCTCAATCACACGCCCACGTGGCAAGCCGCCTATACCTAAAGCAATATCAAGTCCTAATGAACCTGTAGAAATCGCTTGAATGTCTTCGCCAATATCGCCATCACCCATACGCATGATAGAGCCTTTGCCGAATTGTTTTTCAATCTGTGCTAATGCTGCGGCAAGTGCTTTACTTTTGTTATCATCCATCTGGTTTTGCCTTTGTATTTTTAAGTTTTTATGACTTTTATAAGCTTATAATTATTTCATAAATCCATGCTTAACGTAAGCGTAATTAGTGTTTCTAATACGTGATTCACCGACTGCTTGCGAACATCCTCACGATTGCCAGCAAACCGTTTTGTTTGAGTGATTACTTGCGAATTAGTTTGCTGAGTGATTTTACTGTTAAACGCAGGTGCTTTAAATGCGAAAGCAAAACATACCATGCCGACAGGCTTATCTTCAGTACCACCGCCGGGCCCAGCGACACCCGTGATGCTGGCTGCAATATCTGCAAGACTGTTATTGAGTGAACCTACTGCCATGGCTTGTGCAGTTTGCTCACTAACGGCACCAAAATTATCTAAATTTTGCTTACTTACATCTAACATGTCTATTTTGGCTTGATTGCTATAAGTAATAAAAGCGCGGTCAAACCAAGCGGAGCTACCGGCAATCGCGGTAACATATTGAGATGCCATGCCGCCCGTGCAGGACTCAGCCAAGCTCAAAGTTAAACCCCGTGATTTGAGGGTCGCACCTAATTGTGTTGCTAAGCTTATAAGTGCTGCGTCATCCACGGCTTAACATTCCGCTTGAAACCAGCCATAACAGCACTTTTAAGCTAATAATTGCGTAAATGGCTGCCAGTAGATCATCGAACATAACACCAAAGCCATTTTTTAGTTTGGCATCACATTGGCGTATTGGGTATGGTTTCCAAATATCAAATAGTCTAAAGAGCACAAATGCAACCAGCCACCATTGCCATAGCATCGGTGTGAAAGTAAGCACTAACATCATGGCAACAATTTCATCCCACACGATACTTCCGTGGTCCACCACACCCAGAATTTTGCCTGTGGCGTTACAAAAATAAATGCCAATTACAAATAATGCGGTAATGATGAAAAGTTGAATAGGTAAATCATAAGCTGAAATAAGCCAGAATATAGGCAGGCCAACGATTGTGCCAAACGTCCCAGGGGCTTTTTTTGCTAGACCGCTACCGAAGCCTAGGCCAAAGAAATAGGCAGGGTGTTGGAATAGCAGCTTTAAATTGGGCTGACCTACATCAGGCTGTTTGATTGAAATGGTCAAAGCCAGTTTCCTTAATGTTTAAAACCTCATTGTCCAGCCCAATCACTATTAAGCCGCTGCTTTGCGTGATATGCCCAATATGACTCAATTGCAAACCAAGGCTTTCACTCAGCCGAACAATTTTTGTTTGCATCTCAACAGGTGCGGTAAAGCAGAGTTCATAATCATCGCCACCAGCTAATATCATTTGCTGAGTAAGTTTGTTTGGTAAATTATTTTTCATGGCTTGCGACTTTGGCAAGGCTTGCAATTGTAATACTGCACCCACTTTTGAGGCGTCTAAAATGTGGCCTAAATCCGCTAATAAACCATCAGAAATATCTATTGCACTGTTTGCAATATCACGCAGCGCTAATCCCAGTGCAACTCTGGGGTGTGGCGTATATAGAGATTTTGCGCAGCTTATAAACTCATCCTCAGGCAGCGTGACCTTATCTTGCATATGGGCTAAAGCCAAAGCTGCATCCCCCAGAGTGCCTGATACCCAAATGTCATCGCCAACTTTAGCGCTATTACGTTTAATTGCTAGCCCACACGGCACTTCGCCCATGATTTGCACGCTAATCGTTAATGGGCCACGCGTAGTATCACCGCCGATTAAATCTATATTAAATGCTTTTGCACAGGCAAAAAAACCATTAGAAAATTGGCTTAGCCATGCTGAATCATTGTTAGGTAACGCAATTGCCAGCGTAGCCCACTTTGGGTTTGCGCCCATCGCCGCCATATCAGAAACATTGACGGCAAGTGATTTCCAACCCAATTTATAAGCATCGGCATCTGCAAAAAAGTGAGTGCCTGCTACCAGCATGTCCGCTGAAATTGCTAACTCCATGCCTGCTGACACGGAAATCAGAGCAGCATCATCACCTACGCCTAAATTTGTGTGATTGGTAGTTTTAGTAAAGTGTTGCTGGATTAAATCGAACTCTGACATTGGTTAACTTGGAGATTTTATGGCAGATTTTGGCCTGAATGCTTTCACTATCGTTTCATTCGTTTCTACATAAGGCATAGGGTTTTCAGTGGTTTGTAACAAGTCCAAGCAGTAAGGTACCGCGGCGAATATACCATGCACTTTAATATTGCCGGCTTCATCTTTCAAACCTTCTAGCGTTTGTGCAATCGCTTTTGGCTGGCCAGGTAAGTTGATGATTAAACATTGTTTACGAATCACTGCAACTTGCCTAGACAAAATAGCCGTAGGTACAAAGTTTAAGCTAATTTGGCGCATTTGTTCGCCAAAACCTGGCATTTCTTTATCGGCAACATTGAGCGTGGCTTCAGGTGTAACATCTCGCAAGGCAGGGCCTGTGCCACCTGTTGTTAAAATCAAATGGCAGCCTTCAACATCCACTAAATCTATCAGCATAGATTCAATATCTTCTTGCTCGTCGGCAATCACTCGCGCTATAAACTCTACAGGAGTGATAAGTGCGCTATCAATCCAGCTTTTGAGGGTAGGAATGCCTAGATCTTCATATACGCCGCTACTTGCACGGTCGCTGATTGAAACTAAACCAATTTTAATGAATTGTTTTATCATTCGTTTGTCTGTTTAAATATGTTATGTAAATTAAGTTAAAAAAATACATTAAGACTCAATCATACCATTACCAACAATGTAGAATTTTATCAAAGGATTTATTCATGTCACCTATCATGCACTCCAGAATCGCCAAATTGCCTACTAATAGTAAAGTATTGAGTAATAAAAAAATTACAACTGGATTATTGCTGCTCAGTTTACTTGGTTTGGGTTCATTATTAATTGCCACGCAACCACATGCAGCTGAGGTAAATCTGTATGCAAAAAATTACAAAGAACAAAATGCATATCACCTGAAATCACTAAGCGCTAATCCAGATACGAAAATGTTGGTCAGTAATCATAAGGACGATGACAACATAAGCATGCTGGAAAGTGGCTATGACATGATGGGTTCATCAGGATTTGATGCGGCAGATGTGCCTGCAGATATGGCTTTGCAGCATGCAAAATCAATTAAAGCAGACACCGTATTGGTCTACAGTAAATATGGGTCTGCAAAAACTGGCAGTTCTAAACTAGCGTTGATCAAAGAAGCAGCAAAAAAAGGCGGCGAAATTGATGCTAAAGATTTGGTTGAGGAGCCGCCCAAGTATGAGTATTACGCAAGTTACTGGGCTAAATTGCCGATGCCTCTATTGGGTGTGCATGTCATTAAGTTAAAAAAACAAGTTGACCCTGATGATGCTGACACAGCTAAACCAGTGGAAGAGCCAGGTTTGAAAATTATCGCGGTTATTCAAGAATCGCCTGCTGCAAAAGCGCAGATCGTTAAAGGCGATACCTTGCTTAAAATTGGTGATGTGACTCTTGTAAACCCCGATGATTTATTTGCTGCGGTGAAGCGCTATGCGGGGCAAAGCGTGCCAGTAGAGTTGCAGCGCGGTGAAGATGAAGTTAAAACTACTGTTGCGTTAAATTCACGTAACTAATTTAAAACTTCTATATAAATCTTATTCTAATAAGTCCAATTTACGAGCGAGCCAGCCAGTGGTGGTGGCTTGCAGTAATATGGTGAGTAATATCGCCATAAAAGTCACTGAAGCAATTACATCGCTATAGGGCACTTTCATGCCAACCAACATTCCTGCTAACGCACCTGGAATTATGCCTGTTTCACGTGTCCAGCACATAAATAATAATTCTTTAAATGTCCATTTTGCACGTCGATTTGGCAAAGCGCAGGCAAAGACTACAACTGGTCTGCCAACGAACATAAACAGCACAACTGTGCCTAATGCACCCCAGAAATACTGTTGAAGTAATGCAAAGTTCACTTGTGAACCTAACAATACAAAAATAAAAATACGCATGATGAGTGAAGTCGTCAGGATGAAATCCTCCAGCTTAAGCTCTTCAATTTTACTCATTTTGAAGCCGAGCAAATCTTTATTACCTAACACTATACCAAACACAAACACTGCCATGAAGCCGCTGGCATTGAGACTATCTACACTCAAATAAGCTGCAGCCACTGACATTAACGTAACCACTGGTGCATATTCAGCTAAAAAACTGTATTTATCGTGTGCTATCAGCAGTGCCGCCAAATAGCCTAATATTAGCCCACCTACTATGCCTAGTAGTGATTGCTGGAATAGTGAAGCTAAGTTTTTGCCGATTGAAAAATCTCCGCCAGAAAGTGCTAGGCTCAACACTGCAAACGTTAGAATCGCAGCCATCGCGTCATTAAAGGCTGATTCACTCATGACTGTTTGCGCGACTTTTGCCCGTACTTTTACATGGCGGAATACTGGAACTAAGGTGGCTGGGTCAGTTGAGGCAATGACTGCGCCTAATAACAGCGCGAAGATAAAAGGTAAGTTGAGTAAATATTGGGCAACAAATGCAGTAAAGATTGCGCTAATGAGCACACCTACAGTTGCCAGTGTTAGTAGGGTGGGCCAAACGCTTTTAAGCACGTTTAAGCGCACACTGGCTCCACCATCAAACAATATGTAGCATGACCCAAAAATAAGTAACAGTTGGTTCAATGTGGAGTCGACTTTGATATCAATGATACTTAGTCCAGCACCGCCTAGTACCATGCCAGCCAACAAAAACATGACTAAATCAGGTATTTTTAAAAGTCTCGCAATAAAACCTGTGAATGTACCTACGCCTAAAATAACGCCCAGTAAAAACAGCAGTTCTTTGGCATGGAGAATAGCTGGTGAGTGTTCCATGTTGTAATTATTTTAAGTTTTTATGAAATACATGTTTTGCTAAAGAATTAGTTATTTAACTAATGATTACTCACTAAGAATTATCATCTAGCTCATCACTTGACTTATAGCTTGATTCGGCATCACTGTTTTGATGATTATCGTGTTGCGAAGCTTGCGTAATCTCACGCAATACCTTAAAAATCTCGCGGCTGCTTTTAGGTGGTTTGTTGGTGGCTAGTTCTTTTTGCGCATTACGTATTAAAGTGCGCAATTGCTGAATATCAGTTTTTGGATGTAACGCAATAAATTCTGCTAATACATTGCTGTCTGCAATCATACGGTCGCGCCAGCGCTCTAGTCCATGGAAATAGGCGTTTTCAGCGGTATGTTTACCATCCCAGCGCGATAACTGTTCTAAGATCGGTGCGTTATCTATCTCGCGCATCAAGCGGCCTAAATATTGGCGATGGCGCCTGATAGCACCATTCGCAGTAATTTTTTTAGTCTCAAGTACCGCAGTCAGGACTACGTCTGGTAAGTCTAACTTTAATAATTTGTCTTTAGGTAATTCAGATAGCCGCACACCAAGCTCTTGCTGCGCGTCTGCTTCAGCTTTGAGTTTGGTTTTG
>JBKJRF010000109.1:0-3398 GCA_046594825.1 Methylotenera sp.
TCTTCTGCAAATAGCCATTTGCCAATTATTTTCTCTGCTTCTTCAACACCTTGTTTCTTCAAGCTAGAAAATAACTGAATGGTGCATTCACTATGGTAATGGTTGCCCCATGTTTCAATTAACTCTTTACGAACTCGACTTAGCGTCAGGCCAGCTTCGCCACGTGAAAGTTTGTCTGATTTTGTTAGTAAAACATGCACAGGTTTGCCGCTTGGACAAAACCAATCTAACATTTGGCGGTCTAGCGGTGTGAGTGGATGGCGGCTATCCATGACTAAAACTAGGCCGCCTAAACTTGAGCGCTCACTTAAATAACGGGCAAGTACGTTTTGCCAGTGCGCGCGCATAGATTCAGGTACTTTGGCGTATCCATAACCTGGTAAATCGACTAAGTGCCTATCGTTGCCTAATGTGAAAAAATTAATAAGTTGTGTGCGGCCAGGTTGTTTGCTGACGAAAGCTAAGCGATTATGGTTGGCAAGGGTATTAAGCGCGCTAGACTTACCTGCGTTAGAACGTCCAGCGAAGGCGACTTCAATGCCGCTTGCAAGCGGTAAATCGCGTAGGTGGTGTGCGGAAATATAAAATGTAGCATTTTGGAACAAAGGCATGGTAATCCGATTCTGTTAGGTTATTGCTGTTTAACAGGTCAATGTTGAGTTAATCACTACAAAAACGACACTATAAACAATAGTGAAAAATGCTATCACGAATAGGGGTTTTTAGCTAAAATAGCGAGTTAATTGATTGAATAATTTAGATTAGTCTAAATTGCTGGCAAAAATTGTAAGTTTAAAAGTAGATATTTAATTATAAATTTCAGGTTTTAAGATTAAACCTAATGATTCAAAAATTAAATATTCATTAAGAGATTCAAGTTCATTAGGAGCAGTAATGCAAGTACGTCATTTAATGTTGTTAGTATTTAGTGTTTTTTCATTGGTAACAGTACAAGCTTCAAACGCAACACCTGCAAAAAAAGAAGCCGCTAAAGCGGTTGCAGAAGCGCAGCCAGCTAACAAAAAAACAGCAGAACAAATTGTCACTGCGGTATGTGTGGCTTGCCACGCGCAGGATGGTAATAGTGTAATTAGTTTAAATCCAAAATTAGCAGGCCAGCATCCTGAATATCTAGAAAAACAACTGACAGAGTTTAAATCAGGTAAGCGTGCGAATGCAGTAATGTCTGGAATGGCGTCTGCATTGAGCCCAGAAGATATGAAAAATCTGGCAGCATATTTCTCTAGCCAAAAATTAACACTTGGTACTGCTAAAACTAACGGCGCTGGATCGTTAGGTGAAAAAATCTATCGTGGTGGAATAGCGGCAACCAATGTTCCTGCTTGTGCGGCCTGCCATGGCCCAACAGGGGCGGGTTTACCAAAACAGTTTCCACGTATGGGTGGCCAGCATGCAGATTATATTCAAGCACAATTGAAAAACTTCCGTACTGGTGAGCGTGCAAACGCCCCTATGATGATGACAATTGCTACAAAAATGACTGATGCTGAAATGGCGGCAGTTGCGGATTACATTCAAGGTTTGCGTTAATTTAAGTTGGCTTAAGATTAGGGTGACGTAAGTTGCCCTAAATTTTGGCTGGTTATTCTTAAGCAACTATCTTCCTTTATTCATAGTCTTATTCACTGTTAAAAATGACTCGTTACTTTTGGCATTTTAATTTTGAATACCTAATATCTTGAAGCCCAAATATCTTGAAACCCAAGCACTCATTTTCTAAAAAAATCTTTGATCTCATGAGTTCAATGCGCTTTGCCGTGAGCATGCTTAGTGTGCTTGGCATAGCCTCTATTATCGGCACAGTACTCAAGCAGAATGAGCCTTATGAAAATTACATTATCAAATTTGGTCAATTTTGGTTTGGCTTCTTTGAAAATTTAGGGCTTTATGATGTTTATCATAGCAGTTGGTTTTTGGTCATTTTATTGTTCCTGATTATTTCAACCACGCTTTGTATTTACCGTAATAGCCCAGAGATGATTAAAGAATGGCGTACTTTTAAAGAGCAAGCCACAGAAAAGTCACTGAATGCTTTTAGTCATCAAGCGACTTATCCAATCAGTTTAAATGTAATAAACTCAAGCTTAGAAAATACTAAACTACAACTCACCCAGTTTCTACAAGCTAAAGGTTTTAAGTTTAAATTTAAAACTAAAACTGATGGTAGTGTGTTGATTGCCGCTAAATCAGGCACGCATCAGCGTTTAGGTTATATCTTTACGCATACCGCAATGGTCATTATTTTTTTTGGTGGTTTGCTCGATGGTAATTTACCACTGAAAGTACAGGAAATGTTGGGGCATAAACGTATTGAAACACTGGATATTCCAGAATCTCAAGTGCCAGCTATTAGCCGTTTAAGTACAAACAATCCATCATTTCGTGCGAATATGACCTTACCCGAAGGCACGAGCGACAATGTAGCTTTTGTGCGTGTGCGCGATGGTTATTTGGTGCAAGATTTACCTTTTCGTATCGCCCTAAAAGATTTCCGTATTGAGCACTACGCGACAGGGCAGCCAAAATCATTTGAGAGCGATATTGTGATTACTGATCCTGATCTCAAAACGCCACTCAGTAAAACCATCAGTGTGAATCATCCGCTTACCTACAAGGGTATTGCAATCTACCAATCAGATTTTCAGGATGGTGGTACTAAACTGAATTTTAAAGTGTGGAATTTATTTACTAAAGACACGCAAACTCAAACCTTGGACGGTGCTATTTTTCAAAAAGGCACTTTGGGTGAAGGTGCAAATACGTTAAAAGTTGAATATAACGATTTTCGTAAATTTAATATTCTCAATTTAACGCCGGATGGTAAAGGCAAGCCGCATAACGTTGGGCCTAACATCACTTATAAATTACGCGATGCCGAAGGTCAGGCGAGAGAGTATGTGACCTACATGCAACCTATGCAGATAGATGGCAAGCATTACTTTATTTCTGGCATGCGTGAAACAGTGCAAGATGAATTCCATTATTTACGCATTCCAGTGGATGATGATTTGGCTATAGATGGTTTTATGCATTTTAAAGCCACGATGATGGATGCATCTAAATACCCTGTAATTGCGCATCAACTGGCACAGAATGCTATTGCGAACAATACTAATGCAAATAAAAATAATGCTGTTAAGCAGCAGTTTGAAGAAAGCGTTGTGCAACTCCTGCGTACGTTTTCACAAGGCGGCTTTAACCAGGTAGCGCAAGTAATTGAAAAAAATGTACCGGAAAAAGAGCGCGAAATTGCTGCTAGAACTTACATTAAAATGATTAACGTTGCTGCGTTAGAAGCCTACAATATGAATTTGGCAGCGAATAAAAAACCACTTTTAGTCAACAATGCTGAAACTCAAGCGTTAATACAAGATAGC
>JBKJRF010000137.1:0-7912 GCA_046594825.1 Methylotenera sp.
TGCGATGTTGCTAAAACAAGGTCAACGCTGGAGTGCACTCATTCCTTTGACGGCACCAGACAGTGGCAATATTGATGCGGGCCAAATACGTGCTGCACTAAACCAGACACAAGTTCCCAACGCATTATTTGTCGATATGAAGACTGAGTCTAACCGTCTATATTCTGGCTATATGCATGAAGCCATTATGCTATCACTGGCTGGTTTAGTGGCCATTGTAGTATTGCTGCTATTTGTACTACGTTCACCCAAACACGTTGTGGCAGTTATTATTCCGCTGGCAGCAGCAGTGCTCACTGTAACGGCAGGGTTAGCCTTATTCGGGCAGCAGTTGATCATATTGCACTTAATAGGCTTACTCTTAATTGTAGCCATTGGTTCAAATTACGCCTTGTTTTTTAATCCGTCACTTGATCAAGGTGCGCATAAAATCTCTCCACGTACTTACGCTTCATTACTATTTGCTAATGTAGCCACAGTGCTAGGTTTTGGTTTACTGGCATTTTCCAGCGTGCCAGTATTGCAAGCTATGGGTGTCACAGTGGCGCCAGGTGTCATACTTGCACTGATATTTTCAGCTGTATTTGCACGTACTGATCCAGCTTATAAGAGTAAACTTTGATGCGCCATATCATAGACTTGGCAGAGTCCGGGCATCATGCCGATACCTTGATAATATTTTTGCCTGGCGCTTATCAGCAACCTGAAGATTTTATCAATGAGGGTTTTGTAAATGCGGTACGCGAGCGTAAGCTAGCACTTGATTTAGTGATGGCGGAATTGTCGTTTAGTGATATCGCTGATCAAAGCGCATTGCCAGAAATATATAGTAGCCTGATACAACCTGCACTGGCTGCTGGCTATCAGCATATATGGCTGGCTGGCATCTCAATCGGCGGATATATGGCAATGGCCTATGCTGACCGTTATCCAGACCAGTTGGCAGGGATGTTACTTTTAGCACCGTATCCTGGCAACCGTATGACTACCGCTGAGATTGCTTATGCCGGTAGCGTTCAGGCATGGAGCCCTGATACTATTCCTGATGAAGATACTGAGCGGGGCAATTGGTATTGGCTTAAAAAACACGCATCTATTGATGATATTAAATTAAGTAAACCTGAAGTGCATCTAGCTTACGGTGAAGATGACCGTTTTGCAGAAAGTCATTTGATGATGGCGCAAGCCTTACCCACCGACCATGTCGATAAAATCCCAGGTGGCCATGTTTGGCCTGTCTGGCTGCAGTTATGGCATAATTTTCTTGATAGACGATTTGTTAAGCATGAACATGGCTGAGATCAAACAAATAAACTGGCAACCTGCTTTGCTGATAAGAATATCTATCATCCTGCATGTGCTGCTATTGATTATATTGGTCGCCAAACCAGAGGTATGGAAATGGCTGTTGGTTGTGTTTGTTGGCAATCATATAGTGATTGCTACGGTGGGATTGTGGCCTCGTAGTAACTGGTTGGGCCCAAACTGGACAAAATTACCGCCTGCTGCAAAGCGCCGTAATGAAATAGCGCTGACCATAGATGACGGCCCTGAGCCTTTAGTGACGCTGCAGGTGCTGGATATATTAGATTCTTTTAATGTTAAGGCTACTTTTTTTTGTATAGGTAACAAGGTTGCACAGCACCCTGAAATATGCCGCGAAATCATACGTCGCGGACATGCGATAGAAAATCACAGTCAACAGCATAGGCATTACTTTTCATTGCTAGGAATAAGTGGTTTTACTCGTGAGATTCAGGCTGCACAAGAGACGATTTTCAGCATCACAGGTGTGCGACCTAAATTTTTTCGCGCACCTGCTGGTTTACGTAATCCATTTTTAGAGCCAGTACTCCATCGGTTGGGATTACGTCTGGCTAGCTGGACGGTGCGTGGTTTTGACACTCAAGTAAAAGATGCTGAAAAGGTGAAAAGTAAGTTGTTAAGTGGGCTGCAGTCAGGTGCTATTTTATTGATACATGATGGCAATGCTGCCCACACAACGGCAGGTATACCGGTAATTCTAGCCGTATTACCTTCGTTGCTGGAAGCCGCTAAGAAGAAAAATCTACGTTTTGTTACCTTGCAGCAAGCCAGTTTATGAATGTTGCTTTTAATAACCTTAGCTACGCAGGTATACTTGATGAAGCTGACAAATTAATTACTACTTATTTTCAACTATAGAAAGTTTAATATTTTTCATTGAAACCGCTATTACTCACACATTTTACCGCGACAAGCTGCATAGGGCGCGGCCTGCAACAGACCTTAGAGGCTTTGCGTCAAGGTCGTCGCACACTAAAGCATTGCAACTTTGAAACAGTAGACTTAAACACTTTTATTGGTGAGGTCGAAGGGGTAGATGACGTCAAGTTAGTTGCCAGTATGGCCGACTATAATTGCCGTAATAATCGTCTAGCGCAGTTGGGTTTAGAGCAGGATGGTTTCAATGATGCAGTCAATATTGCTGCAGATAAATATGGCCGTGACCGTATTGGCGTATTTATTGGGACGAGCACATCTGGAATATTAGAAACTGAAATCGCCTTTCGTCAGCGCGACCCTGAGACTCGAGCACTGCCGGAAGATTTTATCTATAGTAAGACTCAGAACACCTATTCAGTGGCAGATTTCACACGGCATTATTTTGCACTCACCGGCCCAGCGGTCGTGGTGTCGTCAGCGTGCTCCTCCAGCGCTAAAGTGTTCAGCGTCGCCAGACGGATGATAGAAGCTGGATTAATAGATGCAGCAGTGGTGGGTGGTGTAGATACGCTGTGCCTGACTACCCTGTACGGCTTCAATTCTTTAGGTCTACTTTCTACAGAGGCCTGTCGTCCCTATGATACCGAGCGTGATGGTATCTCTATCGGTGAAGCGGCTGCATTCGCACTGCTGGAACGACCTTCATCAAACTTAAGTCCACAATCTGTATTATTGCTAGGAATCGGTGAATCAAGCGATGCTTACCATATGTCATCTCCTCATCCAGAAGGATTGGGTGCCCGCATGGCCATGCAGCAAGCACTACAAAGTGCTTGCTTGAATTCGACAGATATTGATTATATCAATCTGCATGGCACCGCCACACCAAGTAATGATGCTGCAGAGGAAAAAGCTGTATCTGCCGTATTCGGTAATGATATTCCTTGTAACTCTAGTAAAGGAGCTACTGGGCATACCTTGGGTGCTGCGGGCGCAGTTGAAGCAGTGATTTGTGCACTTGCTTTGCAAAATGGATTTATACCTGGTGGACTCAATACTCAGGTTGTAGACCCACTATTGAACTTGAATTATCAATTGGAAAATCTCAATCAGCCCCTCAAGCGTGTCATGAGTAATTCCTTTGGTTTTGGCGGTACCAATTGCAGCTTGATTTTTGGGTTAGCCGGTCAGTCTCAATATGAAGGAGTTGACCAATGACAGTTAAGTTAACTGCTTATATTGAGGGCATAGGTCTGGTAGGGCCAGGCCTCACAGATTGGGCAAGTAGCCAAGCGATAGTGACTGAAAAGCAGCCATATCAGTCACTAAAAACTGTAATTCCCATGCCAGAGCTGTTGCCTGCTGCAGAACGCAGGCGTGCCAGCGATATCGTTAAGTTGACACTAGCCACCTCTATTGAAGCAATCACGGCTGCTGGTTTAGAAGCAGCAAGCTTGCCCAGCGTATTCTCGTTTTCTAACGGGGATGGTCTCAACTGTCATACCATTTGTGAGATGCTGGCTTCGGACGATAGGCAAATCTCACCCACACGTTTTCATAATTCTGTGCATAACGCCGCCGCTGGATACTGGAGCATTGCCACCGGAGCGATGGCTACCTCGTCGGTACTTTGCGCGTTTGATGCTAGCTTTGGTGCAGGATTGCTAGATGCAATGACACAGGTCGTAGTAGATAATACGCGATGCATTTTAATGGCGAGCGATACTCCTTACCCAGAGCCTATGTTCAGCAAACGGCCGATACCTGATAACTTTGGTATTGCACTGGTACTCGCACCGCAAGCTAGCTCAACAACGATAGCTCAAATTAGTGTCAGCATCAGCAATGATGATGCCTATAAATTTAATGACGCTGCGCTGGAAGCTTTGCGCATAGCGATTCCAGCGGCACGCGGTTTGCCATTGTTGCAGGCAATCGCACAGCAAAAAAATCAACGTGTAATTTTGGATTACCTTGATAACACACGCTTGGCTGTAGAGGTTACTGCATGCTAGATAAGCAGTTGTTCGATAGCCCACTGAATCATGCTTGGATTGCAAATCATATCCCGCATCAGGGTAGCATGTGCCTACTAGATAATGTAGAAGCATGGGATCAAGAGACAATTTCATGCAGTGCCAGTAGTCATCGCAATATTGATAATCCATTGCGCGCTCATGGTCAACTCGGTATTGCTTGCGGCATTGAGTATGCAGCACAGGCCATGGCAGTGCATGGTGCGTTGTTGGCTCCCGTTGAGAGCTCAAGACCACGTGTTGGATATCTTGTCAGTGTGCGTGGAGTAACTATTGCTGTGACACGGCTTGATGATATTCATGCCGATTTATTGATTACAGCCAACTGTATTATGAGTAGCGAAAACAACATACTGTATCAATTTAGTGTGAGCGCAGAGGATAAAATATTGCTAGAAGGCCGTGCTGCCGTGGTGTTGAACGCAGATGCACTGGCAATTAACTTAGGAAGTCACGCATGAAAAGAGCTTTAGTCACAGGTGGTAGCGGTGGAATAGGTGCTGCGATTAGCCGTCGTCTTGCGGCTGATGGTTGTCACGTATATATCCACGCCAACCAAAATATAGCCTCTGCGCAACAACTGGCAACTGAGATTTGTGCACTAGGTGGTAGTGCCGAAGCTTTGTGTTTTGACGTAACCAATAGTGAATTAGTGAGTGCTGTGCTTGCTCCGTTGGTGGAAGATGAGCCTATCCAGATTCTAGTCAACAATGCGGGCATCCATGATGATGCAGTATTTCCTGGTATGCGGCCTGAGCAATGGCACCGAGTTATTGATGTCTCAGTAAACGGCTTTTTTAATGTGACACAACCATTAATGATGCCTATGATACGTAGTCGTTGGGGGCGTATCATTAACGTATCTTCTATCGCTGGTATCACAGGTAATCGTGGACAGACCAATTATGCTGCAGCAAAGGGTGCTTTGAACGCTGCTACTAAATCATTATCGTTAGAAGTTGCCAGCAGAGGCATTACCGTTAATGCCGTAGCACCAGGCATTATTGATACCTCTATGAGTGAAACTGCGTTTGATGCCAAAGCAATTGCTAATAGGGTGCCTATGAAACGCGCTGGTACTCCTAATGAAGTGGCTGATTTGATTAGTTTTCTTGCTTCTGAGCAAGCTACTTATATCACAGGGCAAATCATCTCTATCAATGGCGGCATGATCTAGTTATTGTCCAATTTAGCTGAGCTTGCAGTTGTTATTAAATAGTTTGGTATCATGTTTAAGGTAAGTGTTAGGTTGATGGATTATTGAGATGATATCCAGCAAGATACAGCTCCTTCTAGAATTGTGGCCTCAGCAATTCCCTTAGTAATACCTGAAGCTAATGAGACAGCTGGAGTCACGACTTTCTCATGGTCAGACAGATGAGTGCGGATGTCTAGAGGCTCTTTAGCACCCCTTGTTCTCTCTTCAAATACTTGTGCGTAACGTTCAAGGTCGTTGTCTAAGCTGGAAACGTATTCACGAAGCCTCGCATGGTCGACAGTTCCACTATTAAATCCCCATTGTAGAGGATGGATAAGAAAGCGACTATGCGGGCAGGCGAGACGTGAAGTTCCGGCAAGGAAGACAACTACAGCAATTGAGTCAATGTTGCCAGTATTATGCATTACCAGTGGTACAGGGATTGACCTAAGGAAGTGGTAGAGAGTGAACCCGTGGACGGTAGAACCACCCTCACTTGAAATATGGAGCCTTATTTCTGAAGCACCTTGAGATAATGTTTGTAGGCAAGTGTCTCGAATGCGTTCTGAGGTAATCGGATTAATAGGACCAGAAAAATTAATGATATATGTAGTCATCTAAAGAGTGGATAGTTAATTAAATAATTATCACGCATACCAATAGTTATCAACATTGTGATAAATAATTTCATTTGTATATCATTTAAACGATCGAAGAACACGCTTTGTGTAATCGCCTAGGTATCGTTATTCAATATCAGTAAGGGATAGAAGATCTTGTTAACTGTATTTTTGTGTATGGAGTTTTAACTTGTAACCACAAGCCGCCTCTAGGGCAGGTTCAAAGTTCAAATTTTTTGAAAAAAAGGGCTAACAAATTAGCCCTTTTTAATTTGTTATTTAAGATGTTTTATATTACTAACAGCTATTAAATTATTACTATTCAGTAGGTTTCAATGTTTGCACTAATTGATGTAGTGAATCTTTTAAAATAACAAAATTATCATCAGATAAACCAGTTTGACATGCCACACTTTTTTGAATGCTAGCGATTTCATGTTACAATTTATTGCCTTTATCAGTCAGCATCACTATAACAATACGCTCATCTCGTTTGTTGCGCGTTCTTGAGAGCAAGCCTGCAACTTCTAGTTTTTTCAACATCGGCGTCAGCGTCCCTGAATCCAGTTCTAGCTTATTCGCTATTGCGCTGACAGAAATACCATCACCTTCCCACAAAACTAGCATCACTAGATACTGCGGATAGGTAAGGCCAAAATTTTCTAAGGCGTTACGATAAGTCCTAGTAATGGCATGTGTGGCGGCGTATAAAGCAAAACACAACTGCTGATCAAGTTTTAAGTTTTTATATTGAGTCATTGTGAGTGTGTGATTTCTTTTATTGTAAACAAGCGAGTTGATAATAAAATAAATATCTAAAATTGGCTAATATAATCGCAATTACCTATAAGTTACACGTAAAAAATTTTACACTTCCATAGCATTTTAGCCATTCTGCGATTTTAGTATTCTTCAGTAATTTTTTTTCGATATTCAAGCCAACTGCATGCTCACTAATCAGTTACAAAGTGGACGAGTACCTCAACATTTTTATACAAATCTCGGCATAAAAATATATTTATCCTTTACATGGATCTTATTTAAATTATATAAATCAAAATGTTATGTTATTAAAAATATTGGCATGGACTATGCATGTTTGTAAATGTAGTTAATTTTAGGAGAATAAAAATGTTAAATTTCTTCAAAAAAGTACATGTTCTAAATTACATATTCCATCCATATCAAGCAGCGAATATCAATGGGTTGAGAAGAGAAGCAGAGTCTTACGTGTATCTAACTGAATATGACTTAAATGAAATGTTTAATGAAGATACGCTAGTTGATTCTGACGAAATGCAAATTGATAAAATTTATCAATCTTTATAGTTTGGTTATCTAAATGCATTACAGTTGCCTGATAGTCGAACTGTATATCTCGTAATTTAGCGCTTATCTCAGACATATGTTTTTTTGAGTGAGTAAACTGTCAACCAGCATGGCTTTGAGGTCATCATCGGGATAGGTTCTTTCGTACCCCAATGTTCTATCACTGAATTTCTAGGTACAAGACTTCAAAGGTTCTGTACCCTTTGCTACTGTCAGTCCTATACTGGAAAGTTTATTTAAACCTTCATTAGAAGCATAAGAGAAGGCATAGCGTTTAAATGATGCTTTGCATTTATTCTGCCCATTGTGGGTTCCAGACTACTTCCCAAAGATGGCTGTCTGGGTCTTGAAAATAGCCGGAATACCCGCCCCAGAAAGTGTCGTATGCTGGCTTTACAATAACTGCACCTGCAGTTTTGGCTTGAGTCATGACCGCATCAACCTCTGCTTTTGAAGAAACGTTGTGCCCTAGTGTCATTTCGGTTGCACTGATAGGCGCCAATGTGAGCCCAGTGTCATGTGCT
>JBKJRF010000071.1:0-9811 GCA_046594825.1 Methylotenera sp.
TTTTGGAATATCAACCACTACAGGGCCTGGACGGCCACTCGCAGCAATATAAAACGCTTTTTTCATGGTAGCAGCGATGTCTTTAACATCTTTCACCAAGAAATTGTGTTTTACACACGGTCGAGTAATCCCCACCATATCTACTTCTTGGAAGGCATCCATACCAATAGCAGGTACTGGCACTTGACCACTAATTACAACTAACGGAATAGAATCCATATAGGCGGTAGCGATGCCAGTCACGGCATTGGTAGCACCAGGGCCTGAAGTGACTAGCGCAACACCTACTTCACCCGTTGCACGAGAATAAGCGTCAGCGGCATGCACAGCAGCTTGTTCATGGCGCACAAGGATATGTTTAAAGCCATTTTGCTTATAAATCTCATCGTAAATGTGGAGCACAGCGCCGCCAGGATAGCCAAAAACGAATTTAACTTTTTCCTCGTTAATACAGCGAATAAGGATTTCTGCGCCAGTGATGTTGGGGTTTGTCATAAATATAGTGATTACGTATTGCTTGATTTAGCTAATAATTTCCAACCCTAAACATTAACGTGTTAGGCGGTTTTGGTCAAGTTTTCAATTGCTTGAGTGTTAGCTGACAAGTAATTAAGGTGCTAACGGGAAGTAGTTCGTAAGAGTATTTAACTATAAATTTGATGAAATTTTATTCAGCTTCTAATGGTGGTGCTACTTTTAGTAACTCTTCAATCGTGGTCAATCCAGCGGCAACTTTCTCTGCGCCATTGATAATAAGAGGTTGCATACCTTCTTGTTGTGCCAGTTTGGTGAGCTTTGCTAAATCAGTTTCTGGTGTAATCAGTTTTCTTAAAGCTGGGGTTATGGTCAGCATTTCATAAATGCCGCTACGCCCCCTAAATCCAGTATTGCGGCACTCTAGGCAACCCACGGGTTTATAAATATGTGCAGGTTTTGGTAATTTAAATGAGCCAACAAGGGCGTCCCATTTGCTTTGTTCGATAGCCTCCGGTGCTTTGCAACTGGCGCATAACGTACGTACTAAGCGTTGCGCCATGATGCCCAACACTGTTGAGTGGATGAGATACGACGGGACACCCAAGTCTAGTAGCCGTGTGACGGCAGAAGGGGAGTCATTCGTATGTAAAGTAGATAATACTAAATGGCCTGTGAGTGCAGCCTGAATCGCCATATCCGCTGTTTCTAAATCACGAATCTCGCCAACCATAATAATGTCAGGGTCTTGCCGCATGAGGGTGCGAATGCCATCGGCAAAATTTAAGCCAATATTAGTTTGTACTTGCATTTGGTTAAATAACGGCTCTACCATTTCAATCGGCTCTTCTACCGTGCATACATTCACTTCAGGTGTCGCCAGCAAGCGCAAGGTTGCGTAGAGTGTGGTGGTTTTCCCAGACCCTGTAGGCCCCGTCACAAGAATAATGCCGTTGGGTGCTTTGGTCCAATTACTCCAAGTATCAGCCTGCGCTTTGGCAAACCCAAGTGCTACAAAGTCTTTGGCTGAAACGTCGGGCGCAAAAATACGCATGACTAATTTTTCGCCAAACGCAGTAGGCATAGTAGATAAACGCAATTCAATTTCTGCGCCTTCGGCAGTTAATGTTTTGATACGACCATCTTGTGGTCTACGTTTTTCTACCATATCCATACGACCCAGCAACTTAATGCGGCTGGTGATGGCATTCATAATATTTGGGGGTAGTTGATATACTTGATGCAATACTCCATCAATTCTAAAACGCATCATGCCCATATTGCGACGCGGTTCAAGGTGAATGTCACTTGCGCGTTGTTCGAAGGCATATTTGAACAGCCAGTCAACAATATTTACCACATGCTGTTCATTAGCATCTAGATTTTTGTCCTTGCCAAGTTCAACTAATTGCTCAAAGTTTTGTACGCCGACAATTTGCCCTGCCTTGGCCAAATTTGCGGCATTCATTGAGCTGGCCAAGCTGTAAATTTCTGGTAAGTAGCGGCTAACTTCTAGTGGGTTAGCTACCACTAATTTAATCTTCATTTTGAGCACGCGTTCAAGATCTACAATCCAATCGGTGCTAAACGGCTCGGTGGTGGCGATGATTGCTTCACCATTTTGGGCTGAAATCGGCATGATTTTTAAACGCTCAGCATAGCCTTTAGAGATGATTTGTGCCGCTGAGCCAAAGTCTAGTTTTAACGGATCAATATGGTAATAATCCAAACCTGCACGTGCGGCAAGCCATGCAGATAAACCTTCTACAGTAATGGCTTTTTGCGGTGGTTTCATACTTTTCCATTTTTGCTCGCCGATGACTACTAATGGATGTAATTTGGAGCTATCAAGCTTACGGTCTTTGTATAGTTTTTCAGCATGCGCTTTATCCACTATACCGTCATTGACCAGCATGCGTAAAACATCGCCTAAGGTAAGGCGGCCAGACGGGTTGGTAAGCGAGGTGGGTTTGCTCATTGATTTAATCTCTATTCGATGAGATATATATTTGAAGTTTTGCTAATTGCATTGTTATACCTTAAGCCGCTTAGGTCAATCAATAAAACGCAACGTTAAATCAATTGCTTGTACGTTCTTGGTAAGTGAACCGACAGAGATCCGGTCAACGCCTGTTAATGCGATTTCACGTACATTGTTTAATGTGATACCGCCAGAGGCTTCTAGAACTGCACTTTTGCTAGCATTTTTATTTAATCGCACCGCTTCGCTTAATAATGCTGTGCTGAAATTATCTAGTAAAACACTGCTAGCTCCTGAGTTTAAAGCTTCTTCTAACTGATCTAAATTCTCAACTTCAATTTGTATGCTCTTATTAGCGTTAAGTGCTTGGGTCTTGATGGATAACGCGTGTTGCATTACAGGCTTGATTCCGCCTGCGGCTGCGATATGATTTTCTTTGATTAAAATGCCATCATATAAAGCCAAGCGTTGATTATGACCGCCGCCCACTGTCACTGCATATTTTTGCGCTAATCTTAAGTTTGGAATCGTTTTGCGTGTGTCTAAAATCTGTGCATTTGTACCAGCAATCGCATCTACATATTTGCGTGTTTCAGTCGCCGTGGCAGAGAGCGTTTGCATAAAATTAAGTGCACAACGTTCAGCAGTTAAAAGTGAACGTGCTGAACCAGTAATTTCACATAACACTTGGTTTGCTATTACCCGCTCACCTTCAGTGATTAGCCATTTAATAGATACGTTTGCATCTATTAGTTTGAAGCAGGCATTTACCCAATCCATACCACAAATAATCGCCGCCTCGCGCACTATGATATTGGCTATAGCAAGTTGTGCCAGAGGTATTAGTTGCGCAGTTAGGTCGCCAGTGCCGATGTCTTCATCGAGCGCTGTTTGCACCTGTGCCGCTACTAATTGATGAAATGCGAGTGAGCCCGCTGGATAATGTTGATTAAATAGCGTCATAGTGTTGATTGAGTGAGTGTGGTTTCAATTATAATGCCATCAATCATCAAATTTCATTAAAAATTACATTAGCCAATAATATGAAACTTCTATATACCATTAACAGCCCTTATGCCCGTAAAGTACGTATTGTTGCGGCTGAAAAACACATCGAAATTGAACTAGAGGAAGTAGTATTAGGTACGCCGGATAGCGTAGTTAAACAATACAACCCATTGGGTAAAGTGCCGGTATTAGTGTTAGTGGACGATGATAGTTTGTATGACTCACGCGTGATTGTGGAGTATCTGGATAACCGTACACCATTAGCGCATTTAATACCGCAAGATTTAGGCTCAAAAATGAAGGTGCGCCGCTGGGAAGCGCTGGCAGATGGCGTATGTGACGCAACAGTTGCAGTGTTGGTAGAAAAACGCAAATCTGCAGCATCACAGAGCGAGGCTTTTATTGCTAAGCAAATGGACAAAGTGTTACATGGCTTACAAGCCTTGAATAATGATCTAGGCAAAAATAAATGGTGTGTGAATGACACCTTTAGTTTGGCCGATATTGCCGTAGGCTGCATGTTGGGCTATGTGAGTTTGCGTATGAGCGACATGGTGAATTTAGCTGCTGAATATCCAAATTTAGAACGACTACATGTGGCATTGTTAAAACGTAAATCGTTTAAAGATAGTTTGCCAGTTGCCTGAATTTAAGCTTCAGGCATTCATTGAATGCTTGAAAGCACTAAAAAATAATATCAGAACCTTCATCTAAAATACTCGACAATTGAGTTTTCTTACGCAGGGTTTGCCTATCGATTAAGCGTTTTTGAGCTGCAGCAGGAAAGTCAGTAAACTGAATCAGATTGCGTTCAATTAGTATGGAGATTAAGTCTTCCAATACGCGCGCTAATTGAATGTCGCTTTCACGAAATTGCGATTTCTCAGCCAGTGAGTGCTCTAAAAAATCAATGTAATCTTTTGCGTTACCTTCAATAAACTTCCAGCCCTCACCAAGATTCTCTGATGTACTGGCTGCAATAATTTTACCTTGGGTATTTCTTAAAATGTAAGCCATATATCCCCGATAACGCAGTAACTTCCTAGTGGAACGATTCTATTACTTAATTTATTAATTAGATACTGAAAACAATTTGGCGCTATGTGGCATTACAAGCTGATTCTTATCTAAATTGCTGCTGTAATAATGCCACCACCTAAGCAAACATTACTTTCATAAACAACGGCAGATTGGCCCGGCGTAATCGCCCATTGTTTTTGACCAAATTTAATTTCAACTTGTGTCTCTGTTAAGGCGTCAATTTCGCAAGGCGCATCTGGCTGGCGATAGCGTGTTTTAGCCGCATAAACCCAGTTGGTAATAGGCTGTTCTGTGTCTATCCATGTGAGTTGGCTGGCTAGTAAACCATCATTCAATAACAAGGCATGTTCGTGGCCTTGCACGACAGTCAGAACATTATTTCCCATATCTTTGGCAGCCACAAACCAAGGTTCGCCGTTGCTCTCGCGGCTACCGCCAATTTTTAAGCCTTGGCGTTGACCTAATGTGTAATACATCAGCCCTTCATGACGGCCAACCAATTTTCCGTCAGGCGTTTTAATATCACCAGGCTCACGCGGTAAGTACTTACTTAAAAATTCTTGAAAAGGGCGCTCGCCTATAAAACAAATACCCGTTGAATCTTTTTTCTCGGCATTGATAAGTCCTGCTTTACGTGCGATTTCGCGAACTTCGCGCTTAAGCATTCGGCCAAGTGGAAATAAGGTTTTAGAAAGTTGTGCTTGGTTTAAGCGATATAAAAAATAACTTTGGTCTTTGCTGCCGTCGTCAGCTTTCATCAACTGAAACAAACCTGGCTTGAGCGGATTTTCACGCACTTGGGCATAATGGCCAGTGGCAATCAAGTCTGCGCCCATGGCCATTGCATGGTCTAAAAACGCCTTAAACTTGATTTCAGCATTACATAAAATATCTGGGTTTGGCGTGCGGCCAGCTTTGTATTCGCTTAAAAAGTTGGCAAATACGCGGTCTTTATATTCAGCACTAAAATTCACAGCTTCGATATCAATACCAATTTTATCGGCGATTGAAACGGCATCAATCAAATCTTGCTTACTCGAACAATATTCATCAGTGTCATCATCTTCCCAATTCTTCATGAAAAGACCCGTGACTTCATAACCTTGTTCTTTTAACAATAACGCGGTGACAGATGAGTCCACGCCACCAGATAGGCCGACCACGATTTTCTTTTTTTGCGATTTGTTCAGATTCATAAGTAGGTATACATTTATAAGTGAGTGACTGCTGACAGCGGAAATTGTTTACCACTCAGATAATCTTCGATACACGTCAATACTTGTGGGCTACGCATTAACTCTGCCTTACTGCGAATTTCATGGACTGACATCCACACCGCGCGAATAATACCTTCATCCAGAGCTAGGTTTGGTTGGTGATTACTTACGCTGCCAATATAAGCAAAACGCAAGTAAGTGGTGTCGTTGTGCTCATGCTTCCAGTGATAAATGCCTAGTAATGACGATGGTTTAAACGTGTAAGCTGTTTCTTCCAGCGTTTCTCGCTTCACCGCTTCAATGAGTGTTTCGTTATCTTCTAAATGGCCTGCAGGCTGGTTAAAACGGTTACCGCGATCGGTAGTTTCTTCAACCAGTAAAAATTTACCGTTCTCTTCTACAATTGCGGCAACAGTGGCATGCGGCATCCATTGCCCCGATTGCTTTAAAGCTTGATGCATGATGTGATTCTTTAAAAAGTTTCCACTATTTTACTCTTAAGTTGCTTGTTTAGCGAAAGGCAGCAAACAGTACTAGGCGATTAGATGGCTAAATTACATCTAGAACTTATGCTGCTAGTTTAGGAAACAAGCCAACCAGTCCATGCGCTATGAACTCTACCGCCATGGCAGCTAATACCAAGCCCATTAAGCGCGTCACTATATTGATGCCGATAGTACCGAGCTGGTGTGATATAGCGACAGATAGTCTGAGTATTAGCCAGATAATCAGGCAAATGATAAAAATTGGTATTACTAATGAAAGATGTCCCGCAAAACTACTATTTTGCTGGGCTGCAATAATCATGCTACTGATGGCACCAGGGCCTGCGAGTAGAGGAATGCTAAGCGGCACGATAGCGATCACTTCACGGTCTGCCAATGTTTGCGCTTCTTCAGGCGTTTGGCGCGTACCACTTTGTTTGCCGTGCATCATAGAAATAGCGATTAGCATGAGCAATATACCGCCGCCTACCTGAAAAGACGGGATGGTGATACCAAAAAATGCAAGAATTTTATCGCCTAAAAAAGCTGATACGATGAGTACAATAAATACCGTCAGTGCCACTGTTCTAGAGGTTCTGGCGCGATCTTGACTGTTCCAGCCATCGGTGGCGCTAATAAAAATAGGTACACTGCCAATGGGGTTCACAATCGCGAATAATGCGATACCAATTTTGAAAAGAGCTGCCCAGTCTGTCATGTATGCTTCTTAAATATCATTGATTATAAATAAAGTGGGGTGAATTAAAGCTTTGTTAATTTCAATATAGTAAATTAAAGTGCCAATATGATTCAGAAAATTTATACATTACCTACCATTTACCTTGCTTCTCGCAGCCCACGTCGCGTAGAGCTATTGCAGCAAATAGGATTAAGCTGTGAAATTTTGCCGGCTGATATTGATGAAACACAGCTGCAGAACGAATCACCGGGAAATTATGTCACACGTTTGGCTCAGCAAAAAGCCGAAGCCTGCTTAACCTGTTTAACAGCTTTACAGCGAGAATAGGCTGTTCTCGCTGCAGATACCACAGTAGTATTAGCAGGCAAAGTATTGGGTAAGCCAGAAAATGATGATGATGCGAGATTAATGTTACGAGCATTGTCAGGCAGTACTCATCATGTGCATACTGCCGTAGCATTAGCATATGTAAATAGCATTGAAGTTGTATTATCAACTACTATGGTAGAAATTATGAGGCTGACTGAGGCTCAGATTGATGCTTATATTGCTTCGGGAGAGCATCAAGATAAAGCAGGTAGTTATGGCATACAAGGGTTAGCAGGGGCGTGGATTAAACGTATAGAAGGTAGTTATTCCGGCGTGATGGGCTTGCCAGTGTATGAAACAGCGGCATTGTTAAGGAAACATGGCATTACTAATTTTTAAATAAAAAGGTTTTATTAGCACTTAAGAAATAAGCACTTGTATATATGAATTTAAAATAACACAGATAAGTATAAGTTAAGAAAAGAGCACAAATTGAGTGAAGAAATACTAATAAACGTTACACCTCAAGAAACACGTATCGCCATGATGGAAAATGGCGTAGTACAAGAGCTACAAATTGAACGCAGCTCTTCATTAGGGCTCGTTGGCAACGTCTATCGTGGCGTAGTTTGTCGCGTGTTGCCAGGTATGCAATCAGCCTTTGTTGAAATGGGTTTGCAGCGTGCAGCTTTTTTACATGCAGGGGATATTCTCGAATGCGGTGATTCTGATGCCCCGCTGCCTATTCAAGAAGTTTTGCGTGAGGGCCAGTCTCTCATGGTGCAGGTGATTAAGGAGCCGATTGGTACTAAAGGTGCACGCCTCACTACCCATATTAGTATCGCTGGGCGTTTCTTAGTTTATTTGCCACAACAAGAGCATATCGGCGTGTCACAACGCATTGAAGATGAAGCCGAGCGTGAAGGGCTAAGGGCGCGATTGATAGGCTTATTGCCTGAAAACCGGGTCGGCGGCTATATCATCCGAACCATGTCGGAAAGTGCAACCAATGAAGAGCTGTTGGCAGATATTGATTATTTGACCAAAACTTGGGCACACATACTTGCAAAAAGTACCACTGTGCCAGAGCGCACACTGATTTTTCAAGATTTGAACTTACCTATGCGTGTGCTACGCGATGTGCTATGTGTTGACACAGAAGTGGTGCGTATTGATTCCAGTGAAACCTATCAAAAACTGCTGGATTTCGCTAATTTATATGCCATTACTGCCGTAGATAAATTGGTGCATTACCAAGGTGAACGACCACTATTTGATATTTACAATATTGAAAAAGAAATTGAAAAAGCGATGTCGCGCAAGGTTGAACTTAATTCTGGCGGCTATTTAATTTTTGACCAAACTGAAGCATTAACCACGGTAGATGTGAATACAGGAAGTTTTGTCAGTGGTAAAAATCTATCGGATACCATCTTTAAAACTAATCTAGAGGCGGCACAATGTATCGCGCGTCAGTTAAGGTTAAGGAACTTAGGTGGCATTATCATCATCGATTTTATCGATATGGATGAAGACACGCAGCGGGAAGCCGTACTTGAAGAATTGAAAAAAGCCGTTGATTGTGATCGTTCGCGTACTGGCGTGAATGGCTTTACGCCATTAGGTCTGGTGGAGATGACGCGTAAACGTACCCGTGAAAGTCTGGCACATATACTTTGCGAACCTTGTACAACTTGCCAAGGGCGTGGTGAGCTTAAAACAGCGCAAACGGTATGTTATGAAATATTGCGTGAATTGTTACGTGAGGCCCGCCAGTTTAATGCGCGAGAACTACGAGTCTTGGCTGCGCCCAAAGTAATTGATATGCTGCTAGATGAAGAATCGCAAAGTCTGGCTAATTTATCTGACTTTATTGGTAAACCGATCTCATTGCAGGTTGCTACACATTGCAGTCAAGAGACATTTGATATTATTTTGATGTAATGAAGGCAATATAAAACCGTCTGTACATATTATTATGTAGACGGTTTTGATAAATTGCTACGGGACTTTTACAACTGATAGTAATAGACAGCTTTTTTAATTTATTAGGTTAGCTGCTAGTGGATTGCCGCCAATAAATGGTGCGTTAGGTAAAATCACAGTTTTACTAAAGTTACTAGTATCAATCTTGCATTGGTTAGATTCAATACTAGCTTCATCAGCTTTTGATTTCTCTGTATTAAATTTCGCACAGCGCATCAGTTTTAGTAAGATTGCGTCAAGTTGATTGGATTGCTGCTGATATTTAGCCAGTTCTTTTTCAGAGGCATCAAGGTTGATGATGAGTTTATCCGCACTGTTATGTGATTCCATCAGTGAATCAGCACGTTTATCAAGAGAGTGCTTGTGAACATTAATTTGTGCCTTTAACTCACCAATCACATCGTTTAGCCATTTGTTACAGTCACAATGTGTCTGTTCAAATATCGCTTGAATTTGAGCACCAAGACCTAAAAAAAACCGGCGAATTAAAAATCGTTTTTCTACTAATATATTTGCTGGATCTTTGCAAAAGTCATCGGTAATTTCTTCGAGTGCCTTCATGTTATGAATGAAATTATCCAGATTTAACGCTAACGCTTTGGTATTTTCA
>JBKJRF010000170.1:0-2719 GCA_046594825.1 Methylotenera sp.
TTAAATTTTAATGCACAGAATATTTGTGCATTAAAATTTAACTTTTTAATGGCTAACTATATATAATTTGATGATTTCCACGCTCCTATTGTCACTACAACCACATGCGGAAATTTAGGTGTATAAGGATGCTAAAAATAAGATCACTTATCAAGATTAGCCATATTTTGATCAAACGATTCGCACATTAAAAAATGTACCTGGCACATCAATTGCATGAAATATGATTTACCTTATGCATTGTTAATACGCATTTCCTTGGTTCAAGCCCAAGTCGAGGAGCCACTTAGAACACTAACAATTCAGCAATTCGGTGCTCAGCTTCTTAGTCTTAGGAGCGGTCTAAGAGATATAGAGCTGAACTAGCCAGTTCTCATTTTTGTCGAAACTGGTGAGCCAGTATCTAAAAGCATGACAGCAATGTCAGGCTTTTTTCATTTCCGCAACAATTGAGGACTGGTCCGAAAAATCCAATTTACACATCTACAAGTCATTGATTTATATAAATATAGTGACTTTCCCTTCCTATTTCCATGACATATGGCCCTGGCATTATATGAAGCTTACTCAGATAGTCTAGTAACAATTTAATTAATTTGTATAATCAGTATAGTACCCTTACATAATAACAACTTACACAGATGAAATTTAGGGGGTAGTTCTCTTAAATTCTACTAACTAACGAATAATGAACTTACAATTTATTAAGGATTGCAACTTGCATTATTCATTACCATTAAACCTATTATGCTTTGCATTATTAACATTATCGACAATGTCAGCTATGGCAGGCGCACCTTTCGTGACCGATGATCCAGAGCCAGTCGAGGCCCATCATTTAGAAGTCAATTATGCACTCAGTAAAACTTGGCGGAATAATGCATCTTCAGCAAGCGTTCCCAGCGTTGATTTTAATTATGGATTAAATTCAGATATACAACTGCATGCGCAACCAAAATACGCATATGAGCGTGAGGGTGAAGTAAAAAATTATGGGGTAGATAATACTGAAATTGGTGTGAAATATAGGTTCTTCAACAGTAAATCAAATAGCTCTAGCTTTATGGTTGGGATTTACCCCATGTTACAACTGCCCACTGGTGATGAAAGGCTTGGAGACAGTCGCGGAAAGGCGCAGTGGTTTCTACCGCTTTGGATGCAATACAAAAAAGACAACTGGACGTTTTATGGTGGAACAGGTTATCGAGTGAATAACAGTACTGATAGTAAGAATTCTTGGTTCTTTGGCGGAACTGCTTTATATCAATGGACAAACAACTTCAAAGTTGGGGGAGAGTTATTTCGCGAAACTGCTGACACTATTGGAGAAAATAGCACCAGTGGTTTTAATCTTGGCAGCATTTATGATTTCAATGATGACTACCATCTGCTTTTTTCCGCGGGCAAAGGTTTAAGCAATATTTCTTCAACCAATAAGCTAACAGTCTATATGGCATTGCAAGTAATTTACTAATTGAATGGCTACTTCAGCCTGTAAGTTGTCTTTCTATATTTGCGCCATACACCCTATTCATCTGCTTAATCAAGCATTTAAAAATGAAACGATTTATATTACTCATACTTAGCAGAATATACGTCATATTTGTCTGCTGCATTGTATTTACAACAATCATGGCGTTAATCCCAATTGAAGATGCTCCAAATCCATTTAACTTATGGGATAAAGCCCAACATGCGTTGACTTTTGTAGTACTTACAATCACCGGCTGTCTTGCATATCCCCAAAAAACCAAAGTAGTTGATATTGGCTTGATTCTTTATGGGGCAAGCATAGAGATAATGCAACGCACATTGACGACAACTCGCGTTGGTGAAATATCTGACTTATTGGCTGATATTGTTGGAGTGGGAATAGGATTTATAATTTACTTGGTAGTCCGAAAGGCACTATTCAGCGGCAGCTAGCAGAAAAACCATCATGTACTCAATCAATGGCCTGCCATGATCAGTAACACATACTCTTGCTCTCATCTGGTATTACAAAAACACTTTCACTCAAGCCTTATGCATGACTGAGTACTCACCGCCACCCTCTCATTTTTACCATTAAGTAACATTGCCGTTAATTTAGATTAGCGGCATAGTTGGAGAACACTAATGTGCGATACCGAACATACTTTATATGAAGCATATGTCATCTTAGCTATTTATTTAAATTAAAAGGAAAATAGATATGGATGTAATAATCAACTTAATAGTGTATTTAGTAGTCTTTGGCCTAATTTGGTGGCTTGTCGGTATGTTGCCTCTACCTGCACCTGTGGCACAGATAGTAAGAGTTCTTTTCATCATCTTGCTGATCTACATTGTTTTGTCAGCGTTTGGCATCTTACCTAGTGGTTATTTGCCTTCTTTAAAACACTTATAGGTAATAAAGCCATATTATCAAAGGCCTAGGCAATGAGATTGTCTAGGCCTTTTATTTTAATGAAATTGTGATTGAAAGTTTCAAGCGGATTAGTAATTAACTTACCTTCAAATTGTCATAACGGCCAATAGTCATTGGCAGAAAAATTTGATTCGCTTTATGTCAAAAATACCACAAAAAATCATTATACAAACCAGATTTCCAATTAAAATAGCGCAATAAAATATAACAATTAAAAGTAGTAATTATTAGGATAAGCATGACTGCAACCAACACTAACCTTAAAGTACCTTTCAATGAAAAAGACCAAGCTAAAGCACTAGGTGCAAA
>JBKJRF010000029.1:0-3304 GCA_046594825.1 Methylotenera sp.
TTGACTAAAGCTGCCAAAATACCTGCACGGTGATAGCCAAAGGTACGTTTGCTGTCGGCTGGCTTTTTGGCGACCCAAATTGCATAAGCAGAGAGTGCCAAGGCCAGCGCATCTGCAAAGTTGTGACCAGCGTCTGACATGAGCGCCAAACTATTAGCGCGGTAGCCAATCAATGCTTCAATGGTGCAAAAGGCAAATGTAAGCCCAAAAGCAATCCACATCTTATTACTTGAAATACTGCCACCGTGATTATGAGAGGCTGACATGTTCGAATTGTTCCTTTATTTTATTAATGATGTGCTGTTGTTAGATGTTAATCAACTTAAGCAAAATATTCACTACCCGATTTTACGACAGTAACAATAGACAAATTTCTGTGTCGTTCCAAAGGGTGTGTCATGAGACTCATTAACATGAGCTACTAATTCAAATGCTGCACCGAATTCGGCATAGAGTTGTTCTGCGGTGTAGCGCATTACAGGAAGTCCGCTACATTGCAAAGGCCCGTCTTCAGCAAAAGTGGCAACAATCACATGCCCGCCAGGTTTAACTGCATGAAGCACAGTTTTAATATAGGCGTTGTGGTCATATTCAGAGATCAAGAAATGAAATACCGCACGATCGTGCCATACGTCGTAATGATGATTTGGCAAATCCGCTTTAGTAATATCGCTTGTTATCCAGAGAGCCTTTGAAGCATTTTCTTTAAGTCGATCTTGAGCAAGTGAGAGTGCCTCTTCTGAAATATCAAGCACTGTCAAATTTTGGAATCCGACTTTCATGAGATCGTCTACTAAGGTCGATGCTCCACCACCTACATCTATGATGGAGGCCGCTAAGTTAATATTAGCCTCGCGAATAATCTTTAAGGAAATAGCAGCATGTTCTTGAAACCAACTAACTGAATTAGCTAATTTTGTAGAATAGACTTTTTCCCAATGCTCTTTCGACTTCACAAAAACTCCATTGTTGGCATAGATTTAGCGATTAGTGGTTGTAGAGTAGCTTTTAATTTAGTTTGCTCAAATCTTACGCAAGAATATGTTTTAAACCTTCAAACCCAACATAACAACCTATTAAAATCATTAATCCACTAGAAATATAAGGTGCTTTTCGTGACCAGCTACCAAAGCCACTCCACCTTTTAGATACATGCTTCACACTTAACGCTGCAATCGTGCCTGAAAGCACCATTGTCAGTGCCAAGCCAATACTGAATCCTAATACCAACGTAGCGCCCAGCGCAAAACGTTTCAATTGTAAGCACAATAAAAGTACCGTGATAGACGCTGGACATGGAATTAAGCCACCCGTTAAGCCAAACATCATAATTTGCCCAGTGGTCACCTCACGATTGGCGAAGCGTTTCTTAATATCGTTGGCATGTGCCAGTTCGTGGGCATCTTGATAGTCAGCATCATTGATATCTAAGCCAGCTTGTTCAGTTGCATGGTGATGACCATGTTCGGTAAATTCGACATCATAATCATGAGTATGGTGATCATGTCCCAAACGCAGACGCACCATAAATTCATGTGGCTCAGGTATTTCTTCAATAGACTCAACAAAGCCATCACGTTGCACAAATTGGAAAGTCTGCTGTGTGCCATCAGCACGTTCAGTTTCAATATGCACCTGATCTGCTGCCCATGCATGGTTAGGTTTATCGGCGAATAAGCGGAAACGTGGTGGTACGCCATCTTCAAACACTTCCAAACGCACAACACCGTGGCCTGTATCAATGTATTTAGTTTCATCATGGTCATGATGATGTTCTGCTGCATTTTCATGAGACCAAATGCGCCATACCATCCATAAAGCAATACCAATGATTAATACAGCTGAAACTACTTGTAAGTATGGCTCAGTTGCTTCGGCATTCCAGCGGCTACCAAAATACAGCCCTGTCAATGCAACCGCCCAAACTATCGCTGTATGAGATGCTGCAGCAGACAAACCTAACAAAACTGCCTGACTCACTGTGCCACGAACTGCCACAATAAATGCTGCCATCATGGTTTTAGAATGGCCTGGCTCTAGGCCATGTAATGCACCCAGAAGAATAGCTGTTGGGATAAATAGCCAAGCATTAGCTGAACCTTGCTGTAATAAAGCTGAAAAATCCGTCATGCGACTTCCTTAGAGATACTTTGTAATTTGTTTGAATTCTTTGATGGTTTCGTCTGCACTTTGGCTGCCTTCACGTACGGCATGTTCAAGGCAATGATCGATATGATCGTGCACTAATACTTTCTTGGCATTGGCTACGGCACTTTCAACGGCTTGAAGTTGTTGGGCGACATCCAAACAGGGGCGAGCTTCTTCTAGCATGACGATGATGCTCTTCAAATGGCCTTCTGCACGTCTAAGACGTTTAATGATGTCGGGATGCGAATTGTGTATACTCATGATCATCCTATCCTATGGGGTAGGATAGGATGATAACATCATTGACTATATCTATAAATTAGTCAGTTTAGTTTTGTGTTCTACTTAACTTACGATTTTCAACGGATTTGCCATCTACAAGCTATCATTCTAAGAAATACTTAAGTAAAAAGTTTTTCTACTTTAAGAAGTGTCAATAGACCCATCAAGGCAAATATACCTGCCGCGATAGAATGAACAAGTTTCATCGGTATTTTTGCAGCGAATTTGTTACCGACGAAAACTGCTGGAACATCGGCTATCAGCATACCCAGCGTAGTACCAATGACGACTAACAGAGGTGTACCATAATGTGCCGCTAGGGCAACTGTGGCAATCTGCGTTTTATCGCCCATCTCAGCAAGAAAGAATGTGACTAGCGTTGCCCCAAAAACACCTAACTGCTTAGCCACGTGAGTTTCTTCTTCCTCAATTTTGTCTGGAATGAGCGTCCATATAGCCATGCCGATAAATGAAAGCCCAAGTGCCCATCGCATAGTCTCTGGATTCACTATAGAAGTAATCCAAGCACCAAGTGCACCAGCTAGACCATGATTAATAAGGGTTGCACACAAAATACCTAGAATGATAGGGATTGGTTTTTTAAATCGTGCTGCGAGGATAAAGGCTAGTAGTTGAGTTTTGTCGCCAATCTCTGCTAAAGCGACAACACCAGTTGATACGAATAAAGCTTCCAATTTGAAATTCCTTAGCTGGTGTAAGACGTAAGGCTAAAGATAGCCCACCAGCGTGAAGCTCACTATAGCCAAAAGTCTTGCTAAGCATTTGCCGCTTACACCATAGCTATAATCAGCTAAGTATGTTGATGTAAGCCACCTCTTTGCGAGGCGAAGCTACTCCCTAATGACGAACGGAT
>JBKJRF010000127.1:0-20081 GCA_046594825.1 Methylotenera sp.
TTTTGCTTTATTACTCAGTATTAACAACCCTGAAGCTAAGCCTACAGACCCATGGCAAACTTTTAGACTATTTATGATGCCGTTTGGTGTTTCCAGTTTTTCATCACTGATTAAAGGACATGGTTTCATCCTTATAGCACCGCCGGTATTTACAGAATTTGCGTTTTCAGCGGGTACTTGCCTTGCATTTGTTGTATTTGTGTATGTATTTAAGCTTGTGGATCGGCGTCGCCACTAGAGAGTTAAGTTATAACCAGTCCCAATCAAGCCTTGGCTTGTAAGGTGCTTTTTTCATTGCTCTGTCCCACAAAAAAGGCGGAATAAAACGCATAAACCTTGCTAGCCACCCCATCTGCCATGGAATCACACAGAAGCGACGTTTATGCTCAATAGCATTTACAAACTTAGCTGCGGCAATATCAACATCCATTAAAAATGGCATTTTGTATTGGTTTACATCTGTCATCGGTGTGCGGATATAACCAGGGGCAATGGTCGTTACAGTAATATTATTGGCTGCCATTTCTACCCGTAAGCTTTCTAAATAGCTAATTGCAGCAGCTTTGCTTGCGCTATAAGCCCCTGCGCCAGGCAAGCCGCGTATACCTGCTACACTGGCTATACCTACTAATTGCGCAATTTCACCTAACTTTGCTGTATTACGCATTGCTGCAATAAATGGCTGAAAAGTATGTACCAGCCCCATCACGTTAATATCCATTACCGCTTGAAATGCAGCGATATCTTCTTGGTGCTCAGTGAGCGTGCCTCGGCTGACGCCTGCGCATGCAATAACTACATTTGGTGTGCCATATTGCTGAATAAAGTTTGTAGCCGCAGCACTCAAAGCAGCACCATCACGTACATCCAATGGATAGATTGCACATTTTATTTTGTAAGAATCTTCTAATTTTATTTTTAACTCTTGTAAGTGCTCACTACGTCTGGCTACTAAGCCTATAGTCGTACTTTTATTTTGATGACGTTTTGCATACTCGTTTGCAAGTGCTTCGCCTATGCCGCTTGAGGCGCCAGTGATAAAAATTTTCATGAGTAACACCTTAAATGAAGCATTGAATTATATTTAACTAGATTAACTTAACCAGTAAATTTTTGTATATTGATTAGAGCGTGTAGACGTAAAAAACCCGCTTTTACTGTGAGGTAAACGCGGGTTAATTTAAATAGCCTTACTAAAAACAGTAGCTATTAACAAAAATTACTTACTAGTAGTCTTTGAAACCATTTTATTAGTAATTTTTGTCTTATTTATTTTTTAGTTACTTTTTTGCAGGCGCCGCCTTAGCTTTGTCTGCACGGATATTACCAATGATATAGTCAGCAGTTTTTAATGCTTGTTCATTGCCGCCAGCCATCGTGCTTGAAGTAATGAATTGGCCATTAATAATAAAACTAGGCACACCTGTTGCACCAGAAGCACGGAAAACCTGTGCAGCTTGGTTTAGTTTATTGCTCATAGAGAATGATTTGAATGAAGCTTCTACTTTAGCTTTATCTAAACCACTTTTTTTAGTCACCCAATCAATGGTAGCTGCTTCATCTGTAGGATTTAACGTTTTATCTTTATGAATCGCATCAAATAATGCACTGTGCAATTTCGCTGATAAATTCAAGTCTTCCATTGTGTAAAAAGCTTTTGCCATTGGTGCCCAAGCTGGTTGTGGTAAGCCTGGTACACGTTTGAATACTACATCCGCTGGTAGTTTTTTCACCCAAGCGTTTAGGATAGGATCCATGTGATAACAATGGATACAGCCATACCAAAATATCTCAGTCACTTCAATTTTGTTGGGGTTATCAGTTGGAATGGCTTGTAGTGTTTTATCAAAATCTTTACCCAATTGTGGGTCTGCAGCTAATACATTGAATGAAACTAGTAACATTAACGCGCCTAGCAATTTTTTCATTTTTAACTTTCCTTTTATCATTACTTAAATTTTAGAATTTTGTATTTAATTTGTATTTAAAACGTAACATGCATTAAAACGTATGACTTTTATTTTGGCTGACAAATACTTGGTTAAATAATCAAACGCATTAACTACAGACTAGATTAATAACTATTGGTTTTCGTTATTCACTTTAATTAAATCTGCTTTAAAACCATTATTAACTAAATCACTTTTTGTTTTGTTGATTTGGTCTAAGTCTTTGAGCGGACCAACACGCACGCGGTGCCACACGCCTTTATCAGGAATAGCCGCTGTTTGCACTACTGCTTCAAAACCCTGCAGTGCTAATTTAGCTTTCATGTTATCGGCTTCTACTTCTGTTTGAAAAGCACCTACCTGTAAAAAATAACTCTTTTGTACGGTTGGTTGCGGTGCATCTTCTTTGATTTTATTTTCTTCTTCTTTCGTTACTTTGCTCTCGCTGCCTGGCAATATCGTATAAAAATCAAAACGTGTTTTATCGTCTGCTTTGGCAGAAGCTGGGCTTTCTGAAGTAGGTAACGCGCTATTATCAGACCCTGACTCTTCTGAGCCGGCTTTATCATTACCGCGTCCAGATTTATCTTTATTTTTAGCAGCAATCTTTTCTGATAATTTTGATGAGTCGTTGCCCGCTTTGTTGGTAAATGGACTTTCACCGCCTTTGATAAACATCACGACGCTTAACGATGCAGCAATGCCCAATAAAAAGCCAATTAACAATCCCGTTAAAAGTGGGCTGCCTTTACCTCTACTGGTATTTTTTGACCGTTCTGGGCTTGGTTTGTAATCTCTACTCATAATTTATTTTACTCCTTACATTCTTTCTTTGGCAGCAACACCAAGTAAATCCAAGCCATTTTTTAAGACTTGTTGAGTCGCACTGATTAAGCTTAAGCGCGCTAGTTTAACTGCTTCATCATCAATTAAAAACTTATATTCGTTGTAGTAACTATGTAAGTCGCTGGCTAATTCTTTTAAATAATTAGCAATCGTATGCGGCGCAAGTTCAGTAGCTGCGTTTGCAACCGTTTCAGGGTAAGCGCTTAAGCGTTGCATCAATGCCGTTTCATGTGCGTTGTTGAGCGGGCTTAGATCCACATTTTGCAAGCTTGCTTTGTCACCTGACCATTGACTGAGTACACTGCAAATACGGGCGTGGGCGTATTGGATATAGTACACAGGATTATCATTGGTCTGTGCTCTGGCTAAATCTATGTCGAATACTAATTGTGAGTCAGAACGGCGCGCTGCTAAAAAATATCTGGTCGCATCGCAGCCTACTTCTTCAATCAAATCGCGCAACGTTACATAGCTGCCGGCGCGTTTTGAGAGTTTTACTTCTTCGCCGCCACGCATCACTGTCACCATTTGGTGTAATACATAATCTGGCCAATCTGCTGGAATGCCAGCATCTAATGCCTGTAAGCCTGCTCGAACACGAGTAATCGTACTATGATGATCTGCGCCCTGCTCATTGATGACGCGAACAAAGCCGCGATTCCATTTGTCTGCATGGTAAGCAACGTCAGGTACAAAGTAAGTATAACCACCTTCAGACTTGCGCATGACGCGGTCTTTATCATCGCCAAAATCAGTGGTTTTTAACCAAAGTGCATTATCCAGTTCGTAAGTATGGCCGCTTTTCACTAATGCTTGTACAGTCTGCTCGACTTTGCCTTGTGAGTACAATGCGCTTTCCAACGAAAACACATCAAATTTGATTTGAAATGCTTTCAAATCTAAATCTTGCTCATGGCGTAAATAGGCAACGGCAAAGGTGCGAATCGATTCTAAATCCTCAATATCGCCACTAGCGGTTACTTGCATATCGTCAGCGACTACCGTATGTTTAGCCAAATAAGCGGTCGCAATGTCGTTGATATATTCGCCACGATAACCATTTTCAGGAAAGCTCGCATCGTCAGTAGAGACACCTTTGCAACGAGCCAATACTGAAATAGTTAGATTATCAATTTGTGCACCAGCATCGTTGTAATAAAACTCACGCGTGACATCCCAACCATTGGCATCTAGTAAGCGCGCCAAACAATCGCCTACCGCCGCGCCGCGACCATGTCCCACATGTAATGGGCCTGTAGGATTGGCAGAAACAAATTCCACTTGTACTTTTTGATTATTACCAATATTGTTGCGGCCGTACTGCGCTCCGGCAGCTAAAATCTCTTTCACGACTACCTGCTGAGATCGTGCATTCAAAAAGAAGTTAATAAAGCCTGCACCAGCAATTTCAGTTTTAGCAATATAGTCGCTGGCTGGCAAGTTTTCAATAATTTGTGCGGCAATTGCACGAGGGTTTTGTTTGAGTGGTTTAGCTAATACTAAAGCTAAATTCGTAGCAAAGTCGCCATGCTCTGCAGACTTGGGGCGCTCAAGCAAAATGTTAAGTTCTGCAGTTTCAGGTGCACCATTATTTTGCATAATAGTTTTTGCGGCAATGGCTAGTAATTGGGTAAGATGTGCTTTCAAAACAAATTCGCAACTAAGTAAAAACAGCATTTTAACCTACTGCCGTACTTTTTTTGTAAACCTTTGTTTCTTTAAACAAATGTTAACCAGATAATTACATTGAAAGATTCATTGACAGCACCAATACTAAAAATCGCTTTAGATGTACCGCTAGACCGCTTATTTGATTATTTAAGTGGTGGTGAGTCTGTGCGAATAGGTCAGCGCGTGCTTGTACCTTTTGGCCGTAGAAGCCAGATTGGTATCGTAATGGGCTTGGCAGAGACTAGTGATTTTGCTGTTGAAAAACTAAAACCAGTGACAAAAGTGTTTGCCGATGAATTAGAGATAGACACTGAAACATTAAGTTTGGTTAAGTTTAGTGCAGATTATTATCAATATCCGTTTGGCCAGGCTTTGTTATCCGCCCTACCTGCGCGTTTGCGGCAAATTGCACCTGCTATATCGCGTAAGCAATATGCTTACCAGCTAACTGATTTAGGTCGAGCACAAACAGTTGAGAAAATTCCCAGCCGCCAGTTGGTGATGCGACGCGTTTTTTCTGCCTTGCAAACCAATGATTTATTGAAAGAAACAGAGTTGGATGCAATTTCCAGCAGCGCGCGTAAAGCAGCAAAACAACTAGTGATTGATGGTTGGGCAAATAGTAAACAAATACAGGCGACAATAAATCTGCCTGATATGCCGACCGCAATCACTCCAGAGCTCAATGATGAGCAAGCACTGGCAGTTGAGCAAATTGTGCAAGATTCAAAAATGTTTAAAGCCTGGTTATTGCACGGCATTACTGGTAGCGGAAAAACTGAAGTTTACATTCGCTTAATGCAGCATGTGTTGCTGAATAAGGATGCTCAGGTATTAGTGTTGGTGCCAGAAATTAACCTAACCCCACAGTTGGAGGCGCGTTTTAGAGGTCGCTTACCTAATTTTCCACTGGTAAGTTTACATAGTAATCTTAGCGAGAGTGAACGCTTACATCATTGGCAATTGGCACAATTAGGCGCGGCAAAAATCATTATTGGCACGCGGCTTTCTATTTTTACGCCCTTACCCAATTTAAAGCTCATTATTATTGATGAGGAGCACGATAGTTCGTATAAACAGCAAGACAGTATGCGTTACCATGCGCGCGATGTGGCGTTGGTTCGGGCAAAGCGTTTGAATATACCGGTGGTGTTAGGTTCAGCGACGCCAGCACTTGAAAGTTGGCACAATGCGACTAGTAGCCAATTGCAAGACAATCAAGCAAAGTCTAATAAATACAATTTGCTCAGCTTAAATCAGCGTGCAGTTACCGCAGCACAATTACCGCATATTGAATGCATAGACACTACCAAAGTAAATCTACAACATGGACTCACACCGCAACTCATTGCCGCTTTACGTTTAAGGTTGGTGCGCAAAGAGCAAAGCTTATTGTTTATCAATCGTCGCGGTTATTCACCAGTGCTGCTATGTTCCGCTTGTCATTGGATTGCGCCCTGCACGCGCTGTAGCAGCAGGTTAGTAGTGCATTTAGGGCAAAGAAAATTACGTTGCCATCACTGTGGGCACGAGCAGAAAATCCCAAATCAATGTCCCAGTTGTGGTGATGCAGATTTACACCCTACTGGTCACGGCACGCAGAGGTTAGAGCAAACATTGGCACAATTGCTGCCAACCGCCCGCATTGCTAGGGTAGACCGCGATAGCACTAGCCGAAAAAATGCTTTAGTTGAGATTTTAGATAAAGTGCATAACCAAGAAATAGATATTTTGGTTGGCACGCAAATGTTGGCTAAGGGGCATGATTTTCCAAACCTTACTTTGGTCGGCGTGATTGATACTGATAGCGCATTGCATAGTCCAGATTTTCGTGCGAGTGAGCGTTTATTCGCACAGCTTATGCAGGTAGCAGGTCGTGCAGGCCGTGCAGATAAAGCGGGTCAAGTCATTATTCAAACGCAGTTTCCTGAACATGAGCTATTCAATGCCCTGCGCACTCAAGATTATGTGAGCTATGCCAATGCTATGCTGCAAGAGCGCGAGCAGGTGAAGTTTCCACCGCATGTGTTTACCGCATTATTACGTGCAGAAGCTAATGAATTCGTATTGGTACAACAATTTTTGAATCATGCGTTTAAGTTAGCGCGTGGCCTAAATCATGATGTGCTGGTGTACGATCCAGTACGGCCGAAAATGGAGCGGCTAAAAGGCATGGAACGTGGACATATATTGATGCAGTCAAATCAACGCCCCGCTTTGCAACAATTACTTAAAAATCTGGTCTTTCAGTTGAGAGGTCAACCAATCGCTGCAAAAGTGAGATGGGCTGTGGATGTTGATCCGCTAGAGTTTTGATCGCTAGTCTTTAGTGATAGTATCCTTAGATGATAGTCGCCCCCGAATTAACTCGCAGCAACTAAAATGCAGTAAAATGTGGCATTAGGCGGGTGTAGTTCAGTGGTAGAACGCTAGCTTCCCAAGCTCGATATGCGGGTTCGATTCCCGTCACCCGCTCCAACTTTACCAACGTAATATTAACGATAAAAATACTATGGCGAATCAAGCTCCACCTTCAGTTTTAACCTTTGCGGGTACAGACCCCAGCAGTGGTGCAGGTTTGCAGGCAGATATTCTCACATTTGCGAGTATTGGCTGCCATCCGCTTTCTGTGGTTACCGCTATTACTGTGCAAGATACTATCGGCGTAGATAGCGTGCTGGCGATGGACTCTGATTGGGTGAACGACCAAGCACGTGCCATTTTAGAAGACGTACAGGTTTCGGCGTTTAAATTAGGTCTATTGGGCTCGGTTGAAAACATTGCAGTAATCGCCGAAATCATGGCAGATTATCCAGATATCCCGTTATTGATTGACCCGATTTTAACCTCGGGCCGTGGTGATGATTTAACCAATGATGAAATGATGGATGCAATGATAGAACTCTTGTTTCCACAAGCTACATTGATCACGCCTAACAGTTTAGAAGCACGCCGATTTGCATTCGCTGATGATATGGATGAGGTTGGCTTGACCTCGCTGGACGAAAGTGCCGCGCGTTTATTGGCGATGGGTAGTGAATATGTGCTGATTACGGGAACTCACGAAAGAACGCTGGAAGTGACCAACACCTTGTATGGCAATAATCAGCTCATCAAAGCTTACAAATGGGAGCGTCTAGCGGGTAGTTATCATGGATCTGGTTGCACGCTTACTAGTGCAATTGCTGCTTGCATGGCGCATGGTCTTAGTATTGAAGAGGCTATTGAAGAAGCTCAAGAGTACACATGGCAAACGCTTAAAAATGGCTTTAGGCCAGGCATGGGCCAATTTATTCCAGACCGTATGTTTTGGGCGCGCGATGAAGAAGATGTCGTTGAGACCAGTGGCGATGGCAGCATTAAAGCGCACTGAAGATAAATTATTGCTTTTATGATAAGTGGTCTTTACGCTGTTACCCCAGATGAACCTGATACGGACTTGCTGTTAAGCAAGGTAGAAGCGGCGTTACAAGGCGGTATAAGTGTATTGCAATATCGTAACAAGATCGCCAGCCATAAGCTGCAAACTCAGCAAGCGCGGGCTATATTGCCGTTATGCAGGCAATATCAAGTGCCATTTATTATTAACGATTCTATCAAGCTTTGTTTAACCCTAGATGCCAATGGCGTGCATTTAGGTGGTGATGATGACAACTTAATTGAGGCGCGTGCTAGATTAGGTGCGGATAAAATACTTGGTGCATCATGCTATAACAGTTTTGACTTGGCCTTGAGTGCACAAGAAGCGGGAGCAGATTATGTGGCATTTGGTGCTTGTTTTGCGTCTAGTACTAAGCCAAATGCGCCCGTGGCAGGCTTGGGTTTATTTAAATTAGCTAAAATGCAGTTGCATATTCCAGCAGTTGCTATAGGCGGCATTACATTAGAAAATGCCCTGTCGGTAATTCAATCTGGCACAAGCGCGATTGCGGTTATCAATGCTATTTTTAATGCTGACGACATCAAATTAACCACCCAACAATTTACACAATTATTTAACTATCAATAACACCCTATCATGACATCAAATAATCAAACCCTTTTTGAAAAATCCCAACAACTTATCCCTGGTGGTGTGAACTCGCCAGTGCGCGCATTTCGTAGCGTGGGCGGTACGCCGATTTTCTTCAAAAAAGGCTTGGGTTCTAAGTTGTGGGATGTCGACGGTAAGCAATATATAGACTACATCAATTCATGGGGGCCGATGATTGTTGGCCATGCGCATCCTGAAGTAATTAAGGCCGTGCAAGAAGTCGCCGAAAATAGTTTATCTTTTGGCGCACCTACAGGGTTAGAGCTTGAAATGGCCGAGCTTATCAATAAGCTCGTGCCTAGCATGGAGCAAGTACGGTTGGTAAGTAGCGGTACAGAGGCTACCATGAGCGCGATTCGCGTAGCTCGCGGTTTTACTGGCCGTAATAAGTTAGTGAAGTTTGAGGGTTGTTACCATGGGCACTCGGATGCTTTATTGGTTAAAGCTGGTTCGGGTTTACTTACATTTGGCGAGCCTGATTCTGCCGGTGTTCCAGCAGAAGTGGCTGCTCACACGCTTACTTTAGAATATAACAACACTCAAGCACTTAAAGATTTGTTTAGCAAAATGGGTGATGAAATTGCCTGTGTGATTATTGAACCTGTGGTCGGCAATATGAATTTGATAGTGCCACATATGGAATTTCTACAAGCTTTGCGGGAGCTTTGTACCAAACACGGCGCTGTGCTAATTTTTGATGAAGTGATGACGGGCTTCCGCGTACACCTTGGTGGTGCGCAAGCCCTCTACAATATTAAGCCAGATATGACAACGCTAGGAAAAGTAATTGGCGGCGGTTTGCCTGTGGGTGCTTTTGGTGGGCGTAAAGATATCATGAGCTGCTTGGCGCCGTTAGGTAAGGTGTATCAGGCTGGTACGTTATCTGGTAATCCTGTGGCGGTAACGGCCGGTTTGAAAACGCTACAGCTGATTCAAGCGCCAGATTTTCACACTAAGCTTGCAGCGCAAACCAAAAAACTGGTAGATGGATTAAAAGCAGCCGCCCAAGAAGTTGGCGTAGTGTTTAATGCACAAAACGTTGGGGGCATGTTCGGGATATATTTCTGTGAAAAATGCCCTTCTAGTTTTAATGAGATGATGCATTCTAATAAAGAGCATTTTAATAAGTTCTTCCATAGCATGTTAGATAGCGGTATTTATCTAGGTCCTTCAGCGTTCGAGGCAGGTTTTGTATCAGCTGCGCATAGTGATGAAGACATTGCATTTACCATAGCGGCGGCGAAAAAAGCGTTTCAACTAGTGGCAGCAGCATAATGCATCTTTGTTTGACTCACTCTATCTGACAACCTTTACTGTAACTATCTGGCATTATTTGTCAAAATAATCGTTATCTTTAGGTTCTATCTTATTGAACACATAGGCATTTAACGGTAAACTTGAAGGTTCCGCTAAATGTTTTGTGATTAGATAATATGGCATTAGACTTAAGTAGTTCAATCAACGTAAATTCAGGCAAGCCAGCTCAACAAGGTTTATACAATCCAGCGAATGAAAAAGACGCTTGTGGTGTAGGTTTTGTTGCGCATATCAAGGGCAAAAAAAGCCACGAGATTGTGCAAAAAGGCTTGGAGTTGCTTACTAACCTGACCCATCGGGGCGCTACAGGGTACGACCCTAAGTTGGGCGATGGTGCAGGCTTGCTGATGCAAATGCCAGATGCGTTCATGCGCAAAGAAGCTGCTAAGCTTAATATCAATCTGCCAGAAGCAGGTCAATATGCGGTAGGTAATGTATTTTTACCGCAAGTGGCTAAAAGCCGTGTAGCTTGTGAAGCGCTAATTACTGAAATCATCGCGGAAGAAAATCAAACTTTCCTTGGCTGGCGCGATGTGCCAGTAGATAACAGCAATATCGCTCAGGCGGCGCGTGATGTTGAGCCAACGATGCGTCAAGTCATCATTGCTAGCACATCTGCCGATCAAAACATATTTGAGCGTAAATTATTTGTGATACGTAAACGTATCGAACACGCAGTGAGTGCGCTTAATCTGAAAGATAACGCCACTTTTTACATACCATCATTATCAAGCCGTACCATCGTTTATAAAGGTATGTTGCTGGCTAACGAAGTCGGCATTTATTACACAGATTTAAGTGATGAAACTGTAGTTTCAGCTTTAGCATTGGTTCATCAGCGTTTTTCAACCAATACTTTCCCGGCTTGGGACCTAGCGCACCCATTCCGTATGATTGCGCACAATGGTGAAATCAATACTGTGCAAGGCAACGTCAATTGGATGGCTGCGCGTCACGAGACCATGAAATCTAGCGTAATTGGCGAAGATTTAGAAAAGCTATGGCCATTGATTGTTGATGGCCAATCAGATTCAGCCTGTTTTGATAACTGTTTAGAACTGCTAGTGGCGGGTGGTTATTCATTACCACATGCCATGATGATGTTGATTCCTGAAGCTTGGGGCGCAAAAGATGGTTCTGGTAATCCATTGATGGATGAAGAGCGTCGTGCATTCTATGAATATCATGCTGCCTTGATGGAGCCATGGGATGGCCCAGCCGCCGTAGCATTTACTGACGGCCGCATGATTGGTGCTACATTAGACCGTAACGGTCTACGCCCGGCCCGCTATTTAGTGACAGATGACGATATTGTGATGATGGCGTCCGAAATGGGTGTGTTGACTTTCCCACAAGAAAAAATTGTTAAAAAATGGCGTTTAGAGCCAGGAAAAATGTTGCTGATTGACATGGAGCAAGGCCGCATTATTGGCGATGCAGAAGTGAAAAGCGCACTTGCTACGGCTAAGCCTTACAAGCAATGGATTGAAAAAACACGCTATTTTTTGAGCGATATGCCAAAAATACACGGCGGACTGGAAATGGCCGCCAGTTTATTAGATACCCAACAAGCTTTTGGTTACACGCAAGAAGACATTAAATTCGTGATGGCACCGATGGTTGCAAACGGCGAAGAAGGTGCTGGCTCAATGGGTAACGATGCGGCATTGCCGGTGTTATCTGCTAAACCAAAATTGCTTTATAACTACTTTAAACAGTTGTTTGCGCAAGTCACTAACCCACCGATTGACCCAATTCGTGAAGAATTGGTGATGTCGTTAGTGACCTTTATTGGCCCTAAACCAAACTTACTGGGTCTAGATGAAACTACGCCGCCTATGCGTTTAGAGGCTAGTCAACCCGTGTTGATGTTGGATGAGCTAGAGCAGTTGAAAGCAATTGCGACACTTACCCAAAACCAATATAAATCTTTGGTATTGGATATTACTTATCCCGCTGCTCAAGGGAAAAATGGCATGGCTGCTGCTGTAGCGAGCATTGCTAGTGCCGCTGAAAAAGCGGTACATGATGGTTTTAATATTCTTATTTTGTCAGATAGAAACATCAGTGAAGCGCGCCTAGCCATTCCAGCACTATTAGCTTGTTCAGCAACGCATGAGAATTTAGTAAAGTGCGGGCTAAGAACGAGTACAGGCTTGGTGATAGATACAGGCTCTGCACGTGAAGTACATCACTTTGCCTTGCTTGCAGGTTACGGTGCAGAAGCAGTTTGTCCATGGTTGGCATTTGAGACCATCAATCACATGGGTAGCAAAGATAGCTATGAAGCAGCTAAAAAGTTCGTAAAAGCTATCGGCAAGGGTTTATATAAAGTCATGTCGAAGATGGGTATTTCTACTTACCAGTCTTACTGTGGCGCACAGATTTTTGAGGCTATTGGCTTAAATACTGTATTTGTAGACAAATATTTTACTGGTACCACTACCAATATCGAAGGTATTGGTTTAGACCAAGTTGCTGAAGAAGCTGTGCGTTTACACACTAGCGCTTTTGGCGATGACCCTGTATTGGCTAATAGCTTAGACGCTGGCGGTGAGTATGCTTTCCGCGTGCGTGGCGAAGAGCATATGTGGACGCCTGACTCAATTGCAAAATTGCAGCATGCTACACGTACCAATTCGACGACGACGTATAAGGAATATGCTGAATTAATCAATGACCAAACACGCCGTCATATGACTTTGCGTGGCTTGTTTAAAATTAAATCGGCCGCAGCAGCTATTCCGCTAGATTCAGTAGAGCCAGCAAAGGAAATTGTTAAACGTTTTGCCACAGGCGCAATGTCTTTAGGATCAATTTCGACTGAAGCGCATGCAACCTTGGCAATTGCCATGAACCGTATTGGCGGCAAGTCTAATACTGGTGAAGGTGGTGAGGATGCTAAACGTTTCATTGCCGTGGCACATGATACCAGCATGGCCAATGTCATTGGTGCGAAGAATATTGAACGTGATATACCACTCAAAGCGGGTGATTCAATGCGTTCACGTATTAAGCAAGTGGCATCTGGTCGCTTTGGTGTGACTGCGGAATACTTGGCCTCTGCTGACCAAATTCAAATCAAAATGGCACAAGGCGCAAAACCAGGTGAAGGCGGCCAGTTACCCGGCCATAAAGTGAGTGAATATATCGCTAAACTGCGTTTTTCAGTACCTGGTGTAGGTTTAATTTCACCGCCGCCGCATCATGATATTTATTCAATTGAAGATTTGGCACAGCTGATTCACGACCTTAAAAATGCAAATCCTAAAGCGTCTATCTCGGTAAAACTTGTTTCTGAAACAGGTATCGGTACCGTGGCTGCTGGCGTGGCAAAAGCCAAATCAGACCATATCGTTGTTGCAGGCCATGACGGGGGTACTGGCGCATCGCCAATTTCATCTGTGAAACACGCAGGTACACCATGGGAACTAGGTCTGGCTGAAACACAGCAAACCTTAGTGCTGAATCAATTACGCGGTCGCGTGGTTGTTCAAGTTGACGGTCAAATGAAAACCGGCCGTGACGTATTGATTGGCGCATTGTTAGGTGCCGATGAGTTCGGTTTTGCAACAGCGCCACTAGTGGTTGAAGGCTGTATCATGATGCGTAAATGTCATCTGAACACCTGTCCAGTTGGCGTTGCAACGCAAGACCCAGAGTTACGTAAACGCTTTACCGGCCAGCCAGAGCACGTAGTGAACTACTTCTTCTTTGTTGCTGAAGAGGTGCGCGAATTGATGGCTTCAATCGGTATTGCTAAATTTGACGATTTGATTGGCCGTGCTGACTTGCTTGATATGCAAGCAGGGATTGATCACTGGAAAATTAATGGCTTAGATTTTAGCAAAGTGTTCCATCTGCCAGATATGCCAGCCAGTGTTTCACGTAAGAACAATGACGTGCAAGACCATGGCTTAGTAAAAGCACTTGATAATAAGTTAGTTGCACTTGCAAAACCTGCATTAGAAAATGGTGAAAAAGTAGTGTTAGATATTGCAATCTCTAACACTAACCGTACGGTTGGGACCATGTTATCTAACCAAGTTGCTACACGCTATGGCAATGCAGGTTTGCCGGATGATACGATACATATCAATTTCACTGGTACATCAGGCCAAAGCTTTGCGGCATTTTTAGCCAAAGGTATTACCTTTGAGTTAACTGGTGAAGGCAACGACTATGTTGGTAAAGGCTTGTGTGGTGGACGCATTGTGATTAAGCCACCAGTGGCGTTCCGCGGCATCGCTCATGAGAATATTATCATTGGTAACACAGTAATGTACGGCGCAACTACTGGTGAAAGCTATTTCAGAGGAGTCGCTGGTGAACGTTTCTGTGTACGTAACTCAGGCGCGTCTGCAGTGGTTGAAGGTTTAGGTAATCACGGTTGTGAATACATGACAGGCGGTACAGTCGTTGTTCTAGGTTTAACGGGCCAAAACTTTGCAGCAGGTATGAGTGGCGGCGTGGCTTATGTGTATGATGAAGATGGCTTGTTTGCAAAACGTTGCAATATGAGTATGGTTTCACTGGAAAAAGTAGAAACTACAGAATCTAGCATTGGTAAAATACATCACTTAGATCAGCCAGATGAGATTACGCTTAAAACGTTGATTGAAAACCATGCAAAATATACTGGCAGTGTTCGTGCAAGCGCCATGCTGGCTGATTGGGCAAACTACAGAGCTAAGTTTGTAAAAGTAATGCCGAACGAATATAAACGTGCCTTAATTGAACTCGCTGAAGATAAAGCACTGGTTGCTGCATAAATAATAGCCGCATAACGGGAAAAGACTTTAAATATGGGAAAAGTAACAGGATTCATGGAATACGAAAGACTGGCGGAAGCAAATTTTCCAGTCGTCAATCGAGTTAAAAATTACAAAGAATTTGTACTACATTTAACAGATGAGCAAGCCAAGCAACAAGGTGCACGTTGTATGGATTGCGGCATTCCTTTTTGTACAACGGGTTGCCCAATAAATAACATCATTCCAGATTGGAATGATTTGGTTTATAGCCAAGATTGGCGTGGCGCAATCGATGTATTGCACTCAACCAATAACTTTCCAGAATTTACTGGCCGTATTTGTCCAGCACCCTGCGAAGCCGCATGTACACTAAATATCAATGCAGATCCAGTGGGTATTAAATCTATTGAGCATGCAATTATTGACAAGGCTTGGGAAAACGATTGGGTAACACCACAAATCCCAACGCATAAAACTGGGAAAAAAATTGCGATTGTCGGTTCAGGCCCCGCTGGTTTGGCAGCGGCTCAACAACTGGCACGTATAGGCCATCATGTAGTGGTGCTAGAAAAAAGTGACCGTATTGGTGGCTTATTACGTTATGGCATCCCAGATTTCAAAATGGAAAAAACGCATATCGATCGCCGCATGGCACAGATGGAAGCAGAAGGCGTTGAGTTTCGCGTGAATCAGCATGTTGGTGGCGAAGGGTCAAATGGCATAAAAGCAGATGACTTGTTGGCAGAGTTCGATGCTGTGGTATTAGCCGGTGGAGCAGAGCATCCGCGTGATTTACCAGTGTCAGGCCGCGAGCTAGATGGCGTAATGTATGCTATGGACTTTTTGACTCCGCAAAATAAAGTGGTTGCTGGCGACACTAGCGCTAATCAAGTCATGGCGACAAATAAAAATGTAGTAGTTATTGGCGGTGGGGACACTGGCTCTGACTGTGTGGGTACTTCAAACCGTCATGGTGCGTTAAGTATTACTCAATTTGAATTGATGCCGCAACCACCAGAAAAAGAAAACAAAGAACTCGTGTGGCCAAATTGGCCGCTCAAGATGCGTACTTCAAGTTCACATGAAGAAGGCGTAGACCGTGACTGGTCTATCACTACCAAAGAATTGATAGGTGAAAATGGTAAAGTTGTTGCGTTAAAAGGTTGTAAAGTCGAGTGGAAAGAGGGCAAGATGATTGAAGTTGCTGGCACCGAATTTACCATTAAAGCAGACTTAGTATTATTAGCCATGGGCTTTGTTTCGCCAGTGCAAAAACTGCTAGATGCATTTGGTGTTGAAAAGGACAATCGTGGTAATGCTAAAGCAACTACAGAAGGCGCAGAAAGCTACAAAACCAGTAAAACTAAAGTGTTTGCCGCAGGCGACGTGCGTCGCGGTCAGTCTTTGGTGGTGTGGGCTATTCGCGAAGGTCGCCAAGCAGCAAGAGCAGTAGACGAGTTTTTGATGGGTTCTTCTACACTGCCTCGCTAAACTATATCGAGGTTAGAAATACAAAGGATGCAAAGTGAAATTGCTTTGTGTCCTTTTTTATTAGGTTGTGAATTAGGTAGCAAATCATGAATCAACTGCAAAACGATACGTTTTTAAAAGCGCTAATGCGCCAACCCACAGATTACACACCAGTTTGGATGATGCGCCAAGCTGGCCGTTATTTGCCAGAGTATCGTGAAAGTCGTAAAACTGCAGGCAGTTTTTTACAGTTATGCAAAAGTCCTAGTTTTGCAACTGAAGTGACTTTGCAACCGCTAGATCGCTATCCCTTGCTGGATGCTTCCATTCTATTCTCAGATATTCTCACAGTGCCAGATGCTATGGGTTTAGGGCTCTACTTTGAAGAAGGCGAAGGCCCAAAGTTTGAACGCACACTGCGTGAAGAAGCTGATATTCAAAAATTAGTAGTACCAGACATGGCTAGTCTTCAATATGTATTTGATGCAGTTAGCCAAATTCGAAAAACACTTAATGGCCGCGTACCGCTGATCGGTTTCTCAGGTAGTCCGTGGACGCTAGCGACCTATATGGTGGAAGGTAAAGGTGGCACCGATTTCCTAACCATAAAAAAAATGGCCTATGCCCGCCCAGATTTATTGCATCATATTTTAGAAACAACCGCACAAACTGTTATTCAATATTTAAATGCGCAAATTGCGGCCGGTGCACAGGCGGTGATGATATTCGATTCATGGGGCGGTGCGCTTTCTCACAATGCTTATGAAGAGTTTTCACTCAATTACATGCAAAAAATTGTGAATGGCTTAACCCGCGAGCATGATGGTCGTATTGTGCCACGCATCGTGTTCACCAAAGGCGGCGCATTATGGTTGGAAGCACAAGCAGGCATTGGAGCTGATGCGCTTGGTTTAGATTGGGCGGTGGATATTGGCAGTGCGCGTAAGCGTGTTGGCGATAAAGTTGCACTACAAGGCAATCTTGATCCTGCCATTCTGCTTTCAACCCCTGAAGCAATTGAAAAAGAAGTTGCTAATATCTTAGCTAGTTATGGTCATGGAAATGGTCATGTGTTTAATTTAGGCCATGGTATTACGCAGTGGACACCACCTGAAAATGCAGCAGCAATGCTTGCGGCAGTGCGACAACATAGTAAGCAATACCATCAATAATAAAAAAGCCCGTCTAAACGGGCTTTTTTATTATAAAGATTAAAGCGACATACGCTTTAAAGTATCATCTTTATCAATAAATTTATGTTTCAGTGCACCTAAAATATGTAACGCAATTACCACTAAAATAATAATGCCAATGATTTCATGTGCTTCTTTGTAGATTTCGCGCAAAGGATTGTTATCAAGCCCTTTAATGAATGGTAAGCCAAACCATTTAATACCATATTTACTATACGTAGCCATGATAATGCCGCTCACAGGTAAAGCTACCATAAGCAGGTACAGTATATGGTGAGCGCCTGTGGCTAATTTTATTTCCCAGTCCTTGTATGAGCTTAGCAACGCAGGTGGACGATGTGTGATACGCCATAGAATGCGTATAAGGATGAGTGTCATAATGGTAATGCCTAGCGATTTATGTAAATTGAAATAGAATGACCTTGGCGCAGTAGGTTCTGTTAATTGCCATGTGTAGATACCCCAGTCAAATAAGTCATAGGCCATCTGTTTCGGCGCTTCTTTTGGCAAGTCACTCATATACCAACCCAAAGCAAACATACCAAAAATAAAAATGGCAATGAGCCAATGTAGCATTACCGCTGTTTTGGTATAGCGTGATGCCCTATTCATCATACAAAATCCTTAATTAAGAAGCCCAAATTAAAACCATGATACTGTGACAGCTGTCACACTAAAAGTTTACCTCAGCTATTATCATTGTAAAAAAATATCACTGCAACACTTTAAAAAGGCGTTAAACATGAATGCTCGCAGGCAGTTAAGGTTCAATTATTTTTTGCTCTGGCTATGTACGTTTTTTAGCCTAGCTAGTTGTGCTCAAGCAGATGTTAAAACTAGTAACTTTGCGATTGAAGATATAGGCGGTGGCATCTATGTGCACCATGGCCAGCATTTAGATATAGATACAGGTTATCAAGGCGATATTTGCAACATCAGCTTTGTGGTGGGCACTAAAGGTGTGGCAGTGATAGATACAGGCGGCAGCTTAAAGGTGGGTAATGAGTTACGTGATTCGATTAAAAAAGTAACACAACTACCAATTTTGTATGTCATCAACACCCATGTGCATCCAGACCATATTTTTGGCAACGCGGCTTTTCTGCAAGATAAGCCAGTGTTTGTTGGGCATGCTAAATTAGCCGATGCCATGCAATTACGTAAAGAGGCTTATGATAAGTTGAATATAAAATATTTGGGCGCCGATGCTAAAGGTAGCGAAATAGTAAAACCGACTTTGTTAGTAAAAGAACCTACAGTGTTAGATTTAGGTAATAGAGCCTTAACCATCACGCCTTATGTGGCTGCGCATACTAATACCGATATTTCAGTGATTGATGATAAAACACATACTTTATTTACAGGTGATTTATTATTTATTGACCGTACACCAGTGATTGAAGGTGATATTAAAGGCCTAATTGCGGCAATAGATATTTTAAAAACTTACCCGGTGACGCAAGTAGTACCAGGCCATGGACCATTTACTAAAGACTGGTTGACTGCACTAAATAATGAACAGCGATATTTAAACGTCCTCCTAGCAGATATACGCACTAATATTAAAAAAGGCGTAAGCATGGAAAATACGATGGATACTGCTGCGGCAAGTGAAAAAGATAAGTGGCTATTGTTTGATATAGCGAATAGACGCAATGTAAATACAATCTTTCCCGCGCTTGAGTGGGAGTGAGCCTGATTTAAGATAACAAAAAAGCAGCTTGAAATAACCTCAGGCTACTTTATTTGAGTCCACAAGGTTTATTTTTTAGCGTTATCTAAACTACAGCTAGTTTGTGGGTGAGCTGCCAAAAGCAACATGCCACCAGTAATGCCGAAGTACAAAAACATCACTTCTGGTTGAAATCTACCCAGAACAATCGCTAAAAATAGCGCAAGACCAGCTAATACATAAGCAAACAATTTAGTTTTATAGCCAACCAACAAGCCTAAACCTGCGACTAATTGCACTAAAATTAGCAATGGTGCAAAAATGCTTGCTAGGCCTACTGTACCTAAAGTCACTTGATAATCAATGTAACCATTTGGATGGTTCATAATGGAAATTAAACGTAAAAGTACTAAACCTAAAAACACGAGTGCTAATAAAACGCGCGCAGCAGCTGTTTGATATTTTTGCATGTAAAAACCTTTGGAATGACTTAAATTAAAAGGAAATTGAATAAAAGATGCATGATGCACTGAACTGTTTTAGACTGCAAGCCAGTAGATACAGTAAAGTGCATATAATGCAGAGTTAGTCTTCTAATTAAAGTGCGATAAATGCCTGCAAATTTTCATGTTATTCAAGTCAGTTGGGCTACACATGCTGCGTTATTAAAGGCGGTGCGCGAACCGGTTTTCATTGTAGAGCAAGAAGTAGACCCCGAATTTGAGTGGGATGATATAGATGCCGTTGCTATACATTTACTAGCCCATCTTGATAATCAGCCTGTTGGCTGTGCGCGCATTATTAAGCACCAAAAAATCGGTCGTATGGCAGTACTCAAGGCTTGGCGAGGATTCGGTGTTGGTAGTGCTTTATTGCGCGAAGCAATTGCTATTTGCCAAGCATATGGTAGTAAAACTATTAATCTAACAGCACAAACTCATGCAATTTCTTTTTATAAACAAGCTGGCTTTATTGAAATCAGCGGTGTATATCAAGATGCGAATATTCCGCATATAGATATGCAACTTTTCTTACCAACTGGTACGCCACAAAAAGTGAATGCTTAAGCGATGAAAATTGCTTAAAGCCAAACGATTCTATAAAATTACACAGTTAACTTTTATTCACCATTATTTACTAATATGTAAGGATTTTTCATGTCAAAAATTGTTTTTA
>JBKJRF010000129.1:0-7326 GCA_046594825.1 Methylotenera sp.
TTAAAGATTTCAACATAGTTGACTCCCTCTGTTCATTCCACCACGACTTAGTCGTGGTAATAAAATAAGCTTAAACGCCTAAACTAACGGCGAAATAAGTGATTAAAAAGTTTTTATTTTTTTAGAGGGGTGGAGCGCGACTAGGATGGTCGCTAAGAAGTAATGCAGTTAGAACAGGTGCTAGATAATTAGGTTGTAGGTAAAATTTACCCGTATCTAACAATGTGAGACTTAAATTATCAACTGCAGGGGAAGCAGCAGGTGTCGCATGGTTTAAACAAAAAGGGCAATGCTCAAAGTGCATTGCTGTTGGCATAGAGCTGGGGTTAGATGCGGGGTTTGAGCTAGAAGAAAGTGCAGAATCTTTACTATTTAGCGTAAACCCTGCTGCAATGCGTTTAGTACCTTGCAAGGTACAAATCTCTTGCCAAACATTTTTAGGGCCAGTATTGTTTGCAAAAGCGTGCGAAAGCGTAGGCGCCAGCGAGGCAAACACCATCACTATTAAAATGGCTTTGCTTACAAATAATCTTAGACGCTTAGAAAACATTGGTGATTATTATACGCAAACTTGTTGATTCTAAAAACAGTTATGTTTAGCGATGAGATTTTTGTATCTAATCACTTAATCATCAGAAAATCGCTGCTCTTCGAACGGGTCCGCATAATTGTGGTAGCCGCGCACCTCCCAAAAACCTAGCCGATCTTCGGCATGCAGCTCAATTGCCTTCAACCATTTTGCACCCTTCCAAGCATAACGCTTAGGCACCACCATGCGCGCAGGTCCGCCATGTTCACGACTAAGTGGTGCACCCAATACTGAATGCGCTACAATCACATCATCATCCAGCAAAGCCTCAAGCGCGATATTAGTGGTATAACCGTCATAGCCATGCAAAGTGACGAATTTAGCATTCTCTAATGGCGCAGCAAGCGCCAAAATATCTTGTGCACGTACGCCTTGCCATTCCATATCCAGATGGCTCCAACGGGTTACACAATGAAAATCTGAAATATCCGTGATTTGTGGGAGCGCTTCAAACGCTGCCCAATCAAGATTAAGCTCGTTTTCCACCAAGCCATACACACGAAGTGACCACTCGCTTTTGGCAATATTAGGCTTCATGCCTAGATCTAATACAGGGAAATTTTTAACTTCAGTTTGCCCCGCAGGCACACGAATGTTAGCGTTGATTTTACCCGGTGCTGCACCGCGCTGTGCTACTGCAATTTTACTTGCTATGAGTTTTTTCCAATCTGGCACAGCATTCTCCTCGCGTTAACGCAGCTACTTTTAAGTGGCTTTTATTGACGGGTAACTTGTATTATTAACCTCTATTTTTGAGGTTTTTTAAAGCTATCAAGTAATAACGTTGCTACACCCACACAAATCGCACTATCTGCCACATTAAAAGCTGGCCAATATAAATCGCGAATATGAAAATACAAAAAATCCACTACGTAACCTAATGTCAGGCGGTCGTATAAATTGCCAAGCGCTCCACCCAATATTAAGGCTAATCCCAAACAAAAAAGTTTCTCTTGGCTATGTTTACGAATGAGATAACTCATTACAATAATTGCCACGATTGAAATACCACTAAAAAAAACTTTTTGCCAACCACCCGCATCTGCCAAAAAGCTAAAGGCTGCGCCTTCATTGTGATAACGCACTAAATCAAAAAAACTGGTGATCATGACCTGATCACCATATTGAAATGCACCCTGTATTAAATGTTTAGTATAAAGATCAAGTGCAACAACCACAGCACTGATAGCAAGCCAGTTACGCATATTTACGTTCCTCGCCAGTGCCAAACAAGTTGCTCACACAACGTCCGCAGATAGTGGGATGTTCTGCGTGCGAGCCAACATCAGCGCGGTAATGCCAGCAGCGGTCGCATTTGGCATGTGTGCTTGGCGTTACATCTATTTGCATACCCGAACCTGCTTTTTTATAGACATTTGCACGCGAGCTAATCATTACAAAACGCAAATCATCCTTTAGGCTAGCTAATGACTCATACAATTCACCATCTGTATGAATATCAATCTCTGATTGCAATGATGAACCCACCAGACTTTGTGCGCGCTTCTCTTCAATCGCTTTATTTACAAATCCACGAACCTTAACCACATCTTCCCAAGCCAAAATTTCTTTTTCGCTCAGCACATGCTTAGGTAATTCATACCAAACATCTTCAAACACTGTTTTATCCGCATCCAAACCTAAGGTTTGCCAAATTTCATTCGCAGTAAAACTCAAAATTGGCGCCATTAAACGCATCATGCAATGCATAATATGATAAAGCGCGCTTTGCGCAGCACGACGTGCATGTGAATTTTCACCAGCCGTGTAGAGCCTATCTTTCAGAATATCCAAGTAAAAACCACCTAAATCTTCTGAACAAAAACTCACAAATTTTTGCACCGCTAAATGCAATTCATAACGATCGTAATCTGCCAAAACTTCAGTTTGTAACTTTTGCGTTAACACCAGCGCATAACAGTCGATTTCTAACCATTCTTCTACTGGTAGCAAGTCTTTAGTCGCATCAAAATCGGCAATGTTAGCCAATAAAAATTTCATAGTATTGCGAATACGTCTATAGCTTTCTGCCACACGTTTTAAAATTTCATCTGAAATCGTAAGTTCAGCAGAATAATCTGTTGATGCTGTCCATAAGCGTAAAATATCCGCGCCATAAGTATCCATCACCTTTTGCGGTGCAACAACATTACCTTTAGATTTACTCATCTTATGACCAGAACCATCCACCACAAAACCATGCGTGAGCAAGGCTTCATAAGGCGCACGGCCGTCAATTGCACAGCCCGTTAGCAGGCTAGACTGAAACCAACCACGATGCTGATCTGAACCCTCTAAATACAAGTCTGCAGGAAACTGTAATTCAGGACGGCGCTTTAACACAGCAGCATGCGTTGCCCCTGAGTCAAACCAAACGTCTAAAGTATCGGTTACTTTTTTATACTGGTCAGCATTTTGTGGTGCATGCTGCGCTAAAAATGCTGCGCTATCTAAACTAAACCAAGCTTCTACACCTTGCTGCTCTACTAACAAAGCTGCTTGTTCTAGCAAATCTACTGTATTTGGATGTGTCTCACCAGTTTCTTTGTGCACAAATAGCGGCATTGGCACACCCCAGTTGCGTTGGCGTGACACACACCAATCAGGGCGGTTTTTAATCATCGCTTCCAAACGAGCGCGACCCCATGATGGGAAGAACTCGGTATGTTCAACAGCACTCAAAGCATTAGCCCTCAAAGGCTGAAGCCTCTCAACATGAGAATGAGGTTGTTGGGCAATATACCAATTTTGATCCATGCCAATAAACCACTGATGCGTGGCTAATTGCATCAATGGCGTTTTATGGCGCCAGCAATGCGGGAAGCTATGATTTAACCTTGCACTTGCCAACAAATTGCCAGTTTCTAACATTTTGGCAAGAATCACTTTGTTTGCTTCTTGTCTTGTTAAGCTGCGAATTTCTTCAAACTCAACCAATTCACTATTAAAGAATTTGCCATCGCCACCCATTAAAATACGTGGCTTTTCGTTAGGGAAATTAGCCTTCATCACAAGCCAGTCGTCATTACCATGTGCAGCAGCAGTATGGACTAAGCCCGTACCAGCTTCGATAGTGACGTGGTCACCACAAATAACTGGCACTTGGCGGTTGTCGAATGGATGTTGGAGTTCTAGGTCTTTAAGCATAAGACCTTTGCACGTTGCGATGACTGTGTAGTTTTCTTCGCCATATCGTGCAAGTGTGCTTTTTGCCAGTTCATGTGCAAGAATTAATAACCCTTTGCTCGTTTGAATCAAATCATAATCAAATTCAGGATGCACACTCACAGCTTGGTTCGCGGGTAATGTCCACGGCGTAGTCGTCCAAATGACGGCATAAGCATCACCTTTGACCTCAACACCAAATGCTTTACTCAAGGCAGCGTTATCCACTACCTTAAAGCCCACATCAATCGCCGGCGAGTTCACGTCTTCATACTCAACTTCAGCCTCAGCCAATGCAGAGCCGCAATCTACGCACCAATGTACAGGCTTGCTGCCTTGATAGAGATAACCATTGGTATAGATTTCACCCAAAGCACGCATGATGTCGGCTTCGGTTTTGAAATCCATCGTTAGGTAAGGATTATCCCAATCGCCTAAGACACCTAAACGAATAAAATCTTTCTTTTGGCGTTCCACTTGCTCAGCCGCGTATGCGCGACAAAGCTCACGAAACTTAGCTGGGTCTATATTTTTACCATGGTTCTTTTCTACCACTAACTCAATTGGCAAACCGTGACAATCCCAACCAGGCACATAAGGTGCATCAAAACCGCTCATGGTTTTAGATTTTACGATAATGTCTTTTAAGATTTTATTAACGGCATGACCGATATGAATATCGCCATTTGCATACGGTGGGCCATCACGCAGAATGAATTTTTTAGCACCTTTACGTGACTGGCGGATACGCTCATAAAGTTTTTTATCTTGCCATTGCTTTAACCATGCTGGCTCACGTTTAGCCAAATCTCCACGCATAGGAAACGTAGTTTCAGGCAGGTTTAATTTGTATTTATTTTGTACTTTATTAGCGTTTTCGGTCATGATTTATTTCTAAACGTACTTTTAAATACGTGTTTTTAATTAAGTTTCTTAAATTTATTTCTTGAAAAAGTTTCTAGCCACAATTACATCTTGTGCAATTTGTGCTTTTAAAGCGTCTAAACCATCAAACTTCATTTCATTGCGTATTTTATGCAAAAATTCCACATGTACATGTTTATCGTATAAATCGCCATCAAAATCAAGCACGTGCACTTCTAACGAGAGCTTAGGTATGCCTGCAATAGTTGGCTTCACGCCCAAATTTGCTACGCTATTCAAACCGTCTAATTTTACTGCATAAACGCCAGTCAAGGCCGGCCGCTCGTGGCGCATATGTACATTTGCCGTTGGAAAACCTAATTGTCGTCCACGTTTTGCACCGTGAACAACCTTGCCACTAATACTATAAGGACGGCTCAGCAAGCAAGTCGCTTCTTGCAAATCGCCTGCTGCCAAAGCCGCACGAACACGCGTACTTGAAACGCGAGCCTCGTTTAAATTCACTTGCGGCAAACTGATTAAATTAAATTTTGCATTGATAAAATCAATAATAGACCCAGTGCGCATCGCACCAAACCTGAAATCCTCACCTACTAGAATGGCTTGTGCATTAAGTGAATCGCGCAAAATAGTCTGCATAAACTCAGCTGCAGTGACTTTTGCAAAGCTACGGTTAAAGCGACATACATAGACTTTCTCAACCCCCGCCTCTGCAAAATGCTCTAATTTTTCACGCAATGAACATAGCCTAGGTGGCGCACTTTCTGGCGCAAAAAATTCACGCGGATGTGGTTCAAACGTCATCACCGCAGAAGTTAGATTAAGCGCTTGCGCGTTTTCAGTCAGCTTTTTTAATAGCGCTTGATGGCCCAAATGCATGCCATCAAAATTACCGATAGCTAATGCACAGGCCTGCTGTAGCGAATTTGGAATATGGCGAAAAACTTGCATCAACTTTTCACTCTGCGCATGTAATCACTTGGCCGAAAGCCTAGCAACAGTAAAGTTACAAAATAACTTACACCACCTAATGTCACTAATCCACTGATATAAATTAAGCGCTTCATCAACCCGAATTTTAGCCATGCACCGGTATCACCCATGGCAAAATATAGCACAACGCCCATCACGCTTAATGCGATGAATAACTTGAACATAAAGACAAACCAGCCAGGCTGTGGTTGATAAATATTGACTTTGCGCAAATGGTAATAAAGTAACGCAGCATTGATACAAGCACCCAAGCCGATAGCAAGTGCTAACCCTGCATGTTGTAAATGCAACACAAATACAAAAAGCACATTCATCAATTGCGTAACTATTAGCGTGAATATTGCAACTTTCACGGGCGTTTTGATATTTTGCCGCGCATAAAAACCTGGCGCTAAAATTTTCACTAAAATCAGCCCTAATAAGCCAACACTGTAAGCAACTAATGCCTGTTCAGTCATCAGCGCATCATGCCCAGTAAATTTTCCGTAATGGAATAAAGCAATCACCAAAGGTGCCGCTAACACAGCCAAAGCAACTGCGGCTGGCGCTGCCAAAATAAAGGTTAAACGCAATCCCCAATCAAGTAATTGCGAGTACTCACCATCATCTTTACCTGCATAGGCTTTAGATAAGCTAGGCAGTAATATGGTGCCTAATGCTACGCCCAACACACCAGTAGGAAATTCCATTAACCTATCTGCGTAATATAGCCAACTCACACTACCAGTGTCCAAAAATGAGGCAAAAATCGTATTGGTAATCATCGAAATTTGTGCCACTGAAACGCCTAGTATTGCCGGCCCCATGAGCTTTAAAATGCGCCAAACACCATCATCTTCTTGGTGCAGGTCAAACCTAGGTAATAAGCCGATTTGCTTTAAAAATGGTATTTGAAACACTAACTGTAAAAATCCACCGAAAAATACCGCCCAAGCCAGCACTTTAATTGGCTCAGCAAAATGATCTGCAAAAAACAACACTGCAGCAATCATAGAAACATTAAGCCACACAGGCGTAAATGCGGGTATACCGAAACGGTTGTATGTGTTGAGTACGCCGCCAGCCATAGAAACCAGCGAAATAAAGAAAATATAAGGGAAAGTAATGCGCAACAACTCAACCGTGAGCTGCATTTTAGCTGGGTTAGCATGAAAACCTGGCGCGATCAAAGTGACTATCCAAGGCGCAGCCAGCATACCCAGCAGCGTTACCACGACCAAGATTAAACCCAGCCAAGTGGCTACGCGGCTAATCAGGCTATGCGTTTCATCAAAACTACGCTGGCTTTTATATTCTGCTAAAATTGGCACGAAGGCTTGGCTAAATGCCCCTTCAGCTGAAACGCGACGTAACAGATTAGGGATTTTAAACGCGACAATAAATGCATCGCTTAGCATACCTGCACCAAATACTCGTGCGATGAGCGTATCGCGCACAAACCCCAATATGCGTGAAACAAAGGTCATGCTGCCGACCTTGGCTAGAGCTTTAAGTAAATTCATGCGTGACTATTTAACAACGGCAGGTTATAGAAATAGTAAGGAAATTGGTTTATTAACAACATATTGCATGATTTTAACATGCCAGCCGATATCGGGCGATAACTACTCGCGATATTTGCTTGATTAAAACTTGCAAAATATTTATAAAATAGCTATAGTTATGAGATTCGTATTTTGAATAGCTTTTAGGAA
>JBKJRF010000243.1:0-19439 GCA_046594825.1 Methylotenera sp.
TGCAAGGCTGCTACCGACTAAGAGTTTTAGTACGAATTGATTGGTAAGTTGTTTCATTTTAATTGTTCTCCAAACCCTCATTGACACAGAATAACTTGCATTAACGCATTCAATAACTATCCTGATAACGTTTCTACAAATATCCAAACCACTACATTTTATGACACCCGGTATATTTGTATGTGACAGTAGTCACACAGGTAGATTCAAAAGCGAAACCAATTAAATTTGAAAGAGATTACATATTGACTCTCAAATGCTGATTCTCAAGCAATGACTCAAGTCCAGATTTAAAAATCAGGCGGATTAAAATTCAACTCAATGCCATTACCCGCAGGGTCTTTAAAGTTAATTTGCTTTACACCATTATTGAGTAAGCGCGTTGTGTAAGGTGTTTGTTTCATTTGCAAATGTGCTTCCATGCCTGGCATATTGGTACAGGTAAAAGATACATGATCATAAGTACCATTCACATGCAAATCTGGCGCACCAACACCTTTATTGTATTCAGCAATATGCACTACATCGTTATCGCCAATATACAACCAAAAACCATAACTCGTCGTAGCAACGCGCGGCCCCACCTTGAGACCGACAATGTCGCAATAAAAATCGCGCAACACATGCATCATGTCGCGATTGGCGCGTAGGTTAATATGATTAATTTCAGTGACTGGCATAATATTAATTGATATTGTCGATTAAGAATTTAGCTACCATACATCTTAAACTCTAATCTCCTTCAAATTCACACAAGGCAAACATCTTATGGCCCTTAGCTTCCAAACGCTTACGGCCGCCTAGGCTGATGAGCTCGATGATAAATGCACATTCCACCAACTCTCCACCTAGTTTCTTGATGAGCACAGCAGCAGCCAATGCGGTACCCCCGGTTGCGATAATGTCATCCACCAGCAGGATGCGCTCACCTTTCTCTATAGCATCAGTATGAATCTCAACGCGATCACTGCCATACTCCAGCTCGTAATCGTGACCTAAAGTCTCGGCAGGCAGCTTACCGCCTTTACGCACAGGCACAAAACCCACACCCAACTTATAGGCCAGAGGTGTGCCAACCATGAAACCGCGCGATTCAATTCCTACTACTTTATCAATACGCTGGTTCTCGTAACGCTTGAACAACTCATCCACTGTCACTTTTAGACCCAGCGGATCTTTCAGCAACGTAGTAATGTCACGAAACTGCACGCCCTGTTTAGGATAGTGAGGAATCGTGCGGATTAAGGATTTAATTGTCATAGCTAAAAAGGAATATCATCCTCAAAATCATCAAATTTACTTAATTTTGACACCTGTTTTAGATGAAATTTCTTTTTATTTTTTAAAACCCATGACCAAGCCTTTTCTGTGAATTTGTAGGCCAAATATGGCTCGTTATTCCATTCTTGAACTTCGACTTGTGATATAAAAGTATTATCTAATAAGAACTTAATTGCGAGTGTAGCTGCAATTTTAGTAAAGCCACTCTTCTCCATATCATTTTTAATTTGATAAGGACTTACCGGGCTTTCAGGATGATCTATATTTTCAGCCATTGCAGCTAAACATACAATTACATGATCTTCTAAACCATCAGCTTCATTGGAAGTTGCTAAAAGCTCAGACAGCTTCGGAAGTGTTACTTCTTTTTGCAGATACGCTTGTATTTTTTCAGTAATTTGCTTACGTAGATTTTCAAAGTCACTTGCCGACTCGACTTTATATCTAATTATTGAACGATGTTGAATATCGAATGGAAACTTTGTTTCGCGCTCTTCAGAACATACTAAAACTACTTCTTTCCCTGATGCTATTGCATACCCAAGCTCAAACCAAACATTAGGATTATCTTTTGTAATTTCAGCAAAAAAAATTCTAGAATCTTTTATTCCTGCTTCAATGTCCTGAATTGGAATACTTACTTTTGGATCTTGGTCAACTCTGTAGGGTTCAAGATTTGCATCTATAATTGCTAAAGAAAAAATATCTTTATAACGTTTATCGAATACGCCGCCATCGAACGGTTGCATTACAAAACATTTTTCCATTTAACTATTTCCTAAAATGAAATTCGCGCCGCGCAGACAAGGCGCAAGCTCGAAGACGGTACACATTGGTACGGCAAGAGCTTGCAACACAGTCAGCGCAAGCGAGTTCATTTTTTAAGCAGCTGGATTTGGTGTACGAACGCGAATGTGCAATTCGCGTAATTGTTTTTCGTCGACCCCGTTTGGCGCATTGGTCATCAAGCACTGTGCGCGTTGTGTTTTCGGGAAAGCAATCACATCACGAATAGATTCTGCGCCTGCCATTAACGTTACCAAACGATCTAAACCGAATGCTAGGCCGCCATGCGGAGGTGCGCCGAATTGCAATGCATCAAGCAAGAAGCCAAATTTTTCTTGGGCTTCTTCTTTACTGATTTTCAGTGCATCGAATACTTTTGATTGAATGTCTTGTTTATGGATACGCACTGAACCACCGCCAACTTCCCACCCGTTTAAGACCATATCGTAAGCTTTTGAAAGCGCGGCGCCTGGGTTAGAAACTAGCAAGTCTTCGTGACCGTCTTTTGGTGCGGTGAACGGATGGTGCAATGCAGCCCAACGATCATTTTCTTCATCGTGCTCAAACATTGGGAAATCTACCACCCATAATGGCGCCCATTCGCGGCCATCAACGTGACCTTTATCGTGACCGACTTTAAGGCGTAACGCGCCTAGTGCTTCGTTGACCACTTTGGTTTTATCTGCGCCAAAGAACACGATATCGCCATTTTGTGCACCTGTGCGGTCGATAATCGCTTGCAATGCAGTGACATGAATATTTTTAACGATTGGGCTTTGCAGGCCTTCTTCGTTGAGTTTAGTCACGTCGTTAATTTTGATGTAAGCCAAACCTTTAGCGCCGTAAATTTTTACGAACTCGGTGTAGGCATCTATCTCGCTACGTGCCATGGCGCCACCGTTTGGTACGCGTAAGGCAGCAACACGGCCACCTGCCATATTGGCAGCGCCTGCGAACACTTTAAAATCTACGTCTTTCATGACATCTGAAAGCTCGGTGATTTCTAGCGTTACACGCATATCCGGTTTATCTGAACCGTAACGCGTCATGGCTTCATGGAATGACATACGTGGAAATGTTGCTGGTAAATCTACGTTTTGTACTTTTTTGAGCATTTGTCGAATCATCTCTTCAACAATGTTCATAATCTGCTCTTCACTCATGAATGAAGTTTCAATGTCGACTTGCGTGAATTCTGGCTGACGGTCTGCACGTAAATCTTCATCGCGGAAACATTTAGTGATTTGGAAATAACGGTCAAAGCCAGACACCATCAACAATTGTTTGAATAACTGCGGTGATTGCGGCAATGCAAAAAACTGACCGGCATGCACTCGGCTTGGCACTAGGTAGTCACGTGCACCTTCTGGTGTTGAGCGTGTCAACATCGGTGTTTCAACTTCAATAAAACCGTTCACATCTAAATAATCACGCAAAGTTTTTGCTACGCGGTAACGCAACATCAAGTTCTTTTGCATCGCTGGACGACGCAAATCGATGTAACGATGTTGCAGACGTACAGTTTCAGTTAAATTCTCGTCATCTAGCATGAACGGCGGTGTGAGTGAGGCATTGAGAATTTCAATCTCAGTGGCAATCATTTCAACTTCACCGGTTGATAAATTAGCGTTCACTGCGCCTTCTGGGCGCGCGCGCACTTCACATACCACCTTAAGCACATATTCACTACGTACACTTTCAGCAATCGCAAATGCAGCTTTTGCATCAGGATTAATTACGATTTGCGCCATACCTTCACGGTCACGCAAATCAATAAAGATAACGCCTCCATGGTCACGGCGACGGTGCGCCCAACCACATAAAGTTACAGTTTGTCCGATGTGTTCGCGGTTTAAATGGCCGCAGTAATGTGTACGCATAATTTTTAAGTCTTGTTAATAGTCAGTTAAATTTAATGGGGGTATATCTTTGTAATTTATTTAGATAATTTTAGTGATTAAGTTGTTGGCTATAAGCTCTGTTATAGGTTGTCTTTTATTTTTGGTGGCTCTACTTTCACTCTAACTTTTGGTTTTATTTTTTCTGCTGGCGAAACCACACCCATTGAAATAATGTATTTCAATGCTTCATCTACACTCATATCAAGCTCAACCACATCTGTACGTTGCATCATCAAAAAATAGCCGCCTGTTGGGTTGGGCGTAGTAGGTACATACACACTCACAAAATCACCATGCAAATGGTTGGCTACGTCTCCGCCTGGCTGGCCTGTGATAAAAGCAATCGTCCAAGACCCTTCTCTAGGGAACTGCACCAAAACGGCATGGCGAAAGGCATTACCAGAATCTGAAAATAGCGTGTCTGACACTTGTTTGACGCTGGCGTAAATAGATTTCACCACCGGCACACGTGCCAATAGAGACTCCCACAACAAAATCAATTGCTTACCGAAAAAATTAGTGGCGATTAAACCTGTGACAAAAACAATAAACAGCGTGAGTAAAGCACCTACACCTGGAATCTCCAACCCTAACTGCGCTTTAGGCCGCCAATTTTCTGGTAGCAGGAATAAACTTTTATCCATCATGCCGATTAAGCTTGATATCACCCAAATCGTGATAAACAAAGGCACCAACACTAGTAAACCAGTAATAAAGTATTTTTTCATGTGCTTAATCTAGGAGGTTGAACGGCAAATAATATAAGTAGAACAGCAACCACAGTTAATGACAGCCACAACCTGTGGCACATGCAGCGGGCGCTGCATCAGACTTTTTTTCTGCCACCGTATCGCCTTTAACGGCGCTGTCAGCTTTAGCAGGTTTGCTATTACCATTTTTAAAATCAGTAGCATACCAGCCGCTACCGTTTAATTGAAAACTTGGTGCAGATAATTGTTTGCTGAAGGTTTCAGCAGCACATTCGGGGCAGGCCTCTATATTTGGCGCGCTAATTTTGCGCATTACTTCGGCTTTAAAGCCGCAACTGCTGCATTGATAATCGTAAATTGGCATGGCGTAATGGCTGGCTAAAATCTAAAAGTAGAATTATACCTCACACATCTTGCCAATGCGATGAAACACATTGCGACTCTTGTTAGTAAACAACATCTTAGGCTAAGTTAGTGCCTAAAAGTCGTATCTAGCTAATCAACAACGCTTTCTAAAAGTAGTATTAAAAGTTAAATATGCCTAATATTGAATAACTTATTACCTAAAATTAGCCGTTCGCAACACGTTGAGCAATATGTGCCAACGCTTCGTCTACCTGGTCAATCAGGATTAAGCATAAGTCACCTGCGTTTAATCGAGATAGTGCGGTATCAATGGCTAAAAACTCCCCTTGGATTTCGTCTATCTTTTTTGTACGTTTGGCACTCACCAAGCCACGCTGTAACAGCTTTAATACCTCACCATCAGCACGGCCCCGCTGGCATTGGTCCTGATATAGAATGACCTCATCGAAAGCGTCACCTAAAATCTCAGTCTGATGACTAATATCAACATCGCGCCTATCACCTGCACCGCTAATCACCACCATGCGATTTTTGGCTGGGATATTCTCTATGGCGGCGACTAATGCAATGATTGCATCAGGATTATGTCCATAATCTGCAATCACACTAGCGCCACGATAATCAAAAAAGTTGAAACGGCCCGGTGCTGTTTGCGCATCATTTACAAATGATGCCACACCGCTACGAATGATGTCCCAATCAATATTCAATGCCCAGGCTGCAGCAACAGCGGCCATTGTATTTTCAATTTGAAAGCCTATTGTTCCATTACGGGTAATTGGCACCTGTGTCAGTGCGATACGCTGTTCAAATTTATTCTGGTCAGAAGAATTTTGGCTTGCAACAATATAGCCATTATCAACATACACCACACGACGACCTTGCGCACGATGGGTGACCATCACGGGGTGGGAGATGTCGTGAGCAAAAAATGTGACTGACCCTAAACATGAGTTGGCCATATTCGCAGCCATTGGATCTGCTGCATTCAGCACCGCCACACCATCTGGCGCGACATTTTGCACAACTACGCGCTTCACCACTGCGAGGTCTTCCACGGTGGTAATGAAGCTAAGTCCTAAGTGATCGCCCATACCAATATTAGTAACAACCGCCACGTTACAGCGATCAAAAGCCAAACCTTCACGCAGTACGCCACCGCGTGCAGTTTCAAATACTGCAGCATCAACATCAGGGTGCATCAACACATTACGCGCACTTTTCGGGCCGCTGCAATCACCAGTATCAATGCGTTTGCCTTCAATATATACACCATCCGAGTTGGTCATACCAACGCGCAAGCCTTTGCATCCGAGAATATGTGCAATCAAACGTACCGTAGTGGTTTTACCATTGGTACCAGCCACAGCTACTAATGGAATACGTCCATTGTCGTTAGCAGCAAACATCGTTGAAACAATCGCTTCACCCACTGCGCGGCCTTTACCGTATGAAGGTTGCAAATGCATGCGCAATCCTGGGGCTGCATTCACCTCCACAACGCCGCCACCTTGCTCTTGCAAGGGCTGCAACACACTGTCGCAGACAATATCAACGCCACAAATATCTAAACCTATCATTGCTGCGGCAGCAACGGCACTGGCAGCCAAGTCAGGATGCACGTCGTCAGTTACATCAGTTGCCGTACCGCCAGTGCTTAGATTTGCATTATTGCGCAGAATCACACGTGCCCCTTTACAAGGCACTGAGTCAGCCGTGAAATCTTGGCTGGCCAAGCTTGCCAACGCAATATCATCAATGCTAATTTTTGTCAGCGAAGTCGCATGCCCAGAACCACGACGCGGATCATTATTGACCTGCTCTACCAATGCACGAACACTATGCACGCCGTCACCAATCACTAATGGGGCATCTCGCCTTGCTGCTGCTACCATTTGATTACCCACCACTAGCAAACGGAAATCGCTACCAGGAATAAACCTTTCAACTAATACTTCTGGGCTTCTTTCTGCAGCAGCTGCATAAGCAATATTAAGTTGCTCACGTGTATTGATATTGACGGTAACGCCTTTACCTTGATTACCATCTTTAGGCTTTACTACAACAGGTACTATTGTTTCACTAGATCCCGTGATTTCAATCACTGCCGCCCAAGCATCTTCAATATCAGATACTTCACGGCCATTAGGTACTGGTACACCTGCTGCATCAAGTAGTTTCTTAGTCAATTCTTTATCTTGGGCGATTGCTTCGGCAATCGCACTACTACGATCTGTTTCAGCTGCCTGGATACGGCGCTGTTTACTGCCCCAGCCAAATTGTACTAAGCTACCTTCAGTCAAGCGGCGATATGGGATATTTCTAACAGTTGCAGCTTGTACAATAGCGCCAGTACTAGGCCCTAAACGCACATCTTCATCAAGCTCCTTAAGTTGCGCCAAGGCTGCGGCGAGGTCAAAAGGAGTATCTGTGGCGGCTGCATGGCAAAGTTGCTCTGCTAGCTCGAGCGCTAATCGACCAACCTGTTCCTCGGTATATTCAAATACCACTTGAAGTACACCTGTTTCTAAAGTTGGTGCAGTACGGCTAAAAGTGACCGGGCATCCTGACTGTGCTTGCAATCTAAGTGCAGCTAATTGCAAAACGTGTGCCATTGATACGCCACCGGTATGACCAGCTAGTTGCAGCAAACCAACCTCTGGAAAAAGTGCGCGTAGGCGTGATTCAAAACCAGTGATATTCAATATGCTAGATTCTGCCTCCGTACAATAAACAATTGCCTCGATAGCAGTATGTCGACTCCACAAATTAGGACCGCGCAGTGCACGAACACGTGTTACTTCCATCGAACAGTTTCCCTTATACTTTCAGACTTGATTAGCTTCAACATCATTTTTTTAAATATCTCACTAACTTAAGGTAAATGTCTCAATACCCGCACTTATCAGTTGAGGTGAGATACCTAGTGCCCATGCAGCACCCACGGCTGCTAACACATGCTCAATTAAAGTATCATGTTTCTGCGGGTTGTCATGTTTTTCACTCACACGTTTTTCACTCAATAGTGGAATGGTCGCCAGCTTGTTCAGCAAAACTTTTTCGTTGCCTGTTGCAAGCACTAAGCAATCAGCTTCTAATGACACCACACGTCCACCTTGTTTTAGATGCGCTTCGATTACAGGCAAATTAAGGTCACGAGCAAAGAAAATTACCTCGCCATCACACAGCTCGGCCATTTGTGCAACCATGGGATCAGCAGCATTCAACACAGCGACCCCGTCACTCAATACTACATCTACCTGGGTGCGAAGTACGTTATAAACCTGATCATGCGTTTCAATATAATGTTGGCCAAAATGCTTTTCTGACTCGATGTTAGTCACCACACCCACCTGACAACGGTCATAACCCAGCCCCTCAGTCAAAATGGTAGTAGCGCTATTTTCAATCACAGCCGTTTCTACGTTGCGATTCATCAGTAATTTTTGTGCGGCACTCCAAGTAGCGCTATCGCAATTTTCAACCAAACGCTGGTCAAGATACAAGCCATCTCCACATGCCAGCCCTACATGCTTGCCATTCAGATGAACCAACTTGGCGACGATTTGCGCGACCAATGTTGTACCGTTGGTTCCAGAGATACCGACGATAGGAATACGTCCGCTCTCACTTTCTGCAAACAAATTATCTACTATAGCCTTGCCCACTGGGCGCGCCTTACCATCAGCCGGCTTGAGATGCATCAGCAAACCTGGCCCTGCATTCACTTCAACAATGGCACCACCTTGTTCGGCTAAAGGCCGTGAAATATCTTGTGTAACCAAATCAACGCCTGCGATATCCAACCCGATGATACGTGCTGCAAGCGAAGCCGCTGCCGCGACTTCAGGATGCACAAGATCAGTCACATCAATCGCTACGTTCCCATTACGCTGAATGACTACTTGCTCAGCTAGTTTTGGTATGGAATCAGGAACGAAACCTTGACGGGAAATTTCAAAAACTACAGAAGGCTGCTGCTCAATCAATATGATATCTAATGGGTATTCTTCTGCTTCGCCGCGCCTAGGATCAGAGTTAATTTGCAATTCTATTAGCTGGCGTATACTCGACTTTCCATCGCCTACTATGGAGACAGATTCACCTCTCGCGGCTGCGGCCAAACGTCCGCCCACAACCAATAAACGGTGCTCATTGCCACGCACGAAGCGTTCAACAATTACTTCACTGCCTTCATCATTTGCTAAGTTAAATGCAGCTTCAACCTCTTCACGCGTCATCAGCTCAGTTGACACGCCACGTCCATGATTGCCATCACTGGGCTTAACAACGACTGGCAAACCAATATCTTCTGCCGCCTCCCAAGCATCTGCTGGGCTATCGACGATTCGACCTTCAGGTACTGGTACACCGCAAGATTGCAATAGACTTTTGGTTAAATCTTTATCGCGAGAAATACTTTCAGCGATTGCGCTGGTCTGGTCAGTTTCAGCAGTCCAAATACGATGTTGGCGAGCACCGTATCCTAGCTGCACTAAATTACCTTCAGTCAATCGAATAGAAGGTATATTGCGTTCAGTAGCGGCATTCACGATACACGCAGTGCTAGGGCCCAAGCATAATGAATCAACCATCTCGCGCAGCGTAGCAACAGTTGCTGTTACATCAAACGGCTTGTTTTCAATAGCTGCCATCACTAAATCACGCCCTGCTTGTAGCGCGGCACGGCTGACTTGTTCGTTACGCGAACGCACGACTACTTTGTAAACGCCGCGCACACTCGTACTGCGTGCTTTACCAAAACCACCCTGCATGCCGGCAAGCGTTTGTAACTCCAGCGTAACATGCTCCAGAATATGGCCTGGCCATGTGCCCTCACGTACGCGCAGTAAAAATCCACCACGTTCACCTATACCGCAGCGATGCTCAATCAGTGTGGGCAACCAAGCGGTAAGACGTTCGTAAAAACCGGGAATAGTGTTCGAGGGGGAATCCTCTAGTGGTCCAATGTCTAACCATGCCTCTAGCACAGGACGATATGTCCAAATATTAGGTCCATGCAGAGGTAGTATCTTGAGAAACTCCATCAATCTTTCCAGATGAATTTAAAGTGAAAATTAACTGCGGGAGTGTGGCCTATGAAGCTTACAGCAAGCTGACAACAGCGAATCTATAACTATTTGTAAGAGCACCTGATTGTAGTACACTCAGTCGCTGTGAACAACCAAATTTTCCCATCCGCTTTGACAAACATTACACTACCAGTTGCTTGGCAGGCCCGAGTTGAGACGCTAATAGCTAATTCAGAAGAAATTATTGCCTGGCTGGAGATCAATCTAGACGCTAACTTACACTTTAAAAAAAGTTTGCTCATAGCCACAAATCAGCGTCTAGTGAGCTTAAATTCCTCACAAGTTATTGAAGCTGAATACCCTTACAGCGCTGGATTGGAATTGCAACATCATGACCATGCCGGTGTTGGTAATTTAGAGTTATTTAATGCCAACATTCGTATCGCCCACTGGCATTACACACTAGTTTACGATTCTGCTGCAGCAAGGTTTATTAAACAGTTTAAGCAGCAACTTAACAGTTTCATTAGTGGCGAACCTATTAGCCCTGAGGTTATTGAGTTTTGCCCAAACTGCCGCGCACCATTAGCAGCCGACCAAGATGAATGCCCTCAGTGCAACAGTGCGATTGATACACCACCATCGACCTGGACGCTATTTCGATTATGGCGTTTTGCCAAACCTTATCAATGGCAATTGCTAGCGGGGTTTTTGCTGATGCTGGCCTCGACAGCCGCCACACTCGTACCACCTTACCTAACAATTCCGTTGATGGATAAGGTGTTGATTCCTTATCAAAATGGCGCGCCTATTGATATTAAAATGGTAACTCTACTCCTCACGGGGCTACTAGGCTCGGCATTATTAGCCTGGAGTTTAGGTTGGGCACGCACTTATATACTCGCACTGGTGAGTGAGCGCATTGGTGCGGATTTACGCACTATCACTTATGAGCATCTGCTAAAACTTTCATTAGAATATTTTGGCGGCAAACGCACTGGCGATTTAATGTCTAGGATTGGTTCAGAATCTGATCGCATCTGTGTATTCCTATCCTTGCATCTGTTAGATTTTGCCACCGATGTGCTGATGATTATCATGACAGCAGCAATTTTAATCTCCATCAATGCCAAGCTGGCACTCATTACCTTACTGCCATTACCCTTCATCGCCTGGATGATACATATAGTTCGTGACAAACTTAGAACTGGCTTTGAAAAAATAGACCGTGTATGGTCGGAAGTGAGCAACGTACTTGCCGATACAATCCCCGGTATCCGCGTAGTCAAAGCATTCGCGCAAGAAAAACGTGAAGCCACGCGCTTTCGCGAGGCTAACCAACACAATCTAATCGTCAATGACCGCATCAACAAAATTTGGTCACTATTTTCACCTAGCGTTACGCTACTCACCGAAATCGGTCTACTGCTAGTATGGGCATTTGGTATCTGGCAGGTATCTCGCAACGAAATCACCGTTGGTGTACTCACGGCATTCCTAGCCTATATCAGCCGTTTTTATACGCGGTTAGACTCTATGAGCCGCATCGTCTCAGTGACGCAAAAAGCTGCCTCTGGCGCTAAACGCATCTTTGATATTCTTGATCATGTATCCAGCGTTCCAGAGCCAACCAATCCGGTTCACCTTGACAAAGTAATCGGACAAATTGAAATTAAAGGTGCAGGATTCCGCTACGGCAACCGCGCGGTGATTAAAGACTTAAACCTCACCATCGCACCGGGCGAAATGATAGGTTTAGTTGGCCATAGTGGTTCAGGTAAAAGTACTTTGGTGAATTTAATGTGCCGCTTTTACGATGTAACAGAAGGCTCTATCAGTGTCGATGGCGTCAATATTCGCTCATTACCTATATCAGAATATAGGCGTAATATCGGGCTGGTATTGCAAGAGCCTTTCTTATTCTTCGGCAGTATTGCAGAGAATATTGCTTACGGTAAACCAGAAGCCACTCGTGCAGAAATCGTGGCTGCCGCACGTGCCGCCCATGCACATGAATTCATACTACGCCTGCCACATGGTTATGATTCACTGGTCGGCGAACGAGGTCATGGTTTATCAGGTGGAGAGCGCCAACGCATCTCAATTGCAAGAGCGCTGCTTATAGACCCGCGTGTTCTGATTTTAGATGAAGCAACAGCATCGGTAGATACCGAGACTGAAAAAGAAATCCAAAAAGCTTTAGACAATTTAGTGCATGGCCGCACTACCATCGCTATTGCCCATCGTCTTTCTACTTTACATAAGGCTAACCGCTTAGTCGTTCTGGATAGAGGTGAGATAGTCGAAGTTGGTAATCACGATGAACTGATGGCACGCGAAGGTGCATATTACCGCCTATATCAGGCACAAGCACGGAATGTAGATACCGATCTCGATGACATAGAAAAAGATGAGATTAGCAATAATAAAGAAGTGAGCGCATAGCTATGCAAACACCAATGGATAATTTGGCACCAAGCCCTACAGTAGACTTTCAATTAACGCACAATCTTGCAGGTCGCCTCGTGTTTACTGCCAGTGATGGCAAAGTTAGTGACGGTGTTTACCCCGTACGCGCCTATCCAATCAGTGCTCCTGAAGATGGGCTTTCACTATTAGGCGAGGATGGCCACGAGCTTGCTTGGATAGCAAGTCTAGTCAACCTACCAAGCGATATACGCACGCTCATTGAGCAAGAACTGGCAAAACGCGAATTTATGCCAGAAATTAATCGCATTCTCCATGTATCTAGTTTCGCTACACCGAGCACTTGGCAGGTGGAAACTAACCGTGGCGTGGCTGAGCTAATACTTAAAGCTGAAGATCACATTAGGCGACTGACACCTACTAGCTTACTTATTGCTGATAGCCATGGAATTCACTTCATCATCCGCGACATAGATCAATTAGATAATCACAGCCGTAAATTATTAGATAGATTTTTGTAGTTAATATGCCCTATCGTCAGGAGTGATTTAGTAGAAATTCACAAAATTTTGGCAACTAATAGCTGTCAAAATTTAGGAATCTTGATTCGACTTATCATTAGCGAACCAGACAAAGCAAACATCAGTGCTAATGGGTGGAACTGGAAGCCGCCAATAAAAATCACACCAAACCACATTCTCTGACCCAAAGCACCTTGCCACACTGCTAAGGCCAACACGACTACCAATAAAAGTGAAGTCGGTATTGGTGTGCCCTCAAAATATTTCACTTTATCGCCACCATCCGAAAGCTTCTCAGCGGTTACGTTGTAGCGAGCTAGGCGCGATACTCCACAGGCTACAAAAAACAGCAGTAAAATACGGTCGAATAGACCTTGCATACCGCAGGCATACGCAATAACAGCCGGCGCTACACCAAACGAAATCACATCGGCAAGCGAGTCCAATTCTCGCCCCATGGCCGAACTCTGACGCCTCCAGCGGGCAATTCGACCATCCAGCACATCGAACATTAGCGCTAAGGGTATCAATATACAGGCTATATATAGATGCATTGTTTCGGCGGTCTGCAAATATGTCATTGCCGAAAACAGTGCACCCATGCCACATAAAGCATTAGAAAGAGTGAACCAATCCGCCAGTTGGAATTCTCGGATCATTGAGAAAGGTTTGGTAGTAAGCATATAAATATCCAAAAAACCGAAAAGTTTTAAAATTGAATGGCCACAGTTAAAAACAGGTCCAATAGCCAAGAAAATAGCCGAGTGCCGTCAATAAGTGAGCGTTAAATGATAATAGCAAATCATCAGAATTACTTATGTGTGCTGTCGAACACAAGTGCAAATATGCACATAGCGCACGAAAACATACTACCAACACTCAACCCTTAAAGCTAATTAGATAATCCTAATGAAGGATGCTATTAATCTATAGAAATTTACTTACCTAGTTGAATTTTTTAATAACTACGGAATTGGCCAGCCACTACGCCATAGATGTGAAACTGTTCTTTTGGCCGAATTATATCAAAATCTTGGTTTGCAGGAATCAGCACAAATTGATCTTTTTCTTTTCCAAGCGTCTTGATAGTGAATTTATCATCAATAATGGCTACAACAATGTCCCCGATGTTTGCATAAGGCCTTCTTTCAACAACCACGGTATCTCCATCAAGGATACCCAAATCTTTCATTGAATCCCCAACCACTGGTATCAATTGCGTCACTGAGGGCTTTTTGACGAGATGCTCATCAATGGTAATGTAATCACCACCTTCATTATAAGCTGCAGTAAAAGCACCTGCCTGTACGCTACTATTGGATAACGGTCGTTCAAAGAAGCGTTTGCCTGGACTTAATTTTTTATCTGGTGCTGTTTCAAGAAAACCCATCAATTTCAATCGTGAAATAAGTTTAGAAATAGTTTCCTTGGACTTCATATTCAGCAGGTGCTGCATAAAACTATAACTAGGTAAAGTACGATGGCTTGCAAAATAATCACGCAATTGCCCTAGTTTTTCTATATCAGATTCGTGAACTTGATTGAAATCAACCATACTTGGACATCCTGTTTTATATATATTAATTTAGAACAAACGTTCGTTCTAATTATTATCACTCTTAAACATTATGATTACAAGCTTCTCTGTTTTTATTTATTGAAATGCTGAGGAAAATCATTAAGTCATGAGAGTTCCATCCATTATGACTACGTTCAACAATCGGTCACCTGCTTGAGGTGTTTGCCAGTAATGAGGCCTTAGGCATCTTTGCCACTAACACTTCCCACTTACCAAGAACTGCATTCAGTACGTATGTTCTCCAGATACCAATGTGAAGTCGGTCGGGTGTCTGTGGATACATAAAGGCCTCACCTGCAACCTTCTGAGATTCGTCGCCAAGATAGGCGATAACGGGAAACTTCTCACCGTCTTGAACTCAGGCAAAGAAGTCCTCTCCCAATTAACCTAGGAACTCGAGTTCATCAGCGACCACCTTGTACGCACTAACCATCGCATTCTTAGCTATACAGACTTCCTGCCCATCTATCAGAACGCGAACATGATTAAATTCATTCTGACGCCTAACTTTTGAATTAAGGGGCGCCGTTAGGCGTCCCGCTTGAATGATAGGTTAGATCACTTCTCCGTCTTAAGGATGGTCCCAACGGTTAGTTTCTTGACCTGATACTTGCCTTGATAGTCCTCAAGCTTGAAGATGTTGTTGCGAGCCATGATAATTCCCATTGACGGCTCCTGCTGAATGTATATGACATCACCAGCCTCAGCTTTAATTAAAGCCTCGGCCCAGTTCTCTGCCTTCGAGTAGATTTTGTGCTCGCCTGGCGTAAGGTTGAAGTAAATGTACTGACTTGACCGCGTATAGCCGACTTCTGAGGCCGCCTCTTTGTCATCTACAAAGACATTGAATCGAATGAGGCCGCCCAGACCAGACGGCCGAACAACGTAGACGATGGCTTTGCCAGGTTCAGGCGCCTTTGGAACCTGATATGTGGCAGTCTCAGCTTTCATCACTTCGGACGACGGCAGACTTGCGCAACCGGTCATTCCTACTAGAGTCGCGACTAGGAAAGCCGCGGCGAGGGTTCTTCTTATTTGCATTATATGCTCCTGCATGGTTGGTTGGGAAACTTGAGGGATCTAACGTTTGACATAAGGGCGCACTTTAGTGCGTCCCGCTTGATGGATGGGTTAGGGTTAAGGCCACTTACCATCTTTATAATATTCCTCTTTGAATAATACGCAGCCATTACAGGGTTGTATGGATTTTAAATCCAGAATTCTCTTTTCAGTGAGATCAATTAAACAGGCATTTATTGAGTATGGATATTCAGTACCACTTTCCTCACCGACGATTAACTTGCATTGGGCATCTCTGAAACTTACCCACATTTGCTGAGATTTTTTTAAAGGCTTTGGATCAGCCAAAGCTGACAACAATTTTTTGTAGAGTTTGTTTAACTCTATGTCAGTAGTTTTATATTCTTCGGCAATGCAAAAGTTATTGCCAGTTTGCGTACTAGACGAACATTTTGCTTTATGCGGTGCGGCTAAATCCCAATCAGGAACACCCATAGTAAATGCAGAGTTGGACATGAGTAAGAGTGCTAACCAAACAACCGAACGTATATTAACCCTAACAGTTAATATACGGACGCATGCGCTGTATATTAATAATGACAGTTTCGTGAATAAGCATCATTTTTTTCTTTTTATTTCTTATAGTTAGGTGCTTGTCTATCCGTATAGTAATAAATAGTAAAAGCGGACGCAACTGTAATTCATAATAGCTAAATGAATGTTTGCTTTGGGGACATTCAGTTGTTCGTAAAATTGCCCAGTTTCATTAGCTTGTATAGAAATACAAAAAAGCTGAAACTATTACGGTATCAGCCTTTTCATTTTGTAGTGCACCCGAGAAGATGAATTTGGGCACTGGTCAATAAAAGTCGGGCTTATTTAAACGGCTAATAAACCTCCATAGCAGACACTCAAGCTTTTTCTTAAGTACTTAATCGGCCAAAAGCTGACATTGGTGGATCTTGACCTTTATTCAATACATGATGCTTTGATAGAGCCTGTTTTCAGTAGGGGATTCCTTAGAAGACGGCTACCAGCAACCCGGAAGATTTCCTGGCAATTTATCCTTATGCGTTAGCATTTGTGGAAAGCATCGATGTATTACACGGCATCGGCGTTGTGAGAGATAATAACGCCCAAATCATTTTTTGCACCATTTTTGGAATTATCTCCATGGAAATTAAGGTCAACTTTCTCGATAAGCTACGTCTCGAAGCCAAGTTCGATGACTTCACGGTGATTTCCGACCAGTCTATCCGATATAAAGGTGATGGCTCGGCCCCCGGCCCCTTCGATTACTTTCTGGCTTCATCGGCCTTGTGTGCGGCTTATTTTGTGAAGTTGTACTGCAACACTCGCAATATTCCTACCGAAAATATCCGCCTTTCGCACAACAATATTGTTGATCCGAAAAACCGGTACCAGCAGATTTTCAAGATTCAGGTTGAGTTGCCGGAGGATATCTCCGACAAAGACCGCCAGGGTATCTTGCGCTCCATCGACCGTTGTACGGTCAAGAAGGTGGTGCAAGCTGGACCCGAGTTCGTGATTGAAGAAGTAGCTAATCTGGACGCCGATGCGCAGGCCTTGCTGATGGTGAATTCGGATGCTGACGCGCTCACCTATATTGCGGGTAAGGATCTGCCGTTGGAACAAACCATTGCCAATATGTCCGGCGTGTTGGCGGGCTTGGGCATTAAGATCGAAATCGCTTCGTGGCGCAATATCATTCCCAATGTGTGGTCGTTGCATATCCGTGATGCGCACTCGCCGATGTGTTTTACCAATGGCAAGGGATCGACCAAGGAAAGCGCGTTGGCGTCGGCCTTGGGCGAGTATATCGAGCGACTTAGTAACAACCATTTCTATGCCGGTACGTTCTGGGGCGAAGACATCGCCAACGCAGCGTTTGTTCATTACCCGAGCGAGCGCTGGTTCAAGCCGGGCTCTAAAGAGAAGTTGCCGAAAGAAATTTTTGATGATTACTGCCTGAAAATTTACAATCCCGATGGCGATTTGCGCGGTTCGCATCTGGTCGATACCAATTCCGGCAATGTGCAGCGCGGTATCTGTTCGTTGCCGTATGTACGCCAGTCGGACGGCGAGGTCGTCTATTTTCCGTCCAACCTGATTGAAAATCTTTACGTCAGCAATGGCATGAGTGCCGGTAACACGCTGGTCGAAGCGCAGGTGCAATGCTTGTCGGAGATTTTTGAGCGGGCAGTTAAACGCGAAATTCTGGAAGGTGAAATCGCCTTGCCAGACTTGCCGCTGGAAGTGCTGGCGAAATATCCTGGCATTCTGGCCGGCATTCAGGGGCTGGAAGAACAGGGCTTTCCGGTGCTGGTAAAGGATGCGTCGCTGGGCGGGATCTACCCAGTGATGTGCGTCACTTTGATGAATCCGCGGACAGGCGGCGTATTCGCCTCGTTCGGTGCGCATCCAAGCCTACAGGTTGCGCTGGAGCGGAGTTTGACGGAATTACTGCAGGGGCGCAGTTTAGAAGGCCTGAACGATTTGCCTCAGCCCACTTTTGCAAGTGAAGCAGTGACTGAGCCAAATAACTTTGTTGAACACTTCATTGATTCCAGCGGCATTGTGTCGTGGCGCTTTTTCAGCGCCAAATCGGATTACGATTTTGTTGAGTGGGATTTCTCTGGCCAGGGTGAAAACTCCAATGTCGAGGAGGCTGCGACCTTGTTTGGCATTCTCGGAGCCATGGGCAAAGAAGCTTACGTGGCGGTGTATGACCAGCTAGGCGCGACTGCCTGCCGGATCTTGGTGCCGGGTTATTCTGAAGTTTATCCGATAGAAGATTTGATCTGGGATAACACCAACAAGGCACTGTTGTTCCGTACTGATATTTTGAACTTGCACCGCCTAGACCATGCCAGCCTGGAAACACTGCTTGAGCGTTTAGAGAATAACGAGCTGGATGAGTACGGCGACATCGCCACATTGATCGGCATCGAATTTGATGAGAATACGGACTGGGGCCAGCTAACAGTTCTGGAGTTAAAGCTGCTGATTCATCTCGCCTTGCAGCAATTTGATGAGGCGCATGAGCTGGTGGGTGCCTTCCTGCAGTATAACGACAACAGGGTTGAGCGCGGATTGTTTTACCAGGCCTTGAATGTGGTGCTGGAGGTTCTGCTGGATGACGACCTGGAACTCGACGACTACGCGGTCAACTTCCGTCGGATGTTTGGCAATGCTAGGATGGACGCCGTAATGGGCTCAGTGGACGGCAGCGTGCGCTTCTTCGGCTTGACGCCAACCAGTATAAAACTGGAGGGGCTCGACAGGCACCACCGCCTAATCGACAGCTACAGAAAATTGCATACGGCTCGGGCCAATATGGCGGCTAAGGCCAGTTAGGATTACTAGTCATGGCGTTTGTGCTGAGGCAGTTCTTACCCCCAGCACAAATGCATGTTCGATACCAGAGCGACAAATTGTGCTGGCGTGCAATCAAACTGGTTGCTGTCGACCCATATCCGTAGAGTCCCCAAACGAGTCATAACACTCAGGTGTAGCAGTTGCCCAAGACTAATTAAATTCATTATTTTAAAGTGTCGGCATGCGTTCATTCATGCCTATGTCAGAATTACCCCAATTTCATTACCAGCCAGCCAAATAGTAATCCAATTAGTAAAAATTTGTGAATGACTGCTGTAGGCCCGAGCAACAAACTCATCCCCAAAGCAATGGGATGGACTCCCCCTCCCCGAAAGGGCAGCGAAGTGTCAAACTGGAGTTTCTAAACAACCATTGATTGAAAGAAGGAGTCCATCATGAGAATTGTACGAGTTGGC
>JBKJRF010000021.1:0-3110 GCA_046594825.1 Methylotenera sp.
CGTGGTATTGGTTCTGGTTTAGGTAAAACAGCTGGTCGTGGTCATAAAGGTCAAAAATCACGTACTGGTGGTTTCCATAAGGTTGGTTTTGAAGGCGGTCAAATGCCAATTCAACGCCGTCTACCTAAACGTGGCTTTAAATCAATGACAAAAGCAAAAACTGCGCATGTACGTACAAGTGAATTGTCTTTAATCCCTAATGAAGTCATTGACTTGTTAGCGTTAAAAGCAGCAAACATCGTCTCTGGCACAGTCAGAAATGCTAAGATTTTCTTATCAGGTGATGTGACGACTAAATTTAATATCCAAGGTTTGCTTTTAACTAAAGGCGCTCGCGCCGCAGTTGAAGCAGCTGGCGGTAAAATTTTAGAAGCTGCGTAAGAGTATTGCTTTGGCACAAGATAGCTTATTAAAAACAGCATCAAAAATGGGCGAGCTTAAAAGCCGCCTATTATTTGTGTTAGGTGCTTTGGTTGTGTATCGCTTAGGTGCACACATTCCAGTACCTGGCATTGATCCTGATGTGTTAGCGAAATTATTTGAATCACAAAGCGGCGGTATCCTGGGAATGTTTAACATGTTCTCAGGTGGTGCACTATCTAGATTCACTGTATTTGCCTTGGGTATTATGCCGTACATTTCCGCATCAATTATTATGCAGTTATTGGCATCGGTTTCACCTAAATTAGAACAGTTGAAAAAAGAAGGTGAAGCTGGCCGCAGAGCTATTACTAAATACACGCGTTACGGCACAGTGGTTTTAGCAGCTTTTCAGGCGCTAGGCATTGCAATAGCGTTTGAAAAGCAGGCTGGTCTAGTAATAGATCCGGGTATGGCGTTTAGATTAACTGCAATGATTACTTTAGTGAGCGGCACTATGTTCATTATGTGGTTAGGTGAGCAGATTACTGAACGTGGTATTGGCAACGGTATTTCGATCATTATTTTTGCAGGTATTGTAGCGGGATTGCCTAGAGCAGTTGGTTCTACTGCAGAGATGGTTAATACGGGGGCTTTTAGTATCCCATTGGCATTCTTCTTGTTAGTGGCAACAATACTTGTAACAGCTTTAGTTGTCTTTGTTGAACGTGGACAGCGAAAAATTACGGTTAATTACGCTAAGCGCCAAGTTGGTAACAAAGTGTATGGCGGTCAAACATCGCATTTACCTTTAAAGCTTAATATGGCTGGCGTAATTCCACCAATTTTTGCGTCAAGTATTATTTTATTTCCAGCAACTTTGGCTGGTTGGTTTGGTAATAGTGAAAGAATGTATTGGTTGAAAGATATTGCTACGGCGCTATCACCCGGGCAACCAATCTATATATTATTTTTTGCAGCTGCAATTGTTTTCTTTTGTTTCTTTTATACTGCGTTGCAATTTAACCCAAAAGATACAGCGGATAACTTGAAAAAAAGCGGTGCGTTTGTTCCAGGCATACGTCCTGGTGACCAAACTGCAAAATATATAGATCGTATTATGGGTAGATTGACTTTGGTAGGTGCTGCATACATTACATTAGTGTGCTTGTTGCCAGAGTTTTTAATTTTGAAATTTAATGCACCGTTTTACTTTGGTGGTACTTCGCTACTCATCATCGTTGTTGTAACGATGGATTTTATGACTCAAGTGCAATCTCACTTGATGTCACAACAGTACGAAGGGCTGTTAAAGAAAGCTAACTTTAAAGGTAAGGCGCCTAGCGCTAAATAAGCTTTAGAAATGGCAAAGCAGGACAGAATTGAGATGCAAGGTGAGGTTTTAGAAAATCTCCCAAACGCTACATTCAGGGTCAAGCTAGAAAATGGACATATTGTTTTAGGTTATATTTCAGGAAAAATGCGTATGCATTACATTCGTATTTTACCTGGTGATAAAGTCACCGTAGAAATGACACCATATGATTTATCGCGAGCAAGAATTACATTTCGCGTTAAGTAGTTTAGTTGTTTATTTAAGACATGTAGTTTAAGAAGTAATGGAGTGATAAATGAGAGTTCGTGCATCAGTAAAAGCATTATGCCGTAATTGTAAAGTTGTTCGTCGTCGTGGTGTTGTACGTATCATTTGTACAGAGCCGCGTCATAAACAACGTCAAGGTTAATTGATTAAATTCATTAATCAAATTAGTGAGTTTAATTTCACTAATTAAGTTGGTCACTTACTAAAGTTGATCAGAAGATAAGCTAATTGATAAAAGTTAGATTAACTGTTAAAATCTTCGGCTTTTTAAAAGTAATAGATTTTTAGTTAAGCCTAAATTTGGAGTAGGGTATGGCACGTATTGCAGGGGTAAACATCCCAAATAACAAACACACTGAAATTGCATTAACGGCAATTTTCGGTATTGGTCGTAATACAGCACAAAAAATTTGTGTTGCAGCTGGTGTTTTAGCAACAGCAAAAATTAAAGACCTAAATGATGCTGACGTAGAGAAATTACGTGACGAAGTTGCCTAGTTTAAAGTTGAAGGTGATTTACGTCGTGAAGTTTCTATGAATATTAAGCGTTTAATGGACTTGGGTTGTTACCGTGGTGTGCGTCATCGCCGTGGCCTGCCTGTACGTGGTCAACGCACTAAAACAAATGCTCGTACTCGTAAGGGTCCAGTTAAAGCAATTAAACAAGCTAAGTAATATTTAGTCGCCCTAGTTTAGAGGTTTAAATTTAAATCTCTATGCTCACAAATTTAAGTAAGATTTATTAGTAAGGATAGTGCAACATGGCAAAAGCTAATGTACGCGTAAGAAAGAAAGTTAAAAAGAATATTGCAGAGGGCATCGCTCACGTGCATGCTTCATTTAACAATACCATTATCACCATTACAGATCGTCAAGGTAATGCGTTGTCATGGGCAACTTCTGGTGGCCAAGGTTTCAAAGGATCACGTAAAAGTACGCCATTTGCAGCGCAAGTAGCAGCCGAAGTTGCTGGTAAATCGGCACAAGAGAATGGTGTGAAGAATTTAGAGGTGCGTATTAAAGGCCCAGGCCCAGGTCGTGAATCTGCTGTGCGCGCACTTAATGCAGCTGGTTTTAAAATCACCAGCATTACCGATGTGACGCCAGTGCCGCATAATGGCTGCCGTCCACCTAAAAAACGCCGCAT
>JBKJRF010000062.1:0-3230 GCA_046594825.1 Methylotenera sp.
GAATTTCAGTGTTGTGGATGATGCAGGGCGTGAGCTTGCAATGAGGCGTGACTGGATTGCGCTTAAAAAGCAATTAGGTTCAGCTGCGCAACTTACCTTTAGAAATACATCGCCCGACATTGAAAAGACAGGGTTAAAACAGTGGGATTTTGGCGATTTGCCACAAACGCTCAGTTTTGAACGTGATGGTTTGAAAGTGACTGGTTATCCAGCCCTTGAAGATGATGAAGATAGTATTTCAGTAAAGTTGTTTGATACTGAACATGAAGCACATGTAAATCATCGTAAAGGTGTTTGCCGACTTATGCGCTTTGAGTTAAAAGAACAGATGAAGCAATTGGAAAAAAGCCTGCCTAATTTTAACCAATACGCATTGACCTTGCGTAATGTAGTGTCACCGGAAGATTTGCGTGAAGACATGATTGCTGCGATAGCAGATCGTGCATTTATTGGTGAAGATGATTTGCCTCGTACGAATGCAGACTTTATGAAGTTAAAAGCTAGGGCGCGTACTCGTTTGCCGGCGGTAAGTCAGGCAATTGCAAGGCAGGTGCAGGCGGTGGCAACTGAGTATCAGTTGCTAACTTTACAGCAAAACAAAATGCCTGCAACGGTAAACAGATTAAAGCGTGATGTAGAACAACAGTTAAGTTTATTGGTCTATAAAGATAGTTTTACTCAAACCCCATGGGAGCATTTGCAGCATGTGCCGCGCTATCTTAAAGCATTAAGGTTAAGAATAGAAAAGCAGCCTGCTAACCCTGACCGTGATGGTAAAAATGCCGCTAGCGTAGGTTTGTTATGGCAGAAGTGGCATGATGAAATTGAAAAACAACAAAAATTAGATAGGGTAAGTCTAGATTTGCTTAATTTTAGATGGCTGATAGAAGAGTTGCGTGTTTCTTTGTTTGCGCAAGAGCTTAAGACGCCATTTCCAATCTCAATTAAACGCCTTGAAAAAATATGGCAAGACATGCATCCCTAGAGTCTCATGGCAATAGATCAATCTCCAGATAATACATTTGACGAATTTCTACTATCACCGCGTGGTGACAAGTTAATTCGTATCAGCATCAGTCGCAATACTTTGATTGCGATTATTTGCTCACTATTGTTACATGCAATAGTGTTGCTGTTGGTCTTGCCGCAGATTCAGCTAAATAACGCCTCTGCTCCGCCAGATCGTGCGATAGAAGTTAGTTTGGCACCGCCTACACCTCCAAAAGTGATAGAACCAACACTACCAGAACCTCCACCTGAGATTCCAGTACCTAAAGTGATAAAAGCTGCACCTAAAGTGATGACGCAGAAGCATAATAGGAATGCTAAGCCATCATTTACCGTGCCTGATGTACTTGCTGTAACTAAGCCAGTGCCCGAGGTTGTGCCGCCCGCTAAAGACGCGCCAACCGACATGATGGCCTATGTCAATCAACAAAGAGCTAAACGACAAGCTTCAGAAGCCGATGCTGCTAAACAAAACGCTGATGCTGTTGCGCGTGAATTGGGGCCGACAGAAGAGCAAAAGCGAGATGAAAGAATCAAGAATAATTTCCAAAATGGTACGAATGGTATTTTTGAAATCACTAGTCTGAATGGTCGTAATGCTACCTTTACTTTTTTAGGCTGGACAACTAGTTTAAGTAACGCTAAAAAACAATTTTTTGAGGTGGAGGCTAAATCTGGGCAAGATGTAAGGTTGATTATGATCAAGCGCATGATCAGCCTAATTAGAGAGCATTATCAAGGCGATTTTGATTGGGATTCGCATCGATTAGGTAAAGTGATTAAATTGTCTGCGCGCCCGGAAGATAATGCAGGATTAGAGGATTTTATAATGACTGAATTTTTTGGGTCTAATTATAAAAATGCTTCGTAGCATTTTGATATAAGATCATTTTTAAAGGTTTAGCTAATCCTGCTTTTTACGAAATGCCCACCAGCCAGCAATGGCAGTAAAAGTTACCACAATATATACAATGGTTAAAAATCCTTCTGGATTTTGCGCTAATTGAATGCCGACGACATTCATTCCAAGCAAACCTGCAATATTGTTAATGGGTAGTGCCAATACCGTAACAATGGTAAGGGTAAATAAACTATGATTGGTTTGCTCACTTACTTGTGTGGCCATTTCTTCTTGTAATAACTTAATGCGCTCTTGTAACGCTGTGAGGTCTATAATTACTAAGGCGAACTCTTCGGTGGATTGTCTTAGTGCATCAAGGGCATACTCGTTTATCCAAACAGGTGGCTGATGTAGAAATCGGAATAGCGCGGCGGGTTCAGGTGCTAATAAGCGTTGTAACCTCACTAAAACACGTCTTAATTTACTAAGTTCTGCGCGTTTTTTTGCAGTGCGCCAACTAATAACTCATCTTCGATTTTATCTACTTGTAAAGTGGCATCACGCACAATTTTCACTAGCACATCACCTTGCTCGTCCATGAGATGCGTTAATAAAGAAGTGGAAGAATTAAAACCTTCCCCAGCTTTTACGGCGAGACGCAATTGGTCAATTGAAGTCAGTGGATGGCTTCGGGCGCTCAATCAGAGTAGAGTTGTAATGTAGTAGTGATGTGACAGTATTAATTTTGTAGTGTTTTTTTTGACCAGTTTGCTACATATTGATTGTCAATGATTAATCAAACATTTAGTCAAAGTAGTTTAATTCCACTTAATTTTTCTGCACAAATATCTCGAATAATACGTGCTAAATCTTTGGTATATGGGCGTGCCATCATTTCGTTTGTGTCGATTGCGTATAAGCTCAGACCATACGCCTTTTTTGACTATGTGTTTTTTGCAATACGTAATCATGTTCCACGTAACTTTGTATGCTTCAGCAAGGTAGCGCAGATTTATTTAAATTAAAACTGTGTCAATGCTTTTCTAATCTCAAGTTCATCTAAGCCTTTACCTATAATCACAATACGTGAAGTCGGTTCTTCTTCACTCCAGCCTTCAAGCAAAGTCGGCGGATAGGGCGTGAAATGCACTGCATGAATCGCCAATGGCGCCGATTGGTCTTCGGCATGGATAATGCCTTTAAGGCGCAATAAATTTTTACCGTATTTTTGGCAGAACTTCAATAAATGTGGTTTCAACTGTGACCAGTTGAGCGGCGAGGGCATGGTGACGGTGAAGCTGGAAATTTCATCATCATGGTTTGTTTGAGCTGTATTTTGTGGGAGCGTACCTTTCGGCAATTTAGGCTTGTCTGGTGCACG
>JBKJRF010000104.1:0-8060 GCA_046594825.1 Methylotenera sp.
CTGTCTTTTATCAACTTAGCAATACGCTTGGCTAGCTCACTATCAATACCAGCTTTAATTTTAAGCTCTTGCTTTACCTTGTTGCCACCTACTTTTTGCACATCTTTATGCTCTAAACGCTTGGTAGAATCAGGCTCTTTCTTTTCCATGCCTGGCAACAAAATATCTTTGATTTGATCAAGCTGAAAATCATTGTCACCATATAAAGTAATAATGCTGTCTTTTTCGTTTAATTCAACCTTGGCAGACGTACCTTTGAAGTCATAGCGATTAATAATTTGCTTACCAGCTGTATCAATCGCATTCTTCAAAGCGACCATATCAACTTCTGAAGATATATCAAAACTTGGCATAATTTCCCTTAAAAAATTTTCAAGCGCAGGTATTACTAGGCGCGAACACGAATACAGTACGATAAAGTACGGTTAGTGTGAACAACAACGCAATAGCATGCACTCATTATTCAAAGTGGCAAACGTAGTCTACGGTCTCAGTCACTTCAATATCAAAACTCGAATTACCAGGTACAGTGAACTTTTCACCAGCACCATAAGTTTTACTAACCTCTTCACCTTTAAGACGCACATGGCAAACGCCTGCGTTAATTTCCATCAATTCTGGAGCTACGGTGTTGAAGGTAAGCGAACTAGGGAAAATCACACCAATTGTACTGCGTGTACCATTCGGAAACATCACGGTATGACTGACGCATTTACCATCAAAGTAAATGTTAGCTTTCTTTTTTACACTTACATTATCAAATTGTGCCATTTGCTTGCGCTTTCGTTAATAATCAAAACATTATTATCGCAGAAAAGACCTGTCGAACCAAGGCTGAGCTAGAAGATTAACTAGCAATTTACAACTTACATCCCAGAATATTCGGGGCCACTACCACCTTGTGGCGGCACCCAAACAATATTCTGCGTAGGATCTTTAATATCGCAAGTTTTGCAATGTATGCAGTTTTGAGCATTGATTTGCAAATAAGTTGAATCTTTACTTTCAGTTGATTCAGCTCTTACAATTTCGTAAACACCTGCTGGGCAATAACGTTGCTCAGGCGAGTCATACACTGCTAGATTGATGCTAATGGGTACTTTATTGTCAATTAACTGTAAATGACAAGGCTGATTCGCATCATGCGCAATATTACTCAGGCTAATTGAACTCAATTTATCAAAGCTAAAAATACCATCTGGCTTTGGGTATTTCATCTGCGGCATTTCATCAGCCGGCCTAGTGCATTCGTGGTCAGCTTTTTGATGTTGTAATGTCCACGGCGCACTTATCTTAAATGCTGCGAGCCACATTTCGAATCCACCCAATAATGTGCCACCCCAACTACCAAAGCGTGATAACAGCGGCTTAACATTCCGTACGGCATGCAAATCTCGCCACACCCAAGAGTCACGTAGCGCCACGGGATAGTGATGTAACATCTTCTGCTCATCAGCCTCTTGACTATAAAACACTGCAAATGCAGCCTCTGCAGCTAACATGCCAGACTTCATCGCATTATGGCTACCCTTTATGCGTGGAACATTCACCATGCCTGCACTACAACCAATCAATGCGCCTCCGGGAAATATCAACTCTGGCCAAGACTGCACGCCCCCTTCGTTAATCGCCCTTGCGCCATAGCTTAGGCGCTTACCCCCTTTTAGCAAGCGCTTGATGGAGGGATGGGTTTTGAAGCGTTGAAATTCATCAAAAGGCGAAAGATGCGGGTTTGCATAATCCAAATGCACAACAAAACCAATAGAAACTAACTGCTCACCATAATGATAAATAAAAGAGCCTCCACCAGTATCAGCCTTTAACGGCCAACCGATACTATGCTGCACTAAGCCTAACTGATGTTGCTCGGCAGAAATGCGCCACACTTCTTTAAACCCTAATCCATATTTTTGCGGAGATGACTGACGGCGTAGATTAAAACGACTTTCCAGTTCACGTGTCAATGAACCGCGAGTACCTTCTGCGATTAACGTATATGGCGCCCTAATCTCGATGCCAGGCGTAAAGTTTGCGGTCGGCTGACTGTTTGCATCACGACCCATATCACCAGTAATGATGCCAACTACCAGCTGTTTATCATTAGCGTCATATAGCATTTCTTGCGCTGTAAAGCCTGCATAAACCTCTACCCCCAAACTCTCTGCCTGCTCTACCAGCCATTTACAAACATCACTAAGACTGACGATAAAGTTACCCTTATTGCTCATAAGCGGCGGCATAAGCCAATGCGGGATAGACCAAGATCTGTCCTCGCCTAAGAGTAAAAACTCATCTTTATTTACGCTTGTATTTAGTGGTGCTTTAAGTTCACGCCATTCTGGAATCAGCTCGTCTAAAGCGATTGGATCAATCACCGCGCCAGAGAGTATATGGGCACCGACTTCTGCACCTTTTTCTAAGACACATACGCTTAATTCACGACCGGCTTTTTGCGCTAACTGCTTAAGCCTGATGGCAGCAGCAAGGCCAGCAGGCCCTGCCCCAACAATCAAAACATCATAATTCATTACGTTGCGCTCTATTACCTCTTGCATTACATCACTCTCCATAACATCACTCTCCATAACATTACTTTGCACACTATTTTTATACTTATTCTTTACGCTATATCAGGTAAATTAACTAGATCACTACGCTCAATGCCAGCCGTCAAGTTTTTACACAACGTCAAAAACTCTCGCATACCTGCAGTTTGGTATTTTTGTTTGTGCCATAAAAAGTAAAAATAACGACTTAAATCAAGATTTGGCGTAACAAGCGGCACTAAACTGCCACGCCGAAACGCATCTCTTAACGCCAGTCGTGAAATACAGCCGATACCTAACCCTGATTCTACCGCACGTTTAATTGCCTCTGTATGTTCGAGTTCAAGCCTAATATTGAGTTCAGCATGATGATTATGAAAGGCTCGGTCAAAGGTTTCACGCGTACCAGAGCCTTTTTCTCGCAGTATCCATGGCTCATGTAAAAGTTGTTCCATTGTCATTCGCTTTTGCTTAGCAAATGGATGACTTGGCGCACTAAATACAACTAATTCATCTGCTATCCAAGGCTGCACTTCGATATCAGGGTGGTGACAGTCACCTTCAATCAAACCTATATCTAGTTCGTGATTCGCTATTTGCTGAACAATTGTGCTGGTGTTATGCACTTGTAGCTGAACACGGCTTTCTGGATGCTCTTGTAAGAAGCGCGCCACAAGTATAGCCGCTAAATAATTACCTACCGTTAGTGTTGCGCCTATCTTCATACGGCCAAAACCAGTATTTCCTTGTAAAGACCCTTCAATTTCTCGCGCTCTATCTAGCAATTCTACGGCTCTTGGTAGTAACATACGCCCTGCTTCATTGATGCGTAACGATTTACCCACTCGGTCAAAAAGCTGCAAATCAAACTGGCGTTCAAACTCACCTAGTGATGAGCTGGTAGCTGATTGCGAAAGCGACAAGTCTTCAGCTGCACGCGATACACTTTCAGTACGGCTGATAGCGACGAAGATTTCCAGTTGCCTTAAACTAAATCTCATAAAATAACTCTCATGTATATATTTTACACCCTTTTGTTATCTGTTTAACAGATATATATTATCTTTATAATTCATTTAACAAATACTAAACATTACGATAAAATGCTTGATAATTGTTTAGGAAAGCATCATGAAAATATTAGTCGCAATAAAAAGAGTAGTTGATTACAACATTAAAGTCCGCGTAAAAGCTGATGGCTCAGACGTAGATATTGATGGTGTAAAAATGAGTGTCAATCCATTTGATGAAAATGCTATTGAAGAAGCATTACGTTTGAAGGAGCAAGGCAAAGCTACCGAAGTCATTGCGATTTCAATTGGCACTGCAGCCAACCAAGACGTTTTGCGCCATGCGCTTGCTATGGGTGTCGACAAAGCTATATTAATAGAAAGTGCCGTGGCAGCGCAGCCATTAGGTGTGGCTAAATTATTGAAAGCCATTGTATTACGTGAACAACCAGACCTCATTATGCTTGGCAAACAAGCAATTGATGATGACGCTGGGCAAGCTGGGCAAATGCTGGCTGCCTTACTTGATTACCCTCAAGCTACTTTTGCATCCGGAATAAGTGTAGAAAACGGCCCAGATAATCAAACACTTCATGTCACTCGCGAGGTTGATGGTGGCACTGAAGTATTAGCACTTTCGCTTCCAGCAGTGGTAACAACAGATTTGCGGTTAAATGAACCGCGTTTTGTAAAGCTGCCAAACTTAATGATGGCTAGAAAAAAAACCATAGAAACTATCAATGCTGCTGATTTAAATACTGACAATACCTCTAGGTTAAAACAATTACAGGTAAATGAACCGCCCTCTAGAAAACCTGGAATCAAAGTCAATAGTGTGGCTGAACTTCTCAGTAAATTGCGCACGCATGAAGGGATAAGGATATAAAAATGAATCATTTGAAAACGCTGATTTTAGCCGAACATGATGGTAAGCAACTTAGCGCTTCGGTTTACCAAGCAGTCACTGCCGCGCAATTCTGGAATACACCGATTGATATTTTAGTGGTGGGCAGTAATACCAGTGATATTGCACTACAAGCTACAAAAATAGCAGGGGTTGCACGTGTACTGTCTGCCGATGCAACGCATTTGGCACATCCAATTGCCGAAGATATTGCTAATTTAATTATGTCAATTGGCAGTGAATATCAAATTATCATGGCTGCACATTCCTCTTTTAGTCGAAATGTGTTGCCACGTGTAGCTGCACTGCTTGATGTTGCAATGATTTCAGATGCACTAGAAATTCAAGCTAACCAAACCTACATCCGTTCGATTTACGCTGGAAACGTATTAAGCACGATTCAAAGCACAGATGCAATTCAGGTATTAACTGTACATGGCAGCAATTTTGCAGCGGCTGCGACTAACGGCAATGCTCAAATAGAAAGTCTTGTCGCGCCAACAGCTTTCAACAAAACACGTTGGGTTAGCGAAAACTTAACTCAATCAGACAGACCAGCATTAAACTCAGCTAAAGTTGTTATTTCTGGCGGTAGATCATTAGGCAGCGCAGATAAATTTGAGCAGCTATTATCGCCATTAGCATTAAAACTTGGTGCCGCGTTAGGGGCAACCCGCGCCGCAGTAGATGCTGGCTACGCACCCAACGAGATTCAAGTCGGACAAACAGGCACCGTTGTTGCACCTGAGCTTTATATCGCAGTTGGGGTATCTGGTGCTATACAACATACCTACGGCATGAAAGATAGTAAAATAGTAGTCGCCATTAACCAAGACCCAGACGCAGCGATCTTTCAAGTCGCTGACTATGGTCTAGTAGCAGACTTATTTGAAGCGATACCTGCATTAACTGCAGCAATTCAATAAAAATATTAATGCTTTACTTTTAATTAAAACATAGAAGAAATATATCAATGAGTAAATATTCAACCGAACGTGTATTAAGCGTTCACCACTGGAATGACAGCCTATTTAGCTTTAAAACCACACGTGACCACGGCTTGCGCTTTGAAAACGGACAGTTCGTGATGATTGGCCTAGAAGTTGATGGCCGTCCGCTGACTCGTGCATACAGCATCGCCAGCCCTAACTATGACGAACATTTAGAATTCTTTAGTATTAAAGTACCTAATGGCCCACTCACATCCCGTCTGCAACATTTAAAAGTGGGTGATGATTTATTAGTTGGCCGCAAACCAACAGGTACGCTAATAACCCATGATTTGAAACCTGGAAAAAATCTCTACTTTCTATCTACAGGTACTGGTTTAGCGCCTTTTATGAGCCTGATTCAAGATATCGAAGTCTATGATAAGTTTGAAAAGGTTATTCTTATTCATGGCGTGCGTTACGTGAGTGAATTAGCTTATGCTGACTTCATCGAAAAAGAATTACCCAATAACGAGTTTTTTGGTGATGAAGTACGTAAAAAGCTAATTTATTATCCGACCGTTACTAGAGAGCCATTCCGTAACCAAGGACGCCTGACTGCCCTCATCAACTCAGGAAAACTTTTCCACGATATTGAGTTGCCTCCGCTGAACCCAGAACATGATCGCGCTATGATCTGCGGTAGCCCACATATGCTAACGGATACAGCAAATTTATTAGATGCTAGAGGCTTTAAGGTATCAAAGCGTATTGGCGAACCAGGCGACTATGTAATTGAGCGTGCTTTTGTAGAAAAATAATCTTACTAATAGCATTAAGACAGTTTGCCTATAGCGACTGCAAATAATTAGCCTTGCTAATAATCAACAAAAAGCCGCCAAATTAATTTGGCGGCTTTTACTCATCTAAATTGGGTCAATAAAAAAAGCAATTTTGTTGCCTATCTGATTTATTAAAAAAAGCATTCAATATCCAAAAATTATTTTTATAACGTTCTACCAACCTCAAATAAAAATTTCAATTGAAGTTCTGATAAATTTATTTTTTTTGCTATCGCTTTAATAAATTTATCTTCTTGAAAATAGCTAAATGTTGACTGAAAATACACTTGCGTTTCTTCATCTGCAATTTCCAGTTCGGTTTCAAATTTTTTAAGAATATCAAAATACTTGAGAGCGCTACGAAACTGCATGTTAGTGACCGGTTTAGAAAACGCATTCTGCTGTAAATCATTTTCCATTTGCAGCACCTCATCCAAAATTAGAGGTGGCAGTTGGTTAGCACTATTATTTCGTCTATATGATTCCATAAGATTACATCCGTAAATTGTTGAAACTACTTTAAACCTCTAAATAGTAGATGCAACTAAACTACAAAATAAACAAAAACACTATTCCACAAAATGATTGTAGACTTCCTCGTATACATTGTCACGATTTTAACTGTCAGCAGCTACTTCGTTAACTTTAGGAAGTAAATGATAGCTTTAGACCAAACAATTTGGTACATAAGTGCATCATGCAATGTGCAGTTATTAATGTAAATAACTGCAAACATAAATATTATCTATACTGTATTAAAACGTACTCTTACATATGTAATAGCTAAGTAAATAGTTTGTAAGTAATTGATATTATTAAGTGCAAGTTATTTATAGTGATACAGAAAATAGATGACTTATGCACAATATTTAATGAACTACTTTAAGTACATTAAAAAACCTATATAAATCAAAGATCATCATTTAACCAATTGATTTTATTGAATAAAATAATAGATTAAAGTTTATACTTTTTTAAAAAATCCTTATAAATTGGTAAGTTACGATTTTATGTCAGAGATAACCACAGACTTATCCACAGATATTCTGGAAAGTTTTATGGTTACAATGATTGTTACAAAAACCAATTTTTAAAAATTGGTTTTTGTAAGCTACTTTTAGGTAAGTTTTTATTTATTACTTACCCCATAAGCGACTTTATGGCTCCAATAAATTCTTTGAAGAAAGTTGAAACTGAATTTACCAGCGAGCTAAGTGTTTTAGGAATAACTCTACTCTCTTTTAAAGTTGATCGAGGTTTTTCAAATGCTGTAGGGTTCATCATCATAATACCTTTAAAAAATTAATTAAATTTCGTAAGTCCATTTGACAATTTTTTAGTGATTCAACACATAAGTCTTAATCCTAATTTTGCGTAAGAATTAGCTGACGTTACTGAAATTTGATTAATGACTTTCTTAAACCAGCTTAATATAAATATATCTTAGATAGCCTGGTTTTAATTAGTCCAGCCAAGTTTTATTTGATAACTTCCCTAGTTTAATTAAGACTTAAAAAAATTAAACTAAAACTGGATGCTTTGTATGCTAGCGCACAGAGTTTGCATATGAAATACTTGAAAATTAAAGCTGAAATTTCATAGGACTACATTATGATTAAGCGTAAAAATAAAGTTTTCGCAAAAATCATTAAAAAAGGTATTGAAATGTCTCGAAGAAATCATAATAGATCCGCAGGGATCATGATGACGAAGGCTGGCATACCATACACAATAATTGATCGAGTTTTGTATGAGCACGATAAGATTAGAAGCTCTGATTAAATTTAGCGCGTCGGCCGCGGATAAATATCAATTGTTCTATAACTACA
>JBKJRF010000167.1:0-8105 GCA_046594825.1 Methylotenera sp.
CTGGTTGGGCATGTAGGTGATTCACGCATGTATCGTTTACGTGACCAAATCTTAACGCAAATTACTGAAGATCATTCCGTATTACAAGAGCAGATTAAATCTGGTTTAATTACACTAGAACAGGCTAAGTATTCGACGAATAAAAATTTAGTCACGCGTGCTTTGGGTATAGACCCTGAAGTTGAATTAGAACTTAATGAATATGATGTATTAGTAGGCGATATTTATCTAGTATGTTCAGATGGTTTGACAGATTTGGTCGATGATGAAGTCATTCAATCTACGCTAAATATGGTATCTTTAGACTTAACTGATGTTGCACAAAGGCTAGTGGAAATAGCGAATGATGCTGGCGGTAGCGATAATATTTCTGTCATACTGTTAAAGGTTCATAAGCCTTTTGAGTTTAAGTATAGTTGGTACAATAACTTTCTTAGTTGGTTAAAATAGCAGGGTGGATTATGGCAAAGCTCATTCTTTCTCTAGAAAATACATTACTAAATGAATGCGAACTTGATAAAGAACGCATTACAATCGGGCGCAGACCTAATAATGATATTCATATTGACAACCTAGCGGTGAGTGGTTTACACGCGGCCGTGGTGAAAATGGGTAATGATTTTTACGTGGAAGATCAAGGCAGCACCAATGGCACACAGGTGAATGCTAAAGCAGTTAAAAGTCATTTACTGCAACATGGCGATTTGATTGAGTTTGGTAAGTATCAAATCAAGTATATCAATGATGCTATGGTTGGAAACGGCGCTGATGGTTTTGAAAAAACCATCATGATTAGCCCCAATACAATGAGAGCCATGCAGCATACGCAGTCAGATGCTCCTGTATCACGAGATAATCTAGCTCATGTTGATCCAGTTATTAGCAGCCCTATTGAATCAGTGCCAGAAGAAAAATTAACACCAATACCAGAGAAGGCTCTGCTACATACAGAGCCTGTCTCAACCTTAGCTATTGCTAGAATACAAGTGTTAAATGGTACTAGCGGTGGACGCGAATTGTTGCTAAATAAAGCACTCACTACACTTGGTAAACCTGGCATACAAGTGGCGGTCATCACCAAAAGACCGAATGGTTATTTTATAACCCACGTCGAAGGACAAGTGTTTCCTAATATAAATGGCGCATCAATAGGCGCTCAAGCTTTTGCATTGAGTGATCACGATGTGATTGAACTTGCGGGTGTAAAAATGGAGTTTTATCTTAACTAATGGCCATTTATATAAAACATAGACTTATGACTAAAAAATATGCACGCTGTAATGATTTGAAATATCGTCGTCAATCTGTTTTAATTTATACGAATATCAGTAATATTTTTTAGCATGATAGAAGCTCAGCATCCCTATTTACTTAAACGTTTAGAGCGTCTTAATGCCATTGGAATTGCACTATCTGTAGAACGCGATAACAATCGGCTGTTGGAAATGATTCTGTTAGGCGCTAAAGAAATTACCAATGCGGATGGTGGTACGTTATATACCATCACCAATGATAAGCATCTGAAGTTTGAGATTATGAGCAATAAAACGCTCAATATGTCATTGGGAGGCACTACTGGTAAAGAGATTCCATTTTTACCCTTACCCCTATATTTAGAAGATGGTAGCCCGAATTTAACCACAGTCGCTGCCTATGCAACCCTTAACGATAAAACTGTTAATATTGAAAATGCCTATCTAGCAAAGGATTTTGATTTTACTGGCACGCGTAAATTTGATGAGAAGACAGGTTATCACTCGCAATCATTTTTAACTATCCCCATGAAAAATCATGAGGGAGAAGTGATTGGTGTGCTTCAACTGATTAATGCAATTGACATTGATACACAGCAAATTATTCCGTTTTCAGCAGCTAACCAAAGTTTAGTTGAATCATTGGCATCGCAAGCAGCAGTTGCAATGACTAACCACAATTTAATTGAAGGTTTAAAAGGTCTCTTTGAAGCGTTTATTGAGTTGATTGCTGAAGCGATTGATCAAAAGTCGCCTTATACCGGCGGTCATTGCAAGCGTGTACCAGAGTTGACCATGATGTTGGCGCAGGCAGCGATTGACACTAAAACAGGTCCGCTGAGCGATTTTACCTTGAGTGAAAAAGAATTTTACGAGCTCAAAATAGCGAGTTGGTTGCATGACTGTGGCAAGGTCACCACACCTGAATCTGTGATGGATAAATCAACTAAATTATCTACAATTTTTGATCGTATTGACTGCCTAGACCAACGTTTTGAGTTGCTTAAAAAGCAGGCTGAGTGTGAGGTGCTTAAGAAACAATTGGTTGCACTGCGGAATAATCAGAAAGACGACTTTTCTGAGCTTGATTCCCAGTTACAAGCATTCAAACTGCAATGTGATGACAATCGTGATTTTTTAAGAAAAACTAACTTCGGTAGTGAGTATATGAAACCTGAAGACCAGCAACGTGTGCTAGATATTGCTGCTATCAGTATCGTGAATGAGCATGGTCAGGCCGTACCATTTTTAACCGAAGATGAGATTTACAACTTAACTATTGTGCGTGGTACTTTAACTGCCGAAGAGCGTGAAGTCATTAATAATCATATTATAGTGACTATCAATATGTTGGAATCACTACCGTATCCTAAGGGCTTGCAACGCGTACCAGAGTACGCAGGTGGGCATCATGAGCACATGGATGGTACTGGGTATCCTAAAGGTTTAAGCCGTGAAGAAATGTCGGTGCCTGCACGGGTAATGGGTATTGCAGATATTTTTGAGGCACTTACCTCAAAAGATAGGCCATATAAAAAAGCTAAAACTCTGTCAGAGTCTTTGCATATTTTAGGCAACATGAAGTTGAAGCATCATATTGACCCAGATTTGTTTGATATTTTTGTGAGAGAAAAGATTTACTTAAAATATGGGCAGTTATTTTTAGAGCCAGAACAGATTGATGATGTAGATCACACTAAGATTCCAGGATATCAGCACTAAAATAACTCAAGAATCTAGGCTAGTTAAATATAACTTTGGCTAACTTGTCAGTAGTAAAGCAAGACAAGTGAAATAGTTATAAACCTACGCTTTTACAGCCATCTTGGTTGCATAACAGATAGCTGCCTTGTTCATACCAATCCCCTAAAACCCAGCGCGTAATAGTATGACCATCAAGTTGAATCTGATGCTGGTATGGTCTATGGGTATGACCATGAATCAATAGTTCAGGATAATCGTATCCTGCTAATAATTTCTCAACTGCAATTTGATTAACATCCATGATTTGTGCTGTTTTTTGCAACTTTTCTTGTTCGCTGCGTAAGCGAATCGCTTCTATCTGTTTTTTACGTGCTTGCAAAGGTAAGCTTAAGAAATTTGCCTGCCATGTTTCATTTCTTACTTGGCGACGAAAATCTTGATAGGCAATATCATCAGTGCACAAGTCATCACCATGGCTAAGTAAGGCTCTTTTGCCGTATAAATCAATGAGAGTAGGGTCTCGCAGCAACTTAATGCTAGCCGCATTACAAAAGCCCTCAGCAATTAAAAAATCACGATTGCCATGCATAAAATATACATTGACACCTGCATTGGCTAATCCATTAAAAGCCGCAATAATTGGTTGAATATGGCTATCTTCAATGTCATCGTCACCAGCCCAATATTCAAACAAATCCCCTAAAATATAAAGCGCCTTAGCTTGCGATGCATTAGTTTGCAGAAACTGTAAGAAGGCAAGCGTGATATGCGGACGGCTGGCACACAAATGCAAGTCGGAGATAAACAGAGTAAAGTTAATTAAACTTACGTCTGAGTTATCTCCGAGATTTTTCATGGCTAAACAGTTTTACGCTGTTTTAATTTTAACTAAGTTAGCAGCTTGTTTAGCAATGTTGATTAACAACGTGTCGCACGCTCAATGATTACGTTGTCAACAGGTACGTCTTGATGGCCTTTGCGACTGGTAGTTTTTACGAGTCTAATTTTATCAATAACATCCATACCGGCAGTCACTTTACCAAATACACAGTAACCCCAGCCACTGCTGGTAGGCGCAGTGTGGTTTAGAAACTCATTGTTACCTACGTTAATAAAAAATTGATTACTTGCTGAATGTGGTGCTGACGTACGCGCCATAGCAATAGTGTATGAATCATTAGCTAAGCCATTGTCAGCCTCATTTTTGATTTCGTCAGATGAAGGTTTTTGATTCATAGAGATATCAAAACCGCCACCTTGAATCATAAAGCCATCAATCACTCGATGAAAAATAGTGCCCTCATATGCGCCGTTATCAACATATTGTAAAAAGTTTGCCACAGTAATCGGCGCCTTTTCTGCATTGAGTTCTAGGGTAATTTCGCCAAAGTTTGTAAGTAATTTAACCACAAAATATCCTTAATAAAGAGTAAAAATAAAGCAAGTGAATCTATAGCTAGCTGAACCTATAATGGCACAGCGTTTAATTTAATTTTTTGAATCAATATGGTTGATTTAGGCACATCACTAAAAGGCCCTTTGTTGCCCGTAGGGGTAGAAGCGATTTCGCGTACTACATCCATGCCTTTGAGTACGCGGCCAAAAACACAGTAGCCGATCAACTCAGGATTTGGACTTTGATAATTAAGAAACTGGTTATTCTCAAGATTAATAAAGAATTGAGCGGTGGCAGAGTCAGGGTCACTCGTTCTTGCCATGGACAATGTGCCTACTTCGTTAAGCAAACCGTTACCAGCTTCGTTGACGATAGGCGCTTTAGTTTCTTTTTCAGACATATCTGCATTAAAACCGCCACCTTGAATCATGAAGCGATTGATAACACGGTGAAAAATGGTGTCTTTGTAAAACCCAGAGTTCACATATTGCATAAAATTCGCCACTGTCTTAGGCGCTTTATCTGGGTAAAGCTCAATAATGAAATTGCCGCGATTCGTTTCAACGGTAAGTTGCGGATTAGCCGCGTGCGCTGAGTTACTAATGAGCGCTGTGCAGGATAAAGTTGCAAGCATTAAAAAAGCATAAAGTTGACGCATATTTGTTCCTGAAATCAAAGGGATTAAAATGAAATACTAAGATTATTTATCGCTAGGCTAATTCAATTAGCCTAAGCCCCGCCTTCGTAAATAATTTTCCAAGTGTTATTTTCTTGAATCCAATATTGACGTTTTTGCATTTTGTTACTGAGTGCAGGGCTAGTAAAACTTTGTACAAAATCAACTACAACTAACTTCTTATCAGCGTCTGGGTAAGCAAACATGCTTACATCTGATAGCGATATACTTACTTTAGGTTTACTCGCTTGTACCTGATATTTATGATCTGACCATTGCTGATAATTGATACCGCTGCTAGAGAAATCACGAGAGTAATGTGAAAGATATTTTGGCGTATCTTGTGATTTCCAGTCAGCTAGCCAATTATCCATTGCTGCTTGCAAGGTTTGTTTTTCAGATGAGGTATCGTTGTCTGCATCTAACCATTGTAAATTGCTGGTGATGATCACGGGCGTCTTGCCAGTTTGTAAAATTGGCGCTAGTGCTTTTAAGTCTTGGTTAGCAAGTACTACACAACCATCACTTGCCCGTGGGGGACGGCTATATGTATTGCTCGGTGTGCCATGTAACCAAATGCCAGAGCCACTTCTATTGTGCAGGGCATCCCATTCATTTGGATAGTTGAGTGGATAAGCAGCATCACCATAAATATCTGCCAGTGGTTGAGTTAACTTTTGTCCGGCAAAATAAACGCCTATCGGAGTGCGTTTATCACCTTGTGCATGTTTATCAATACCGTTTTTACCTACAGTGACGTAATAGTCAGCCACATAACTTAGTGTCCCACCAGTATTCTTGTACAAATATAAACGTGATTTATCTGTATCAACCACAATGACATGGCTTTGTAGTTCATTGGGGGCTAATAATAGGCTGGGAAGTTTGTCTAAACTCTGTTTTGAAAAATAACGTTCAATTCGTGCACGTGCTTCAGCCTGCAAATCTTTTACAGCTTCAGTTGGGTTGCCGTCAGCGCTACCAAAAGCCTCTAAATGCTGGCCCTGCGCCATCAATAAGTCTCCACGCACCAAGTTAGCTAGCTTGAAATTGGGCGTTGTAAGGAGTAGTTGGTCTATCGTATCTAAAGCTTGCTGGTTTTTACCTTGCGTGATTTCAACTAAGCTTTTTACCAATAAACTTTCAACAAGATTAGTGGCGAGATTAGCCGTGCCACTAAAAGTTGGTTTTGGCAGTAAACTGCTAAAGCTGAAGCGATTTACTGCAGTTGCGTTCCAAGGCAGCAATGTAATTGCTCCCAAAAGCGCGTATGTTAAAGCTTTATTCACACCCATCACTAAACCAATAACCCTAATTAAATATGTATCAAAAAAACTAAACTACAACTATTTAAGCTACATTTTAAACGTTTTATCAATAGTCTGTTGCTGCAATAATATGCTGATTGAACAAATTTACTTGTAACAGCATACAAGTAGGATGCCAAATTAGTTGCTTGCAATTTCTTGTTCAATAAACCAGTTTTCGCCATCTTTTTTCATTACCAATGTTTTAGTAGTGCTAATTGGTTTACCATCAGCACGATAAGATTGCTTGAAGCGCACTTTAGCATTATTGCTATCTAAAGCAGTGATGTTGATCTTAGATACCTCAACATTGATTTTAGATGGTTTAGTAATGCGCTCGCGACGTTGCTGTTCCCATGATTTACGTGTTTCACCTTTTGCAGGTTTGAAACCTTCGCCGTAACTGGCAAAGTATTTATCTAAATTTTTATTAGACCAAGCTTGTGCCCACTTATTGACTGCCGCAGTTAAAGCATCATCATTACTTACAGGGGTATTAACCACTGGTTTTTCAGGAGTCGTGTCAGGCTTCTTAACATCCGCAGGACGTATTTGATTGGCAACTTTAACGTATTCTTTAACAGGCTCTTTAGACGCGATTGTTGTTTTATTACCAGTACCGAACAAATCTTTAATAAGTGATAGTTTAGTTTGAGCGCGGGTGTTAGCTGTATCTAGCTGAAAGGCTTTATCGTAAGCTTCCGAAGCCATTCGCGCATAAATGTCACCTAGATTTTCATGTGCTGTCGCATAACTAGGGTGCGTTTTTATTGCAGTTTCAAGTGCTTTTCTTGCTTTATCAAATTGACCTTGGTCTGCATATAACACCGCTAAGTTGTTGTATGGCTCAGGTAAGTTCGGAAATTTCTCAGTCACGTCCGTAAATGTTCTAATTGCTTCATCACGACGACCTTGCTCAGCAAGCAGAACACCTTTCATAAACAGCGCTTGTGCATTTTTTGGGTTGGCGGCAATGTAAGTATTCACACGGTCAATAGCTGCTGCTCCCTGGCCTTGGTCAGCCATTTGTGAAATATCTTTAAGCTCATCTGCATGGGCAGCAGAGAATATGATGCCTGCGGACAATATCAGCATAAACTTTGTCGTAGAAGTGGTGAGTGACGTAATAAGATTTTTCATTGTGATATACTTTTTAGTGAATGAAACAAAACGTAATTCTATCAATAGCCTAGCTAACATCCAATAGCTCATTTACCTTTTAAGCCAATTATTTCGTAATAACTACCCAACTTTAAGTCTATTTAAGTAACATATTAATAATAATTAACACTTAAACTATTTTCAAACCTTCATATCCCGTTTTAAGCCATCAGATTATGCTAAAAATTTACAATACCCTCGCTCGTGATAAGCAAATATTTACCCCAATTGTTGCAGGCAAGGTCAGCATGTATGTATGTGGAATGACAGTCTATGATTATTGTCATTTAGGCCATGCACGTGTGATGGTGGTATTTGACATGGTAAGCCGCTGGTTGCTAACTTCTGGTTACGATGTCACTTATGTGCGTAATATCACCGATATTGATGACAAAATCATTAAACGCGCCAACGAAAATAACGAAACAATCGGCGTGCTGACGCAGCGTTTTATTGATGCCATGGATGAGGATTCAGCTAGACTTGGTATTATTCGACCTGACATTGAGCCGCGCGCCACGGAATATATTGATGGCATGATTGCGATGATTTCTGCCTTAATTGAAAAAGGTCATGCGTATTTAGCGAGTAATGGTGACGTGTTTTAC
>JBKJRF010000147.1:0-4417 GCA_046594825.1 Methylotenera sp.
TAAAGATTGTGAGAAAACAAATAATAAAAAATATCTACAGGCTTGTGACTTACCGCTAAAGGAAAGAGATAAAGTTATTCCCATAAATCTTAATTCTTGAATAACTTTATCTCTTTCCTTTAGCGGTAAGTCAAAAGCCTGTAGATATTTTTTATTATTTGTTTTCTCACAATCTTTAATATATTTTTCTATGTCATCAATGTTTGTAACAGTTGATGCGGCTTGTTGTGGAATCATTCGCTCATTTTCAATAGCTAAAAATTCACTTACTGAAACATGTAGTCTTCCAGTAGATAGATGATTAAATTGGGCATAATCATTTTTCCATTCGGCTTGGTCAAATAATAAAATTCTAACTTTGCTATTCGTATTCGCTGATTTAATTTCTTCTTTAGTAATGTTTCGGTATGCAAAGAATGCTGCTACGAATGGTGAATAAGTCCAATCTAGCAAAGGAGTGGGATATCCATGATGCTGAACAAGATTAAAAAACGCACCATTTTCATTCGGTATTTCAAGATTGAAAGTATGCTTTGTTCGTGCGCTCAAATGTTTATGTAAAGTCTGAATATCCTCACTAATAAATCTTTGTACATCAGCACGTCCAGTTCTATGAAATGAAGTTTTTAATCGCCATGGCTCTTTTTGTCCTCTGAATAAATATCTTTTACTTCCCATTCTGGAAATATGCTTTTTGAAGTTGTCCCAAGAGATTTTTTTAGAAGCTATTTTTGATTTTTGATCAGTTTCAGTACGTTTTAATTTGCATGACCCAATTGAATTAATATCGCTTACCCAGGAAAGTGATAAATGCGTTTCTGACCAATTTCCATCAATCTTAACGGACCCTGGCATTATAGAATTTGGATGATATTTAATTAGGTCATCCAAAGAGAGTGGAAGGCCTGGCCATTTACTTATGGCAGTCAAGTTCTTAGTTACGAAAGTAAAGGTATTATTTTTTGTAAGTGTACTGAATCCCACCATTGAGTTAGCTATATTAGGATCATCTTGTATCAGATAAGCCGTGCCTTGGAACGATGAGTTAAGCTCATCAATATTAAGTATGATTGTGCCAGTACTGCTCCCATTGAACGTCCCAATCCACTGACCTTTCATTGTTATTCCTTCTTAGCCAATTGAGTTTGAGATATTACTCTGCCAAGCATCCCGCAAAGTCACGGTTCTATTAAACACTGGTTTACCCGCAACACTATCTTTTTTATCCGCTACAAAGTAGCCGTGGCGTTCAAACTGAAATCTATCTTCAGGTTTCGCATCTTTTAAGCTTGGTTCTAGTTGTGCGGTAATGGTTTGCACTGAGTTTGGGTTGATGTCGTCCAAATAATCTCTATCGCCTGCACCTGGGTGCGCTTCTTTGAACAATCTATCGTACAAGCGCACTTCGGTTTCATACGCATGGGCGACTGAAACCCAGTGGATATTGCCTTTTACTTTGATTGCATCTGCGCCTGGTGTGCCTGATTTAGTATCTGGCAGATAATCGCAATGCACAACGGTTACATTACCTGCTGCATCTTTTTCAAAGCCTGTGCATTTCACCACGTAACCGTAACGCAAGCGCACTAAGCCATCGGGCACTAATCTAAAAAAGCCTTTACTTGGCACTTCCATAAAGTCTTCACGCTCTATCCATAGTTCTTTTGTAAGCGGCACAACGCGCTTACCTAGCTCTGGTTTAAGCGGATGGTTAGGTGCAAAGCAATCTTCAACCTGTGACTTACCATTAGCGTCTGCTGGATAATTATCAATCACCAATTTAATTGGGTCTAACACAGCAATGCGGCGCTCTGATGATTCATTGAGCACTTCGCGCATGCAGTCTTCTAAAATCGTGTACTCAATCCAAGAGTCGGCTTTGCTTACGCCGATGCGGTCAGTAAACAGCTTAAAGCCTTCTGCCACATAACCACGGCGGCGGGCGCCAGCTAATGTTGGTAAGCGTGGGTCATCCCATCCTGAAACGTGATTTTGCTCTACTAAATCGATTAACTTACGTTTTGATAACACTACATAGGTTAAGTTAAGGCGTGCGAACTCGTATTGTTTTGGCAATGGATGCGCCAATAAACCAGCTTCAGCAAGGCGCTCTAACAGCCAATCGTAAAATGGGCGTTGATCTTCAAACTCCAAGGTACAAATAGAATGCGTGATTTGCTCTAGTGCATCTTCAACTGGGTGGGCAAACGTGTACATCGGGTAAATACACCATTTATCGCCAGTGTTGTGATGATGCGCACGTTTAATGCGGTAGATAGCAGGGTCACGCAGGTTAATGTTAGGCGATGCCATGTCAATTTTGGCACGCAACACCATGCTGCCATCAGCATGTTTTCCATCGCGCATTTCGCGAAATAGCGTGAGATTTTCAGCCACAGTGCGGTCACGCCAAGGCGAATTTTTACCTGCCTCTGTAAGCGTGCCGCGTGTGATGCGCATTTCATCAGCTGTTTGGCTATCTATATACGCATGGCCGTTTTCAATCAAGCTTTCTGCGGCTTGGTACATAAAGTCGAAATAGTCACTAGCAAAATACATGCTATTTTGATTATGTGCTGGCCCTACATTCTCCCAGCTAAAGCCTAGCCATTTCACTGCATCGCTAATGCTATCAACGTATTCTTGGCTTTCTTTTTCCGGGTTGGTGTCATCAAAGCGAAAATGGCAAACTCCAGCATAATCGCGCGCTAAGCCAAAATTCAGAAAAATACTTTTAGCGTGACCAATGTGTAAGTAGCCATTTGGCTCTGGCGGAAAACGCGTGCGTATTTTTGCAGGGTCAGGTTGGCCAGCAGCATGCTGCGCAGCATCACCAGGGCTACCTGCCCATTTGCGATTTTTATTTACGCCTTGCTCTAAATCTTTTTCAACAATCGCTCGAATAAAATTAGAACCAAGCGGGATAGGTGTTTTTTCTGCTGACATAGGCTTTATTAAAATTAGTTTGACTTAAATGGATTTAACTTAAAATTGAGCTATCTTAAAATTGAAACTTAGTAATTGACACTTAAAAATAATTATAACTATTTTACACGGTTGGGCTTTAGACTGCTGAGCTTTGATTCACATAGCTGTGGGCTTACTTTATTAACTGCTGTGCTAAACTTCAATTCAGCATGAATACACTCACTTTTCCTATTTTAAGGCTACTCACAGATGGCAAGTTCCATTCTGGCGAGACAATTGCCAGCCATTTTAATGTGTCGCGCGCCACCGTTTGGAATGCCATACAAAACGCTGAAACGCTTGGTATTGAGATTTTTTCAGTGCGTGGACGTGGCTATAAACTTCCACGGCCAGTGACTTTATTAAATGAACAAGCCATTTTGAGCGCAATTGGCGAGCAGCGCGCATGGTTTAACTTAGAAGTACACGACCATTTAGAATCTACCAATAGCTATTTAATGAAAAAAATAAGTAGCGGACAAGCCCACGCTACTTGCGTAGTGGCTAACCTGCAAACCAAAGGCCGCGGCAGGCGTGGCCGCCACTGGCAAGCGGGGTTAGGTGCAAGCTTAACTTTTTCTGTACTTTGGCGTTTTCAATGTGGCGCCTCTGCTTTATCAGGTTTAAGTTTGGCTTTAGGTGTTGCGCTAATTCGCGCTCTGCATAGTTTCGGCATCACTCAAGCGCAACTCAAATGGCCAAATGACGTGCTGATAGGTCGTGAGAAATTAGCTGGCATTTTGATAGAGCTGCAAGGTGATATGGAAGGCCCTAGTGTTGCGGTGATTGGTGTGGGTATCAACCTGAACCTGCCAGACAGCATCAAACAGCAAATTGACCAGCCTGCGACTGATTTAGCTAGCGCTTCTACACACACCATTAACCCGAACGAACTGCTTGGTGTGTTGCTGAAGCACTTGGCTGAAGTATTAAGCAACTTTGAGCAACAAGGCTTTACTGCACTGCGCAATGAATGGACTAAACATCATGCCTACCATCAGCAAGTTGTAAAAATGTTGCATCCTGATGGGAGAGAAACTATTGGCACTGTGGTTGATGTAGCTGAAGATGGTATTTTGTTGGTTAAAACGGCATTAGGTGAACAACGCTTTTCATCCGGTGAGATTTCTTTAAGAGATGCCAGCTCACGGACTTCTGCATGAGCGCCAATAATATTCTAGCCATTGATGCAGGGAATACGCGTATTAAATGGGGCTTATTTAATACCAGCGGCATTATAGTTGAGCAAGGCGCTTGCCTACATGCTGAACTAGCGATGGTGACTTTTCCCAATGCCTCACGAGTTGTGATATCTAATGTTGCAGGCGAGGCTATTCGAGCACAACTCAGCAGCTTAGTGCCTAAAATTGCAACTATTCATTGGGTAAGGGCTCAGCACAAAACCTGCGGAGTTAGTAATCACTACCGCCAACCTGAAACACTGGGTTGC
>JBKJRF010000158.1:0-8334 GCA_046594825.1 Methylotenera sp.
CCATTGTATTCTCCCTAATAATTAAATTTTTTGTTAAATCTTTAGACTTTTTATTAAATCTTAGACTTACAGTGCTGTAACGATTCGTGTCTTATAGATGATTGTATTAAAAACCGCATAAAACATTGATTGAATTCTTCAAAAAGCTGATTAAAAAATATTTGGTACCGTAAAGTTTTAACCGCTTTTTAACAAAGGTTAAATTATTGCTTAGATAGCCTTTTTCGGCAAGTACAACATCAGGAAATTGACTCAATCAGACTACTTTTGTTATTTATAAATGTGATAAAACATTCAGCCTCAACAAAGTTGAGGCTGAATGTTTTGAATGCTAATAATACTTAATTTCTTTAGATTCTATTTTTTAAGTTCTATTAATTGATAAGCCTCCATCAACCAGTGAAGCCGTTCCTGTCACAAAAGATGAATCATCAGAGGCCAAATACAACACAGAATTTGCAATCTCTTCAGGTTTTCCCACGCGTTTTAATGCATGCATTCCAGTCAAAAATGCTTGCGCTTCTGCAGTATTATTTTTTTCACGATACATATCGGTATCTACCGCGCCCAGCGGTATGTGAAACCACATTGCTCTGGATGAAGGTTGGTTATTCACACGTGAAAGTCAAATACTGGCTTACGGTTTCAGTGCTGCCTCAAATTGCGCAATAGGTACTGGCTTTCCAAATAGATATCCTTGATAGGTATTGCAACCGTTGCTCAGGAGCAATTGTTGCTGCTCTTCCGTCTCCACCCCTTCGGCAATGACGTTTAGGTTCAACGTTTGTGCCATGGCGATAATGGTGCACACAATGGCTTGGTCACTGTTATCGACGGTAATATCGCGCACAAAAGACTGGTCAATCTTGAGTTGATACAACGGCAAGCGTTTGAGGTATTGTAGCGACGAATAGCCAGTGCCAAAATCGTCTAAAGAGAACCTAACCCCCATTTCTTTTAATGCGTTCATAGTAGCAATAGTATCCTCAATGTGCTCCAGCAATATACTTTCTGTCAGCTCTAACTTGAGCTGCAATGGATTGATGGCATGGCGTTGCATGGTAGCTTGTACTTGAGCCACAAAATCAGCTTGGCGGAATTGTTTAGCACTCACGTTTACCGACAGCGTTAGATTACGGGTGAGCGTATCTTGCTGCCATGCTTTGAGTTGGGCACAAGCCGTTTCCAGCACCCATTGGCCAATGGGCAGGATCAGTCCTGTCTCTTCTGCCAAGGAAATAAATTGAATGGGAGGCACCAAACCGCGCTCTGGATGTAGCCAGCGGATTAACACTTCTGCACCCAATGGACAGTGCGCACTGTCTACCTGAACTTGGTAATACAGCTGAAATTGCTGCAGCTCAAGCGCTTTGCGTAGCTCACGTTCGAGGTCTGTACGAGCATTGATGGTGCTCTGCATCTGCGGATCGAAAAAACGCATAGTGTTGCGACCGGCTTTCTTGGCCTGGTACATGGCAATATCAGCATGTTTCAGCAACTCTTCATGAGACTGCCCATGATCTCTGAAAAGAGCAGCACCAATGCTAAATGTGCTGTGGTATTCGTACGCAGCAAGTTGATAGGGCTGGCTGAGGATAGTCAGAATTTTATTGCTAATCACACTAACCTGAGTTGCTGCTTGAATGGCTTGCGCACTTAAATTTTCCACCACTACCACAAACTCGTCACCACCAAAACGGGCTACGGTGTCACCAGCACGTAGGCAGATCGAAAGGCGTTTTGCTACCTGCTGCAGTAGCAAGTCACCCATATCATGGCCATGCGAATCGTTAAGCAACTTGAAATAATCAATGTCAAGAAACAGTATTGCACCATCTCTTCCGGTACGCTCACTGGCAGCCAATGTACACTTCAGTCTATCGGACAGAAGCCGCCGATTAGGCAAGTGGGTAAGTGAATCATAAAATGCCAGATATTCAATTTCATCTGCCGCCTGCTTGCGCTCGGTGATGTCTTGAAGGATAGCAATACCGCCCACAACCTTTCCACCGCCATCCAGTGAAGGTGCGCAGGTCAAGGTTATCCATCTTTTTGCATTACTAAGAGTGGCATTATAAAAACCTTCGTAATAGCCAATTTCGCCTGCTAGCGCCTTATCCAAAGATGGCAATATGGACCGATCTTGGACAACTTTCATGTCCACATTGACGATATTTTCCACTGAATTATGAAAAATATCGGCAAGACGATTGTTGCAATAAGTAATGATGAGGTTTGTATCATAATGAAAAATCCCCACTGGCGAATGGTTAAGCAGCAAACGGTAGCGACCCTCACTTACCCGCACGGCTTCCTCGCGCGCCTTGACTTCAATATTTAAAGCGATGTTCTCCAAAAGGTTTCGATTAATATGACGCAGACTCATAATAATGAAGCCCAGGTATAGTATTCCAGCCATGCTCATTGCCAGTGATAAGTTATCTCCTTCAATAAATAATCGAATAACAAGAGGCATGACAACAGAAATGGAAAATATAATTGCACTGACAAGGTCAGCCGAATATGAAATCACACCTCCCGCCGACAGACCCGCGATCATAAAGATTAGAAATATCTGATGCTGCGGAGCATTGGTTGCGAACATCAGAAAACCAGCCGAACCCCACACTAGACCAGCCACCAAAACGCCAATACGAAACCTCATCAGCCAGGAATGGGTAATGGAATAGTCATCAGACGGGGACCATTTATAAGCAACAACAAGAACTATTCGAGAAAGCGCGACTAATACAATGAAGGAATACCAAGCAAGAACTACAGAAGGCGCAATCACTTGGTACTGCATATAGGCAAGAATGGTTGCAAGCAGTGTGCTGGTAATCAGTGCTGTATTGCTTGCGGAGAGCAACTGTTGCAGCTGTGCGGATTGTACTGCTGTCTTTTTTTTCAAGTTGTTATCACTTAATGATTAATGTCCCACGCACCCCTAACTTCTGAATGTGGTTACAGTGAATGTTCAAGTACCTCGCATGGATTATGCCCTATGTTGATAATGGGCTCAATAAGGTATAAAGAATAAACGTCGGTGCCTAATTCACCGTATGTCTATCAGTGATACTGTATGCATATGCATCATTGATTTACCTTGTTCGTCCTAGTTAAAACGGATTAAAGTTAATCTGAATAAAAATGGTACCTATTCCTGCCAGCGCCTTTAGCCTCATACATGGCCATATCAGCATGTTTCATTAGTTCGTCTACAGTAGCTTCCATCTCATTACTACGAACAGCAATTCCAATACTCGTACTGATTGTAATCTCTTGATCATTGACTTTAATAGGCTGTTTAAACTTATCAATGATTTTCTCTGCAACTAACTGTGCATCTAGCACTTGCGATATTTCTGTCAAAATAATCACAAATTCATCCCCACCTTGTCTGGAGACGGTATCGTCAATACGCACACTTGCGGATAAACGGGTAGCGACTTCTTTGAGAATAATGTCCCCCACATCATGTCCTAGAGAGTCATTAATGTTTTTAAAGTGATCTAAATCTAGGAAGAGTAGCCCCATCGTCCGCTTATAGCGCTGAGCTTGAGCAAGCGAGTGATGCAACCTATTTAATAACATTCGACGATTAGGTAAATTGGTAAGGGCATCATGATAGGCGTATTGCTGTGCTTCTTCATGCAACTCCTTACGCTCGGTAATGTCTTCAATCTGGGATATAAAATATAAAGGGGTATTGTCTTCATCTCTAAAGATACTCACTGAAAGCTGAACCCAAACGATAGTTTTATCTTTCCGAATGTATCGCTTCTCCATGCGATAAGATTGAATCTTATCGTCTAGTAAAAGTTGTATATATCCAAGATCAACAGATAAGTCATCTGGGTGGGTAATTTCCTGAAAAGTAAGTTTTATCAGCTCATCATTATCGTAACCAACAATATTACACAAACTTTGGTTGACCTTGATAAATTTACCCTCTAAAGACACGATGGTCATACCAATCGGGGCGTATTCAATAATCTCCCTGAAACTTTTCTCGCTTGCCCGCAAAGCGTGCTCAGTTTTTTTGCGGTCTGTAATGTCTTCAAAAACCACTACCGCACCAACAATTTCGTTATTTCTGAACATTGGCACAGAAGTCACATTAATGTTCATGAGTGTGCCATCTTTTTTCCAAAATACTTCTTCGCTAGATTTAAATGGTAACCCTGATTTCATCACATTGCGCATTTCGCAATCTTCAGCATGATAGGGCGAATGATCAATTTTTTTGTAATGAATAAGTAAATGTGCATGCTGTCCGAGCAACTCCGCCTCAGTCCAGCCTAACAAGCGTTGAGCTTCAGGATTGATAAAGGTAATCAGTCCGTCTTTGTCCATGACGTATACACCTTCCCCCAATGTAGAGGTGATTTCCTGAAAGCGTGAAGAACTTTCTTTAAAGGCTGCTGTTTTCTCTTCAACTAAGGCTTCGACACGCGCAGTATATCCGGTACCAAGCAACAAAAGTGCACCCATCAGGCCTGTACCGAATATGCCGATTGCGAGCATATTCCAACTTTGCCAACTACGATGCTGCTCATAGTAAAGCGCTGTGGGTGTAGTTTCCAATCGATAATGCCTAGTGCCAAACTCAAACCTTCGTGTAAACAACACTTCTGACTTATCGCCAGTGAATCCATCGTATAAGGACAACCCAGTCTCAACATCAACCAGACGGCTATTCAACGATGCTTGCACGGGCAAAAATATCTCGCCCAAGAAATCACGCGCCTTTAATACAGTCAATACCACACCTTCTTGTGCCGCACCGTTGACTGGATATATTAACAATAAGCCTGACTCCGTACTTTGCTGGCTAATCAGCTGTATTGGAGATGTAGCTACGGCCGTGTTTTCCTTAAGTGCTTTGAGAATTGTCGCCTTGCGATCAGGCAGCGAAGCAAGGTCAAACCCTAAAGCTGGCTGCTTGTCACTTGTAAAAGGCTCTATATAGGTAAGTGGATAATAATAACTTCGCACTGAAGCAGGGACTAAAGCTTTATTTGCTCCAACTTCCTTAATGTCAAAATCGTTCATTTGCTCTGCATTAAATGCTGCACGCTTAGAATCCACAATTCTAGGCGCCCATTCTATAGCGGATATCATGGGAAATCCTTTAAGGGTTTCCTTAACAAATTGATGAAAATCTTGCCGCGTGATGGGATTAAAATTTCGGTAGGTAAACAACCAACTGGTTTGTAGCAATACAGATTTTTGTGAATCAAAACGAACTTGAAGCTCTTCAGATAATTGGTTTGATAACCCTTCAAATTCAATGAGCGAATCTTTCTTCTCCCATCTGTTTACCATAATAAAAATGATAACGAGTAATGCAAAGGCAATAGCCATAGGTATGGCAACAGTAGTAAGGCGCTTTCTCCATATCACTCTTGGACTACCAATCGCAACCAAACTAATGGGTAACATCACAATCAGGCCTAGAAAATCACCTATCCACCATGAAGTCCAACTAGCAATAAAGTGAGACTTTGCTATCAGACCTAATGCAAATAATCCACTCACCGAAATGCTCGCACTCACAAGGCAGATTGCAGGAGAACATAAGAAGAAACTAACGACATCACGCGGACTATCAAGGGCTGTTGGACAACCAATTCGGTGCCTAAGACACCATCCACCTATCCAAGCCTGCATCACTGAAGCGAATGCAATGAGTAGCGCAACTTCCAGCCCAATAGTATTTATTGCATGATTTGTACTATAGCCAACCCAAATATTAAGAAATATAGAGCCTAAAAAAATTGCTGGAAATGATTTCTTGCCTGCAATAAATGACACCGCGATAGCAATACCTGCTGGCGGGAAAATTGCAGAAGCATATCCTGGGGGCAGGGCCAGCATTAAACCAAGCTTGCCAGTAACCACATAGGCAAGTATTAGCAAAAAACTAAGGATAAGATATGAGTATCTGCGAAAAATAATTGATTCGTTTACCATTGATAACCATATACTTGGAGTTTCAATGTCATCACATGGGATGACAAAAAAATTTCATACAACTTACCTACATCTTAACCCCATATGATTAATTCTACTAGCCTTGGTAGAGGCTGGCTACATAACGCTGAAGCATTATTCAGTATGGCTCGTAGCAAAATTAAATTTAAATCTTCTAGCAACTTACAGTGCCATACTCAATAAAGTAGAAATTTAAATGTAAGTAGATTCCTACGCCAATATCAGTCATGTACTTATTCGCTAATATTTTCATATCCTTAAAATGGGTTCGTGTTTTACACATATCTTACTTAATTATGTAAAGGAAATATCATGAAAATTAATCTTAAAAGTCTTTTTATTATTGGTACTTTAATGATCCCTGTGGCTACTTTTGCAGCTGAAGGCGATAGCGTTTCAACCAAAATGGGTGATGCAGTTATCACTACTAAAATCAAAGCAGATTTTGCTAAAGATAAATCTGTAAGCGCCACAAATATTAAAGTTGAAACAGATAGTAACGGTCTAGTGCAACTTTCAGGCAAGGCTAAATCTGCTGCTGAGGCTGAACAAGCAGTGAAAATTGCTAAAAGCGTAAAAGGTGTAACAGGCGTTAAAAATGATATCGTAGTTGAATAATTAACTATATTTTAATATGTAATTCAATAGTAGTAAAAAAACGGGGCTTAGGCCCCGTTTTCTTGCCTGCTTACTCTATGTACTCTTGCATAACTTCTGTGATCCAATCCATAAAAACTTTCACACGTTTTGGCTGATTTCTTCGATTAGGATATAGAAGCGAAACTAGTATGGGCTCAGCTTTGTAATTTTTTAATATCTCTACCAATCTACCATCTTCAATATAATGCTTTAGAACAGCTAATGGCACTTGAATAATTCCTAAGCCTTCCAAACAAGCCGCTGTATAAGTATCGCTACTATTGACGGTAATTAGAGATTTCATTTTTAGTGCTGCATATTTTTCGCCATCAAAATATTCCCAACTTGCAGATCTAGCACCTAATACAGTTGCATAGTAAATAATGAAATGTTTAGCTAACTCCTCAATTTTAGTAGGCTCACCATGCGTCTTTAAATATGCAGGGCTTACACAGTTATGCAACGATGAAAGGTGCCATAGAAACTTTAACAAAATATTTAGCCAAAGAGCTAGGCGCTCGTGGCATTACAGTAAACGTGGTTGCTCCAGGCGCAATTGAAACTGACTTTGGTGGTGGCGCAGTGCGAGATAACAGCCAATTGAATAACTTTGTCGCTAGCCAAACAGCATTGGGCCGTGTAGGTTTGCCGGATGATATTGGTGGTGTGATTGCTTCGCTATTATCTGATGATAACCGCTGGGTAAATGCGCAGCGTATTGAAGCTTCCGGCGGTATGTTTATCTAAAAGATTACTGATTTAAGTTAAATCAATAGTTAAATACAGTGCAAAATAGACACCTTGGCATTCGACTCAATTTCAGCCAAGTGTCTATTTGCCTAGCTCTTGAAAACAACATACTAACTACAAACCTATATAGTAAGACGATTAGATAACAGCACAAAACCAAGCAATGCACTAAACAGAAACCACCCGCTTACTGGTGTTGATGATTGGTCTTTTTCTGCTACTTTGTTAACTGCTTCTTTGTTATGTGAAGAGCGAACGACTTCTTGCTCAACTTTTGCCATCTGAATTGCTGCGCCATCCTTAAAAACACTTTTCTCAATTACCAATGAACTACTTTTAACTTCCGGAATTGGATTAACGCCTGCCATGGCCAATGCTGGAGCCACAGTAAACACTACCAGAACCATCGTTTTAATCATTTTTATTAACATTTTTTGACCTTCCAATTTTCAAATTACTAAATCTAGTATTTGCAAATTGAATGCCAATTTAATATTAAAATATTTAACTTATTAATCAATGAGTTAAATATTATAGCCATCAAGCAAATGTCATAATATCAACACTACTGTCAGTGAAACCATTGTCTCTGATAAAGTAATTATGATGATTTGTCATCATAAAATAATAACTAATGAGAAAAATCACTAAATTTAAAAAGATTTTGACAGTTCAAATACCCCACTACTTGCAGTAGTTGACTGTAGTGGATGCATCGAATGATGAGGCTTTATGTGAGATGTTTATCTAAAACAATATGACGCATTAGCTAAGCAAAATGCGTCATATAAATGTTTATTTGAAATTTAACTTTAGGTAAACAAGATTAACCAACTGGCTTACGCATCGTTACAAACTCTTCGGCGGCTGTCGGGTGTATCCCTATCGTACTATCAAAAATAGCTTTAGTAGCACCCGCGCGAATAGCTATTGCCATACCTTGAATAA
>JBKJRF010000003.1:0-4345 GCA_046594825.1 Methylotenera sp.
GCCGGGATTAAATCTGCTTACGATCCGTCTACTTTGGTAGGGCGCTTAACTGTGATGGTCGCTAATTTAGCACCGCGTAAAATGAAATTTGGCATGAGTGAAGGCATGGTGCTGGCGGCTAGTGATGAGCAAGGTGGACCATTTATATTGTCGGCTGATGTAGGCGCACAAGCAGGTATGCGCGTTAAATGATATCAAAACATCAATTTTTGTAAGAATATTCCTACATTAATATCAGCGTTTGCTGATTCGTTTTGAAGTAGTTAAATTATAAAATTTGTACTTAAGCTGTTTTTTTATATAAAAGGGATGTTGTCATGAAATTTATTAAAGTGCCTTTATTGGTAATCTTATTATTGTCTGGTCAGGCTATGGCTGCAGATAGCAATGCTAAAACAGCAGTTGGTGGTGGCTTGGGTGCTGCTGTAGGAACTGCACTCGGTGGAGCTGTAGGCGGTAATACTGGTGAAGTGCTCGGCGGTGCAGTAGGCGGTGGCGTTGGCGGTGCAGTTACTACCAAAGGCAAAGGCCAAACTGGTGCAATTGTTGGCGGTGCAGCTGGTGGTGCCGGTGGTGCATATGTTGGCCGTCAAGTAAGTGGCAGTGGAACTGGTGCGGTTGTGGGTGCTGGTCTTGGTGGTGCTGGCGGTGCAACTTTAGGTAAAGTTGTTGCAGAGCCTTCTGTGAATGCATCTGCTAAATCAGGAGGATCTTATGACGATGATCATAAATATAAACGTGGTAAAGGGCATTACAAACATAAACATCATCACGATGATGAGCGTTAGAAATCACACAGAATAAAAAAAGCCCCTTATGAGGGGCTTTTTTTATAACTAAATAAACCAGTATTTTTTAAAGCTTAAATAATTTGTAATATTATTTAAGCTTCATTCGAACCGTTACTTGGTTGTTGCTTTAGCGTCAGTTGGTTTCTTGTCTGCTGTAGCGGCTTTTTTTGCATCAGCGGCGGCTTTTTTAGCTGCTTTTTTCTCGTCAGCGGCAGCTTTTTGGTCTGCAGCTTTTTTATCAGCCGCGGCTTTTTTAGCTGCTTTAGCTGTATCTTCTACTTTAGCTGGTTTAGCCTCAGTAGTCGCTTTTGTTGCTTTTTCCGCTTTAACAGGTTTTTCTGCTGCCATAGGTTTTGCAGCTGGCGTTGCTAACTCAGCTGCTTTTGCATCTTTAGTTGGTTTGGTTTCTTTAGCTGGTTTAGCATCTTTAGCTGTTTTGCTATCCGCTGGTTTTGCCACAACAGTTGTTGCACCACTGGTTGAAACATCTTTACGTACATGTGCTAATGTAACAGGGCCAACACCATCTACTTTTTCAAGTTCATCTACAGACTTGAATCCACCATTTTTCTTACGATAATCAATAATCGCCTGTGCTTTTACAGGACCTATGCCATCTAAACTTTCAAGTTCAGCTTGTGTTGCAGTATTTATATTTACGCCAGCAAGCGCACTTAGACTAAAGCTTAACAAAGCAACCAATGCTAATAACATTTTTTTCATTTTTGATTCTCCATAGTTTTATAACTGATAATTAATAGGTGCTTCTTAAAAACATATAAACAATGCAGTGTTAATCATAGCTTAAATAATATTAGTCTGCAGATAGTGACATTATGAAATTTTATGATGTCATAGCTAGCTTGCTCGAACCTTACAATTATAAATTCACACATTCGGCATGTATTGCCTCTAGTGCTTTCAGCGGATCTAACGCTTGTGTGATAGGTCTACCGATTACTAAATAGCTAGCGCCCATGCTTAATGCATTTACAGGAGTAACAACGCGAGATTGATCATCTTGGTTGACCTTTGCAGGGCGTATACCTGGCGTTACCAGGCAAAATTCACTACCTAATTGGGTGCGCAACATGTGCGCTTCAAGCGCTGAACATACCACACCATCTAAACCCGCTTCTTGTGTAAGTCTAGCAAGGTTAAGTACATGGGTTGCTAAATCAGTTTGAATGCCAATTTTATTGAGCCCAGCTTGATTCATACTGGTGAGCACGGTCACGGCAATTAATAATGGTTTCGTATCAGTGCTGTCTACAGCAGTACGCGCAGCTTGCATCATTTCTAAGCCGCCACTGGCATGTACATTGAGCATCCATACGCCTAAATTACTGGCTGCGGTACAAGCTTTTGCTACAGTATTGGGGATGTCGTGAAATTTTAAATCTAAAAATACACCAAAATTTGCACGTGTTAGTGTTTCAATAAATTGTGGACCTACTGCAGTAAAAAGTTCTTTACCTACTTTTAGCCTACAAAGTGTAGTATCTAATTGATTCACTAACTTGAGTGCGCTTGCGGCATCGGCATAATCGAGGGCGACAATAATTTTAGGGTCGTTGGGGTTATTTAGTGTTGATAGATTATTCATAGTCAATTATGTATTTGCAAACACAGCAATATTTATAAGGTGTCGTACTAAATTGTCGCTGGTTCGGCAGGTAATGCTTCCCAAGCGTTACAAGCAGGGCATTGCCAGTGGTGGTATTTAGCCTTGAAACCACATTGCTCACAATGATAAGCAGTTTTATTCCCAATGGCATGACGTACAGCTTGTTGCATCAACTGTGTGTCTTGATTCGCACCTTGTGGATGACTGGTTTCTACAATAGCGCGCGCCTGTAATAGTTGGTCGAGAGTATTCAAGCTAGGTTTTTTAATCAATTCATTACGGGCTAATCTGGCAGCACTTTCAGCGCCTTCTTCAGCTAGTGTAGCCTCGTAAAGGACACTAACGAGTGATGCCAGCTTATAAGTTTGAAGATAAGCTTGTAATAAATTTAAGCCATCCTGTGTTTGGTTAAGTGCACGATAACTACTTAGCAATTTAGGCGCGATTAAGCCTAAATACTCAGGTTTTTGAAACTCAATGCGCTTCCAAGTAGAGATGGCTTGTTTATGAGCACCAGCTTCCGCTTCTAAATCACCTAATAATACGTTTGCGCGCACGCAATTTTTATTGGCATTTAGTGCTTGTTCAAGTTCAAATCGGGCAGTATGCGTATCATTCGCCAATATGGATTTAACTGCCATTTCGCAGTAATAATGCGAAACTTCAACACGAAATGGCACCCCTGAAAGCCGTTCTAACTCTGTTGCAGCTTTAATTGCACGCTCCCATTCGCGTTCACGCACATAGATTTCAAGCAAAGCGCGCAGTGCAGGTTGGCGGTATCTGTCATCATCTAGCGATTCAAACAGTTCTTCAGCACGGTCAAGCAGACCAGCTTTAAGATAATCTTGTGCTAACTCAGCTGTCACTGCTAATTTTTGCTGAGGTTCGAGTTCATTCTTTTCTAGTAAATTTAGGTGTAAATGAATCGCGCGGTCAACTTCACCGCGTCGGCGAAATAAGCTACCTAATGCAAAATGCAGTTCAAGTGAATCGGTATTGGCTTGCACTGCCTCGCTAAAAGCTTCAATTGCTTTATCGTGTTGATTAGTAATGAGAAAATTTAAGCCCTTAAAATAAGCAGCAGGCAATGCAGTAGATTCAGCCAGTAGCTGTTTGAGGTCCACCCTGGCAGCTAACCAACCTAAGCTGAAAAACAGCGGTAGTAGTAATAACCACCAAAATTCAAATTCCATAAAGATACACTTTTTTATTGAGGGAGGTCCATTTGAAATGGATACATTGATGTTTGGATAAGTGGATATTGTTGATGGTTTGCATAAGAATATAATTTTAACGCAAATCAGTCTGCATGGTTGATTTTAGCTATTTTTGCTTATTTTTCGTTAGAATTTATAAGTATTTTGTAAGTCTTAAAGACAATAAAAAACGGCAGCCTCAAGCTGCCGTTTTTTATGAAACTACAATTTAAAGTAAAAGCTTTAGTTTTAAAACCTTAACGTTAAGGCTACTTAACCTAGGTCTACACGCTCACGCAACTCTTTACCTGCTTTAAAGTGAGGTACATGTTTCTCAGGTACCTGTACTTTACTGCCAGTTTTCGGGTTACGACCCAAACGTGGTGGACGGTAATTTAAACTAAAGCTTCCAAAGCCACGTATCTCGATACGCTCGCCAGTGGCAAGATTATCAGACATCGCATCCAAAATCGCTTTTACTGATAGTTCAGCATCTTTCACCACTAATTGCGGAAAACGCTCAGCAAGCAAGGTGATTAACTCAGATTTAGTCATGCTTATGTGCCTTTATCTACAAAAGTGCTTATTTTTTGCTGTCAAATTTGGCTTTTAATAATGCGCCAAGGTTGGTTGTACCAGCAGTTGCAGCACCGTCATCTGGCACTTGCGCAGCAGTTTCTTTAGCTTTTGCAGATTTGGCTTTAGGTTTAGCATCAGCTTTATCTTCA
>JBKJRF010000157.1:0-3169 GCA_046594825.1 Methylotenera sp.
CCTCCACCTCAATTGGCGAAAGAACCAGTATCATTGGTACCATGACAGACATCCAGCACAATAAAGAAGCGGAAGCCAGTCAGTTTGCTAACCGCCGCGCCTTAAACTCACTGCTAAACAACATCCCAGGTATGGTCTATCGTGGCAGAAACGACCGTTCCTGGACGTTTGAATTTGTAAGCGATGGCTGCATTGATGTGACAGGATATGACCCTCTTGATTTGATTAACGACCCAAATCTAACCTTTAATTTAATCATTCACCCTGATGACAGAACTGCTGTTTGGGAGTCAGTCAAACAGCAAATGAGTAGTAGTGAAGAGTTTAAGCTCATCTACAGGATCATTACTCGTAAAGGCGAAACTAAATTAGTACAAGAGCATGGTCGAGGAATATTTTCCAGCACCGGTGAGTTGTTAGCGCTGGAAGGCTTTATTACCGAGATTCCAAACCAGCGCTACAACGTTAACAACCTATCACAACAATCATAGTCGAGCTTTTATTCTGGCTGCGTTCCTATTTCTAACGCTGCGCCATCATCAAAACTAGCTAGCCAATTCACGGCGGTAGGATGAAATTTAGTCATCCCTTTATATTCAATCAAATCAGGGTGCAATCCTTTGAGTACGCGATGCAGACGCTTCGCCCAACGTGGATAAGTTGCAATTTCATTAAGGCTAATAAGGTAGCAGCGCACACCAAACATAATGCCGTTACTGCGTGGCAACCTAAATAGAGTCTGTAATTCAACACGCAGATGTACAAGATCGCCAACGTTTTCTGCGGTCACTGTATTACGGTCGCCACCCCAATGCGGATAGTTTTCAGGTGAGGTATCTAAGCGTGGATTGATGGTCATCGTCCAATTAAGCCTACGTACTGGGCTACCAAGCTGTAAGTTGAGCAAATATTTCAAAGCTCTATCCATTACACCTAATTCGGTCACGCGCGGTACTGGGCCATGCCATTCCTTCCACGACATGCCTACATTAAATGCAAGTGACCAATCTGCTTGTGTAGTCACAAATCCAGCATCGGCATAGAGTGTTTCATCACGCTGATCAAGAAGCACAAAATCACCCTGCGCTTGCCGGCCCATGTATTCAAACGGATCCATAGGCAATGTGGAAGCATCACCAAACGTGAAAGTATCTTTAATACCTAGCGGCTTGTTTTCCCAAGTCCATTGATGTCCATTTTTTTTCAAAGAAAAATGTTCTGGATAATCACGTGCAAGTGCCTCCATAGACAGTTCGACAAAGTCCCATTGCGCATCCATCATATGCGGTAATGATTCATACCTGCCGGGGTCCTGCTCTAGGGTGATTTTTTTATCAATGCACTCAGCAACATAGTGCTCATCTATATCAAGCGCAAATTCAACTACTGACCCTTCTTTGCCTTTAACATGCGGCTCAATATTAACTGAGTACATATACTGGTCTTCTGCAAACGGGAAAGGAAACCTTTTGATCTCACGCGGCGAATTACTATAAGTGTAATCATCGCGAAATGTTTCTTGTTTAAATGCTAATGCCATATCGTTCACCTTTACGCTCTCATTTAGGTACTGATGTCATTGAATGAGGTAATGCTCAATTAAATATCCAAAACCAAACGTTCACATTTAGCACGTGAAACGCATGGCATAATTTTCTTGCATGAAGCTTTCTCTGCGTCTGTCAAAAAGTGATCGTTATGCAATAACGCACCGTCTGTTTCCAGCACCTGCAATTCACAGCGACCGCATACACCGCCACGACATAAGAAATCAGCTTCTACACCAGCGGCTTCTATCGCCTCCAGCATGCTCATTTCAGCAGGCACCAGAATCTCTTTATTTGATCTTGCTAGCTGCATCTTGAAGGGTTCACCTATCGGAGGTGCAAGGAATTGCTCACTATGTATATGGTTTTCAGGCCAACCGAGGTTTCTAGCGGTTTCCAGTACAGCAACCACCATTGAGTTAGGTCCACAAACATATACATGCGTACCTAAAGGCTGCTTGCTTAATAACTCATTCAGATTTAAACGCTCGCCATTACTATCGGTATAACAGTGGAATTTATCACCGCAATTCTGTTGAAGCTGGTTTGCGAAAGCGCCATGCTCGGGCGACCTGAAAGCATAATGCAATTCAAAATCCGCACCTGTTCTTTTCAGGTCTGCAATCTGCGACATAAATGGTGTAATACCAATACCACCAGCGATCAAAATATGTTTACGGCCTTTTTTTGAAATCGCAAAAAGATTGACTGGATAAGTAATCTTGAAAGACATCCCTACAGTGACGTTTTCGTGCATAAACAGAGAGCCGCCCCTAGAGTTCTCTTGGCGACGTACGGAAATATGATAAGCAGAAGTATCCTCAGGCGAACCCATCAACGAGTAAGGATTGCGATGCACACGTCCGCCAATGTCGAGCGATACTACAACATGGCTACCACCAGAGAATGCAGTGAATTCTGAGCCATCCTCTTTAACGAAAGTAAAATGTTTCACTAAAGGCGTCACTTGCTCTATAGCAGCAACTTTTATATTGATCATATTCATGGATAAATCTCCTCGATCTCTGGTAATTCACCTGGAGACTCAGCATCTACCATTAATCCCATATAAGCACCCAAACGACGGGAAAAATGATCCCTTACGAAAAGCATGCGCTCACAGCCTGCGCATTTACCTACATTGGTTGTAATATTGTGAGTAATGGTTTTGCAATGCACACAGTAAACAGACCTGGCAAGCGTAGTGGTTAACTCTTTCATGATGTCGGCATCTTCAATGCCGTACATTTTGACAACCTCTGCGACAGACCAGATAAACCCCTCTGACCCAGCAACATAAAGACGTAACCCCATATACATACTGGGCAGAATAGCCTTTAAAGAAACTAGCACTGCTTGCTGGTCATTCTGTATTTGCAAACCTTCAGGTACTACCTTACTGAGAATATTTGCGTAATCAGTACCCGATTCAGTTTTGGCATAAATCACAATAATCGGCTGCTTTGGATGCATTTGTTGAAACAGTTTGAGCACCGCCATTCCACCATGACCCTGCGCTATTACTAAGTGTGCAGTGGCTTTTTCGTGCCAAGCCAATGAGTTATACACTGGTTTACTTCTAATCCAATATCCACGTTCCATTGTTATATCTTCATCACTGT
>JBKJRF010000028.1:0-4265 GCA_046594825.1 Methylotenera sp.
CGCCAGAAAGTGAATATACTTATCTTCAACCCGTGCAAGCAACATTTGGTCGCCTGCAAGCTCAGCAGCTTCAATATGTGGCAGCATAAATTCTAATTTTATTTTCACTACGTTTTATTCTCTTAAAAATGGAATTGTGTCTTACAAGCTAGCCAAATTAAGAAAAGTGAAGTTACCTAAATGACATAGCATTTAATTTAAGACCGTTCTTTTTTAAGCCCTCATGTTTTCCATTAGCGAAGCAAGGTCATCTGCGTGCTCTTCTTCCATCGCGAGAATTTCTTTTAACATCCGTTGTGTAGTTGGGTCAGCATCACCTAAATAAGCAATCATTTCTCGATAGCTTTCAATCGCAATTCGTTCTGCTATTAGATCTTCTTTAATCATTTCATTAAGCGTATTACCAGCCACATATTCAGCATGACTGCGGCCACTTAAACCATTAGGTGAAAAGTCTGGTTCACCACCTAGCTCAGTTATACGTTTAGCAATACGATCAGCATGCGCCATCTCTTCGTTAGCGTGTTCAAGAAACTCAGCTTTTACTGGCTCAGAATGAATACCTTTGGCCATAAAGTAATGGCGCTTATAACGTAATACGCACACTAATTCAGTGGCTAAAGCTTCATTTAGCAATCCAATCACCTTTTCACGATTAGCCGCATAACCGGTGGTCACTGCACCTTCTTCTATGTGTTTACGAGCACGAGCACGTAACGTTTTGATATCTGAAAGCGTATTTAGGTTTTGGATTGAGTTTCCGAAAGAGTCATCATTTCTAATTCGTTGCATTTTTTATCTCCTTAAATTTATTAACATCATCATCGTTTGACTTTTCATATGCTCTTATAAATACTTACTTATTTTTTAAGGGTACTTTTTCAATAATGATGAGGTCTTCTAGAGCTTTTATAAAGAAAAACTATAATGCCCATGACTACTAGAATATGAATACTTCCACCAAATGTGTGTCCATTAATTAGTCCGATGATCCATAAACCAATTAAAACTAATGCTGTCAAGTTAAGCATAGTAAATCTCCTCTGATTTAGCGGATTAAGTTGAAATCTAAAGTGAAAGAGCAGTACTTTTCTAGGATCACTTTCACTTTAAAGTCTTATAATTCCACTAAATACTAATCACTTGCCAAACTGCATTTTGGCATCGCTCATACACAAATCCTTTGCATTGCCGGCCAATGCGTCGCATTTTTCCTTCGCTACAGCATAGTCGGCTTTGCGCTTTTCCATAGTGGCATCTTTACGTGCATCATTAGATTTCTCCATTGCTTTTTCATTAGCCTCAGTAGATTTCTCGGCTGCCACTGCATTTACTTTTGAAGTACTCATTTCTGTCTGGGCATCAGCAACTGCATGCACTTTGTTTGCTTTTGCTTCTTTTACGCAAACATCTGCTTCATTACCGCCCTTGTCATCACACTTTTGCATCGCAACTGCATAATCAGCCTCTGCTTTGGCAACATGTAAGTTATAGCGAGTTTTTACAGTTGGTGTGTAATTTTGCTCAAGCTCTGCCCTTGAAACATTTCTTTTACCTTTTTCTTCTGCATCACAAATATCTTCAGCATTACCTGCAAGTGACTCACATCTAACTCTTGCAGATTTGTATTCTGCATTGATGTTTTTTTCATGCAGTTTATATTGCTCTTTAGACATGCTTTCAGCAGTAGCTGTCATACTGAAAGCCAGGCCTAAAGCTAAAGCAAGTGCAGTAATGTTAAAATTTTTCATTGTTTTTTTCCTTTGAATCGATTGATAGAATGTGGAATTCAGAATACGGAGATTTGTGTAATTGGTCTGTTTGCTATCGCACATAGACCTTACATTTAGATATTGATGGTGTTATTAAGCAGATGATCTGAAGCATTTTTTGCTACTACGCAAATAACTCAATACAACTTAGTTCATTTGCGTAATGGCATCTAAATTGACGTTTGATAAGTCTAATCAGAATGCAAACTGTTAGCTTTTTTAGCTTGGGCATCAGCAATTTCTTTATCTGATTTACCTAGATTTGTTAACATGTCTTGCCAGTCGGAAAGTTGCTGATGTGCATCCTCTTTGCTTAATCCACATACGTCCTGAAGTTTTCCAGATAGTTCATCGCGTTTACCGGCAATCACGTCAAGTTGATCGTCCGTAAGTTTGCCCCACTGCTGTTTAACGTTACCTTTCAGTTGCTTCCAATTACCTTCAATTTGATCCCAGTTCATTTTGATTCCTATACATTTAGTGATATGACGATCATTTCGCCATAAGGCCGCATTAAAAATATGCTTCATATTTAAGCGTGTATAAATAAATTACTTAGGTTTTAAATGCTTGTCCGTGTGCTGTCGTACAGAACTAATGAATCACTAAACGCACCCTAATACTTGCTAACAATGCAGCATATATTTAATAAATACTGTTATCTAAATAATATGTGTGCCACCGAACAGACCGCTAAATATTTCTAAGATATTTTATATTTTTGATTATTTAGCATTCGCTCTCGTAATCTAATTTGCCGCAATCTCTGTTATTGACTCATAAAAATTTCATCACCCTAATTATTCAGTCACTGTAGGTTGCTAGTTAATTTCCATATAGAGCAGTAAACATTGCAGGAGACTACAAATGCAATTCAACCTACAAACGCAGTTCAATGAAGAGATAGCATTCAATCAGAGTATTAAAACTAACAATAAATTATTAGATGGCTTACCAAGCGAAGAACGACAAAGTTTCACTGCACACTGTGAGTCAGTAAAACTCACGGTTGGCGAAGTAATCTATAAAGCTGGCGACGCTATTCAGTATGTATATTTTCCAACTGAAAATACCATTGTTTTAGTAAACCCATTGGATGGCAACTCCGGTATGAAAGTGGCATTGATAGGTAATGAAGGAATGCTTGGAATTACGCTTATGCTAGGAACAGATATCGCACCATTACCGGCATTAGTTCAAAGTGAGGGTTCAGCACTGCGTATCAGTAAACAAATTTTTCTCGAAAAACTACAACAAGGTCCTGAATTGCAACTACGGTTTAAACGTTATATATACATATCCTTCAGCCAGCTAGTACAAGCCAATGTATGTAACCGTTTTCACGTAGTTGAAGAGCGACTTGCCCGTTTATTACTGATGATTAAAGATAGAAAGCACAGCAAAGAGTTTTATATTACTCAAGAGTTGCTTGCGCAAATGCTTGGGGTTCGACGAGTCGGTGTCACTAAAGCGGCAGGTTCGTTACAAGAGAGAAAACTCATCAGCTATTGCCGAGGCCAGATTAAAATTCTTGATATTGCTGGCCTTGAAGCTGTATCTTGCATTTGCTACAAAACCGACAAAGAAACATATTCCCGCATTTTATCTACAAAACAAACATCCACGTTAAATTAGAGACTAAAGTATGCTATCAAAAGACAAGGTGCATGGTTACTAACCATGCACCTTGTCTTTTGATTACGCATAAAGCTAACTACTTAGCTTTAAGATGCATATCATTTTTCACTGATGTCACGCCTTTAACTTCTCTTGCAATTTCAGCAGCCTTCTTAATATCGGCTTCTGAACTTACAAACCCACTAAGTTTAACCACGCCCTTAAATGTTTGAACGTGTATCTCAGAAGATTTCAAGGTGGGCTCATTCAATACAGCAGCTTTTACCTTTGTGGTAATCACGCTGTCTTCAATATATTCACCAGTGCCTTCTTTCTTCGCTGTTGAAGCGCATCCGAGAACTGCTGCGAATATAGCAACAAGCATAATGCTCAAAATGTATTTAAATTGTTTCATAGTTGTACACTCCATATTAATATTAAGGCGAATTAGAAAACATGAAGGCCAAAATTTGAGTGACCTGCATGTTTATCAGTTGAAATCGTTATTAACTAATTATCCTTGTTTCATAAAGAGAATTCTGTGTGCTAACGCACTTAACCGACAGATTTTTATTATCAATTAAATCTTAATATAACCTACTTAATTATTGCGACCCCCACCTCGGTCTTGATCCTGACCTCGCTCATAATCTTGGTTCTGTTTTGATCTAGAATTAATGTCATTGCCTTGCTGACGCTGTTCTTGGCCTTGATTTTTCTTCTCATCACTTTGCGGCCTTTGCACTTCGCCTAGCTGCTCTTGCCTGTGGCTTTCAGGTCTTTGCATTTGCTGCTCACGTTGGTTTGTCGTGGGCTGTGCTTGCCTTTGTGTCTCTTGCTGTTGCGGGACAGGCCTTACTGCTTGATCTCCATCAT